>NZ_AOHM01000057.1:0-79938 GCF_000510895.2 Pseudomonas sp. FH1
GGCACCTTACCGGAGGGTGAGGTGTTGCACTCAGTTTTTGCGGCCGCCGTCAGAAACATTACTGCGCTTTAGATTCTCAATTCTTTCTTTATCTAATGAGCTTGATAAGCCTTTGGCACAAAAATTGGAATTAAAAAAGATATGACCGTTGTTATCAACTAAAACCTTCTTTGTAATTAGTTCTTTCCAAGCTCTATTAACCGCACTTTTATCAAGCTTTAAATCTTTTGCAATTGTTGACTGTTTAAGACTCACTAAATTTCCATAGTCCATCATTTTCAATATATATATAACAACTTTAAATTCGGTAGGTTTTAAATCAAGCTGTAAAAGATTTTCTGCAAAGCCGATAAAGAACTGACCCAGTATTACTTTCGGCTTATCTCGTTTTACATTTACGTTAACATTAATGTCAGATTTTTTATCACCCAATAAATCATCCACAGCTTCTAATGTTTTATCATTCAACTCTTTCTTTAAACACTCTCTTTGTAAAGCGCCGATGCGTCCATCATCATTTTCTATTTCTAAACCGTTCATTGAATCATTCATTAATGCACCTATATTATGTTTATATAAATAGAGTAGCATTTGAATTGATAAAAAGTAGATGCAAGTGAGAAATAGTTGTTTTTTTTGAGAAAACCATCTCAAAAGCTTTATTTTCTGGTGAAATAGCATTTTTAACAGTTGATTAAATCGTCAACTCTGGTTGATAAACCCGTCAACTTGCAGTTGATTAAAAAATCAACTTCGGTTGATTAGATTATCAACTTTTATTTCTTGCAAGCATTGATTTTATTGGTGTTGAGAGGTTCTTAAGATGTAAGACTTTATTAAGACCTTTAAGAGAGGGGTAATTTACTATGCAGATTGGAGATAAAAGTGCTTTAACTAAACAGTAGCATTTATTTTTAAATTCTTCTTAAATCGAAAAATTCTTAACTAGTTGTTTTCGTTTGCGGCAGATACTGCCGTTATTTACTTTGTTTTTTTGTAAAGGCAGAGAAGCAGAGAAGCATTAAAAGCTATTTTGCTATCCCTTCCTGTTGGTTCATACCTGTCTATTGACCGTCTGTAACGTCCCCTAAAGGGTCCTGACGGTCAAACTGGGCTAAACCTGCCCGGATAGTGCGCCCGCGACTATGCGTCGCTTGGGCGGGGAGCTTATCGCGTAATAGATACACATCTTATGATCTTCAAGGTAGATTCGCTACGCTATCAACCTCTCTAAACCTATGAATAATACATTTCAGCCCACTTTCACTTTCCGAAAAATTAAAAAGCTCCCACCCTAACACCAAGCCGTTTCCTGGGAAGACGGTTATTACATCCCAAATATCTACCGATGTTTTTTTGAGCTTATCTTCCTTGAACTCTAATAGCACTTCAAACAAACAGTCCAAGTTTAAATTCTCATAATCCTTTAGTTCTTCCTCATCCAAATCATCCGGGACAAGGTATTTTCCTAAAAAAACAATTTTTGCATCCCCAACGTCTAAATACTCTTCCACGGATTGATTTTGACTTAACCTAAATACAGTGCAATCCATAGCATCAGGATTATTGAGTATTGAAACTCTCGATTTTCCTCTTTCAACTTGGTCAATTTCACCTGCTTTAATAATGTCGAACCATTCATCATCGCTAATTTGATTATCCTCATCCTCCATGCCCTGTTTCATTTCCATTATTCCTCATTTTGTTCTTATTCAGATGGAGCAGAAAAATATGCTGTTAGACCAAAAAATAAAATTATTGGACCTAATACATAAGTTACTTGAACCCCAATATACGAGACCGTGCACCATATAAGAATGAAAAGCGCCAATGCCCCCAAACATATTGCTAGTGATTTTTCATATATCCACTTTTTCATAGCTAATCAACCCTCCCTTGTCTTTGCCAAAAGGTATCATTTCCCTCTTGTGTTTGGCACTGGATGTATGATTTTCGAGGTTCAGAGGTGGTGCGAAACCCTTGCCAATTGCATGAGTGTCTTATCGACTAATAGATACAGCTATATTAAATTCCCCTCTGATTAGAGGGTTTGGGGATGCAAAATTCAACTATCGGAGTTAGTCATAACCGAGCAAAAAGCTATTATTGGAAATTTCACTTAGCGGGATTTAACCATAAACCCTTCCTGCCCAGGAATTCGGGTGATAACTTGTCCTGGATTAGCCTTTGCCCAGCTCATAGCTTCTTGAAATGATGGAAAAGTTTTAGTAGCTTTATCATCAATTCTTGATTTTGAAAATCCGCCAGAGCTTCTCTGTTCTCGGCGGTAGTCTCTATTATATCCATCTATTATAGAGTCAAGATTCGCGCCAGCACCAAACGTTCTTTCAAAGTCTCCCATAACCCTCACCTATCCTTTTGCTTGACTTTCCATTTGAGCGAGTTTTTTCGCCTTGCGCTTATGTAAAAAAATACGCACTAAAGGAAGTATTATCGCCGCCAAAAAATAGTCAAAAAACAAAGAAGGATGAAAGGCATATGATGCGCTTCTATTGAAATACCATAGAATAAGGATAGAGAAAAATACTATGGCCGAACTGCATAGCACAATTGCATTATATCCATTAAAAAATCTTTTTAATAAACCCCATTCAAGAGGCTTACAGAGTATATAAAATGCCAGTATTCCACCTACAATACCGCCCATATTCTTATCCCTTAATAAATTGGCAAGTATAAACTTTGGCAGCGTAGCAGGCTTTAACTTTACTCTTTCGATTAGCGTACATCCGAACGCACTCCTTGCTTGGTGGCGATTTGCCTTATTCTCAAGCTTTTACCTAACCAGAGCAAGGTCAAAGGGATCCTTAAATCTGGTCAGTGTCTTATCGCAGAATAGATACAGCCATGCTCACAGCCACGGTAGGGATTGATGGAGCGATCGAACGGCAAGTCCGGCGAGTTATTGCGGGTGATGATGCTCTTGGCCGTCTCGATACGCACTTCGGTGCCCTGGGTCGGTGGCACTTCCTGAAACCAGCCATCGTCCTCGGCCACGCTCACCGTAGGCGCAAAGCGGTTATGCAGGTTGGTGGCCGTGCCCCGACCACGGGGCGGCAGCGGAGTAGACATGAAAGCGCCTCGATACTGTTTTTATATACAGTATCGAGGCGCAAGGGTTCTGACCAGTGCCGTTTGGCGGTCAGGCAAGCCTCAGTGCTTCTGCGTCACTTGCCCCAGGTCATCACCGGAGGTAGTGCGCATGTCGTTGTGGCGCAGGTCCTTCACATCGCTGGCCTTCACCGGCGCGCCCTGATTGCCCCAGCTGCCACGGATGAAACTGACCACATCCGCCACTTCCTGGTCCGACAACCGCCAGGCGAACGCCGGCATGGTGAAGGTCGACGGTGCCGTGTGGGTCGCCGGCAAGGTGCCGCCGTTCAACACGATGTTGATCAACGACGTGGCATCCGCCGTCTGCAACACCGGGTTGCCCGCCAGCGCCGGGAACACCCGCGTGTAGCCATGGCCATCGGTACGGTGGCAGGCCGCGCAGTTGTCGATATACACCGAGGCGCCGCGCTGGCTGTCATCGCCTTTCCACAATGCCTCGGCCACTTGCTTGTCGTACTGGTGCGGCTGATCCTTGGGATCCACCGCCGGCAGGCTCTTGAGGTAACGGGCGATAGCCGTCAGGTCATTTTCCGACATGTACTGCATGCTGTGGACGACAACGTCGCTCATGCCACCAAATACCGCGCTGCGGTCACTGCGGCCGGTCTTGAGGAACTGCACCAGTTGCTCCTCGCTCCAGCTGCCGAGGCCATCCTTGTGGTCACCGCGCAGGCTTTTGGCGATCCAACCTTCCAGCGGCGCGCTGCCGGACAAGAAGGCGTTGCCGTCAGCGGCACTCAGGGCTTTTTCCTGCATGGTCAACGCCCGTGGCGTATGGCACGCGCCGCAGTGACCAAGGCCTTCCACCAAGTAAGCACCGCGGCTGATCACAGGGTCAGCGTTAGCCGGCGCCTGGTAGTCGGCCACCTCGGGCGCAAACATCCAGCGCCACGCCGCCAACGGCCAGCGCATGCTCAGTGGCCAGGGAATATCGCTGTCCTTGTTCTCCTGGGCGACCGGTTCAACACCCTTCATGAAATACGCATACAGCGCCTGCATATCGCTTTCGCTGACACGCGCATAAGACGGGTAGGGCATCGCCGGGTAAAGCGTACTACCGCTTTTGGCGACACCATGGCGCACGGCCTTATCGAAGTCTTCGAAGCTGTAGTCGCCCAGGCCGGTCTTGTCCGGGGTGATGTTGGTGGAATAGATCACGCCGATGGGGGTTTCCATCGGCAGGCCGCCGGCGAATGGCTTACCGCCCTTGGCGGTATGGCAGGCCACGCAGTCACCCGCGCGGGCCAAGTATTCCCCCTGCTTGACCAAGTCGGTTTCAGCCGCGCTGATCGAGCAACTGCTCAATAGGGCAAACGTCGCGATAACAAGTGCTTTCATGGTCATCGCTCCTTATGCCTGAACCAGCGGGCCGGGGTTTTTCAGGTACTGCTCGCGGATGGCCCGCGCCGACCAATAGGTCAACGCCGCCACCAGCCCTGTAGGGTTGTAGCCCAAGCCTTGTGGGAAAGCGGATGCGCCTGGGACAAACACGTTGTGTACATCCCAGCACTGCAGGTAGCGATTCAACGCACTGGTTTTCGGGTCGGTGCCCATGATCGCGCCACCGTTCAAATGGGTGGTCTGGTACGACGCTGTGTTGAAGTGCTCGCCGACTTTTTTACCGAGCACGGCAATGGCCTTGGGGTTCATCGCCTCAGCGACCTTGCCCATTTTTTCGACCATGAAACGGTTCATTTTGATGTCGTTTTCCTGCCAGTCGAATGTCATCCGCAGCAACGGCTGGCCGTAGGCATCGCGGTACACCGGGTCCAGATCCAGGTAGTTACCCCGGTAGGATTGATGGGCACCGTGGGCATCCATCGACACCTGGTGAGTGTAGTAATCGGCGGTGGCACGCTTCCACGCGCTGCCCCAGGCGGGGGTGCCCGGCGGGTTGGACGTACCGGCAATCGGCCGGCTACCGGCCTGGTTGACCCACATCGGCGAACCGCCCACAAAGCCATGGGGCCCGTGGTCGAAGTTGTCGGCGTTGAAGTCATCGATGGCCACGCCATTGCCTCCCGCGCCGATGAAGTTGTTGGTGTAGGTGTCCTTGTCGAAGAACGCCTTGATGGTCGCCATGTTCTGGTAGGCGAAGTTCCTGCCCACCACGCCCTCGTTGGTGATCGGGTCGTAGGGCTTGCCGATACCGGAGAGCAGCATCAAGCGCACGTTGTGGAACTGGAACGCGCCGAGGATCACCAGGTCCGCCGGTTGCTCGCATTCCCGGCCCTGGGCGTCGATGTACGTCACACCCGTGGCCTTGCTCTTGGTGCTGTCAAGATTGACCTTGAGCACGTGGGAATTGGGCCGCAGTTCAAAATTCGGCACCTGGCGCAACGCCGGCAGGATGTTCACGTTCGGCGACGCCTTGGAGTACATGTAGCAGACGTAGCCGCTGCAAAAACCGCAGAAGTTGCACGGCCCCATCTGGGCGCCGTAGGGGTTGGTGTAAGGCCCCGACGTATTGGCTGATGGCAGGTTGTAGGGTTTGTAACCCACATCGCTAGCCGCTTTCTGAAACAGCTGTGCAGAGACGGTGTTCTTCTGCGATTCCAGCGGGAACGGGTTGGAACGGTCGGGCGCGTACGGGTTGCCGCCACGGCCTTCGCCAACCAGTTGGCCTTTCACTGTCCAGGCTTGGCCGGAAGTGCCGAAGACTTTTTCTGCGTAGTCGAAGAACGGCTCCAGCTCTTCGTAACTCACGCCGAAGTCCTGGATGGTCATGTCCTTGGGAATGAAGTTTTTACCGTAACGCTCTTCGTAATGGCTGCGCATGCGCAGCTCGATCGGATCGACCCGAAAGTGCACACCCGACCAATGCAGACCCGCACCGCCCACACCATTGCCCGGCAGGAACGCACCCAACTGACGGTTGGGCAGGGCGACATCATTCACGCTATGGCGAATGGTCACCGTCTCTTTAGAAATGTCCTGGAAGAGTTTTTTACGCACGCTGTAGGTCAATTCGTCGATGACCTGGGGATAGTTGCCGTCCGGGTAAGTGTCCTGCATCGGGCCGCGCTCCAGCGCTACCACGTTCAGGCCTGCTTCCGTCAGCTCCTTGGCCATGATAGCGCCGGTCCAGCCGAAGCCTACGATCACTGCATCGACTTTCTTCATGATGGTCGCCACGTTTATGCCCTCTCGCCGCGGATGGAAACTGCCGGGAAAGGGTATTGCTCGTTGCGTTCAACCCAGTCCATGAAGTCGGCGCGAGCGCCGGGGAAGCCGATCATGGTCCAGCCGACCATGCCTTTGTTGCCACCGTGGATCGGGTCGCAGAAGAAGCCTTCCTTGGTGTTTTGCAACAACAGGTTGAAAAACATCTTGGGCGGCACCGCCTCGAAATGCGCTGTCACCTCACCGCCGCCAGCCTCCAGACGGCGCAACATATCGTCTCGGGTAGCGCTGTCTTGCGCAGCAAAAACTTTGCCGTTGAAGGCTTTCGACCAAGCATCCGTCGCGGCAATGCCCAAACGATAGATCTCCTTGGGCACCAATTTGCTCTGCCAGCCCATCTCCGGCGGCGCATCCGCGTTGAACGGACCTTGCATGAACCACAGGGCACCGCTGGCGTATGGCGTGTTCATCTGGCGGTCAATGTATTCCGGCGCACCCGCTTCCAGGGCACCTGGGCCTTGGGCATCGGCGGGAATCAGCTGCGCGACAGCGGCGTTGATAAACGCCCATTCCTCGGCGGTGAAATACGTGGGCTCGTAGGCCTTTTCGCTGGCTTTAGGCTTGGCCGGCGCGGCCTGGGCCGGCTCAGGCGTGGCCATCAGCATCGAGCCGCCAAGGCCGGTGCTGGCAACCGTGACCACCGGGATCAAGGTCAAGGATTTGCGCAGAAAGTCACGCCGGGGGTTGTCTTGATCTTGATCAGACATGGTGGCACCTCATCATGTGGTCACGGGTTTATCAGCCGGCTTCTGGTGAGCGGCTTGGCTTTTTTCGGCAATCAATGGTTACAAATGATAGCAGGCTATGCATCGAGAGAAGCGCTTCAGCGACTAAAGACTGAGGATTCACGGTTCTTTGACGGCGTCCTCACACATCATTGACCCCCCTTGGACCAACCTGAGCGGCATTCACCTATCTCCTGCTCGGTCATGTCACCCATGCTCAAGAATCAATGGCTACCGGCCTTCGGCCTCGCGTTCATCGCGCTGTTTTCCAGTGCCTTCGTTCAAGCCGACGAGCCGATCTCCATCCGTTCCCCCGAGTGGGCACAACCAGTGGGCAGCCAATACAACCTTCACCAGATGACACCCACGCTTTATCGCAGCGCGCTACCGGACAGTAACGCAGCGCCCCTGCTGGAAAAGCTCAAGATCGGCACCGTGATCAATTTCCTGCCGGAATCCGATGCCGACTGGCTCAAATCCCCCGATATCCGCCAGGTACAGCTGACTTATCGCACCAACCATGTGGATGATTCCGACGTGCTGGCGGCGCTGAGAGCCATCCAGGAAGCCGAAACCAACGGCCCGGTGCTGATGCATTGCAAGCACGGCTCTGACCGTACCGGCCTGATGGCGGCAATGTATCGGGTGGTGATTCAGGGGTGGAGCAAGGAGGAAGCGTTGAACGAGATGACCTTGGGCGGCTTCGGCACCAGCAATGGCTTCAAAGACGGTGTTCGCTACATGATGAGGGCCGATGTCGCCAAGTTACGCCATGCGTTACTCAATGGAGAATGCAGCACCAGTGCCTTCGCCCTGTGTTCGATGAAGAGTTGGATGAACACTGCCAACACTGGCTCCTGAATTCAAACTGCGTTGCCGGGTGTAACGTCTAAAAATAACCGAACCGATTCAACCAACGATCGAGAGTGACCGGGAGCAAGCACGAGCTCGCGAAACGCACGACCCGTCTGCGGGTTGAACACACCCTCTTGCTCAAACCTTTTGAAGGCTGCACGTGCCAGCACTTCAGACCATTGGTAGGCATAAAATCCGCTTTCATATCCCGACACCATGTGGCTGAAGCCATTGGCGTAACGCACAGCGTCCAGCGCCGGAAGGTGCCCGACTTCACGGTTGGCACTCGCGAATATCTGCTCAATAGTGCGGCCATCGCCTTGAGTGCGGTGCACTTCGATATCAAACAACGCCATGGTCAATGACTCTGCACGCGCCCAAGAGGTCTGGGTGTTGGCATACGCCACTTGCTGCCGGGCTAACGTCTCAGGCAAATTCGCGCTCGTTTCGTGATGACTGGAAAGCCAGACAAGGCATTCAGGTGAATCACACCAGCGTTCAAAGAATTGACCGCAAAATTCCGCACTGTCCATACCCACATCATCGACGCCCATTTTGGTGCGATAGCCTAAGCCCATCATCATGTGCTGGAAGCAGTGACCGAACTCATGAAAAAGGATCTTGAGCTGCCGATGCCCGAGCAAACAAGGCTCATCAGGAGCCCCTTCAAACTGGCTAAAGAGCACGACCATCGGTTGCACTCTGCGACTTTCAGCCGTAGTCCAGCGGTTTCTCAACGATAATGCGTAGGGGAAGTCTGCGGCATTTTGCCGATAGGGTACGAAATAGATCTGACCCAGCACTTCACCCTGATCCAGTAGCTGAAAGAGGCGAACCCCGGGTGCCCAGGAGTCGAAGCCATACAGTTCGATAATTTGGATGTCGAACAGACGCCCCACTAGCGCAAACAACCGAGATAAGGTGGTATCGAGGGGAAAATAGACGCGCAGTTCCTCTTCGGCAATACCACTGGTTCTTTGCCGAATGATTTGCGCCAGAAAGGCGTGGTCCCAGGGTTGCAGGTCTGCCAGCCCAAGCTCTTGACCCAATGCCGTGATCGCCTGCTTGTCATGGGCGAAGACTGTGCGTGATACCGAAATCTGGTCACGAATAAAAGCCAGCACTTGATCATCGGTATCCAAAATTTGGAATTCGAGTGCCAATTGAACAAAGTTGGTGTAACCCAATAGCTTGGCTTTTTGATTACGGCTGACCATCAGCCTCTGCAACAACGGACCATTGTCGAACTGCCCGGCGTGCGGACCCAGGTCAGAAGCACGCGTGTTGTAGGCGGTGAAAATCTCCTCTCGCAATATTCGATTCTGCGCGTAAGCCATGCAGTCGCGGTAACTCTCCTCATTCAATGTCATCAGCCAACCTTGCAGGTTAACCGCACGGGCATTGCGTGCCATACGCGCTTTGAGCGCCGAAGAAAGTCCCTGCAGCACTGATTCATCGGTGATGTGCTTGCGCCACGCGCTGTTGGCCTGTTCCAACCGAGTCAGGAACGATTGCTGGAGACCGGCAATTTCACGGTCGAGCGTCGCCAGTCTTTTTTGCGCAGCGGGCTCCAACTCGATACCCGCTAGCCGAAACCTACTCAGGGTGCGCCTCAGCAAACTCTGACGGGACGCATCGAACAGAGCTGCTGGTGAGCTCTCAACCAACATTTTGTAGCAGTCGAACAGCCCACGATGACTCGTCAGTTCTCTCACGAACTCTACGGCCCGAAAAGTGGCTTGCGCGCTGGCTTCCATCCACTGCTGATCGGTGTTTACGCTGTCGAGGAGGGAGATCACAACTAACACCTCGTCGATACGAGAGGTAACGGCTTCCATCGCCAGCACCAGATCATCCCAGTTTGGATAGTGCCGCTGGCTGGCGGTGATGCGGGCGACTTCGTTGCGACTGTGCAGCACGATCGCATCGACAGCTGGCACGAGGTGTTCGGCACGAATAGCCGAGAAAGGCGGCAGGTGATAATCCTGCAACAAGGGATTGGGGTCGGGCATGGTGCTTCCTTGAAGACAACAACAGGGAGTTGTCATCCTGGAACACGCCACAGCAGAGAAGGGTGTAAATGCTTAACGCTCTTCGCCCTGAAGTTTTTGTTTCAGGGCGAAGACATCAACGTTGTCAGTCTTTTTTCAGCTTCGGATTAGGAAAGAACTGCACCGCCTGCACCTTGGGGTCCGCTGGGGCTTTCAACGCAGACGTATTCACCCGCGTGCCCAATTCCTTGGGCACCGACAGCCCCTGGTCATTCAGCGTGTCGGTATAGCCGCAAGCCACGCACTCGCGATGGGGCACGTTGTCTTCGGTCCACATCTTCAACTTGTCCGGCTCGCTGCACGCCGGGCAGACCGCCCCGGCGATAAATTGCTTTTTGGTGATCACAGGCCCTTCACTCATGCTGCCGCGTCCTCACTCAGGCCGCTGTGGCGCAAGAGTGCGTCAATCGACGGCGCACGTCCGCGGAAGTCGACGAACAGCACCATCGGTTCCTGGGAACCGCCACGCGCCAGGATCGCCTCGCGGAAGGCGCGGCCGGTCTCAGCGTTGAGTACGCCCTCTTCTTCAAACTTGGAGAAGGCATCCGCCGACAACACTTCAGCCCACTTGTAGCTGTAGTAACCCGCCGCATAACCGCCAGCGAAAATGTGCGCGAAGCTGTTGGGGAAGCGGTTGTAGGCCGGCGGACGCATCACCGACACCTCATCGCGCACGCCTTCGAGCACCTGGGCCACGCTGCGGCCATCACCGTGGGTGGCATGCAGTTCGAAGTCGAACAGCGAAAACTCCAGCTGACGCACCATCATCAAGCCGGATTGGAAGTTTTTGGCGGCGAGCATTTTTTCCAGCAAGTCCTGGGGCAGTGGTTCGCCGCTCTCGTAGTGACCGGAGATCAACGCCAGGCCTTCCGGCTCCCAGCACCAGTTCTCCATGAACTGGCTCGGCAACTCCACCGCATCCCAGGCCACGCCGTTGATGCCGGATACGCCAGCATGTTCAACACGGGTCAGCAGGTGATGCAGGCCGTGGCCGAATTCGTGGAACAGGGTAGTGACTTCATCGTGGGTCAGCAGGGCAGGCTTGCCGCGGTCGGCCGGGGTGAAGTTGCACACCAGATTGGCCACCGGGCTTTGCAGTACGCCGTCGATTTTGCGGCGACGGTCGCGCGCGCCGTCCATCCAGGCGCCGCCACGCTTGTTGGCGCGGGCGTACAAGTCGAAGAAGAAACGGCCGACGTGCTGGCCGTTTTCCTTGATTTCAAACAGGCGGACATCCGGGTGCCAGGTGTCGAAGCCTTTTTGCTCGGCGATCTCGATGCCATACAGGCGTTGCACGATGGCAAACAGGCCGCTCAACACTTTGTCGATCGGGAAGTAGGCGCGTAGGGCTTCCTGGGACACGCTGTAGCGTTGCTCGCGGAGTTTTTCGCCGTAGAAACCGCTGTCCCAGCTTTGCAGGTCGGCGCAGCCTTGTTCGGCGGCGTAGGCCTTGAGCTGCTGCAGGTCCTGGGCGGCAAACGGCTTGCTGCGCTTGGCCAGGTCGCGCAGGAAGCTCAGCACCTGGTCGCTGGACTCGGCCATTTTGGTGGCCAGGCTCAATTCGGAGAACGACGCATAACCCAGCAGCTTGGCCAGCTCCTGACGCAGGTCGAGGATCTGTTCCATCACCGGGCCGTTATCGTTCTGACCGGCATTCGGGCCTTGGTCCGACGCACGGGTGCAGTAGGCCGCGTAGACTTCTTCACGCAGGGCGCGGTCTTGGGCGTAGGTCATCACCGCGTAGTAGCTTGGGAATTCCAGGGTGATCAACCAGCCGTCGAGGCTTTTGGCCTGGGCGGCGGCGGCCATTTGCGCCTTGGCCGAATCGGTCAGGCCGGCGAGGGTGGCTTCGTCGGTGACGTGTTTGGTCCAGGCCTGGGTGGCATCCAGCAATTGGTTGGAAAATTTGCTGCCCAGCTCGGATAGCTTGCTCTGCACTTCGGCGTAGCGTTTTTGCTGCTCCGGCGGCAGATCGATACCCGACAGACGGAAGTCACGCAGGGAGTGTTCCAGGATGGTTTTTTGCGCCACGTCGAAACCGGCGGCTTCCGGGCTGTTGGCCAGGGCTTCGAAGGCCTGGAACAGTGCACGGTTCTGGCCCATCTCGGTAGAGTAGGCGCTCAACGCCGGCAGGCAGCCTTCGTAGGCTTCGCGCAGTTCGGCGCTGTTGCACACGGCGTTGAGGTGGCTGACCGGGCTCCAGGCGGCGCCCAGGCGGTCATTCAGTTCGTCCATGGCCAGGACCAGACCGGCCCACGTCGGATTTTTCCCCTGACTTTGCAGGATGCCTTCGATGGCGACACGGTTGTCGGCGAGGATCTGTTCGATGGCCGGCTGGACGTGCTCGGCACGGATCGCCGAGAACGGCGGCAGGTCGTAGGACTGCAGAAGCGGGTTGTTCGCGCTCACGGTTGGCACCTTGGCTGAAGAAACATGTAAGAACAAAGATGGGGCCATCTTAATTACAATCAACGCCCACCGCAGCTATCAGCAGAAGAGAGAGAGGCTATCGTGACCCTTCGCACCTATCAGAACCACACGCCGGCCCTGGGCGCCGGGGCTTTTGTCGATATTTCGGCGGTGGTGATCGGCGATGTCGAAATCGGCGCCGACAGCTCGGTCTGGCCGCTGACCGTGATCCGCGGCGACATGCACCGCATCCGCATCGGTGCGCGCACCAGCGTGCAGGATGGCTGCGTGCTGCACATCACCCACGCAGGGCCCTTCAATCCGGAGGGCTTCCCGTTGCTGATCGGCGACGACGTGACCATCGCCCACAAAGTCATGCTGCATGGCTGCACCGTGGGCAGCCGCATCCTGATCGGCATGGGCAGCATCGTCATGGACGGCGCGGTGGTGGAAGACGACGTGATCATCGGCGCCGGCAGCCTGGTGCCGCCAGGCAAGAAACTCGAAAGCGGGTTCCTGTACGTGGGCAGCCCGGTTAAACAAGTCCGCCCGCTGACTGACAAGGAGCGCGCCTTTTTCACCTACAGCGCCGCGAACTACGTGAAGCTCAAAGACCTGCACCTGGCTGAAGGATTCGACCGATGACCCTGCACTACCAAACCGTGCTGTTCGACCTGGACGGCACCCTCACTGACCCGCGCGAAGGCATTACCCGCTCGATCCAATATGCCCTCGGCAAACTGGGGATCGACGAGCCGGATCTGACCAAGCTGGAGCACTTCATCGGCCCGCCGTTGCTGCAAGCGTTCATGCAGTTCTACGGTTTTGATGAAGCCAAGGCCTGGGAGGCGGTGAATTTCTACCGCGAGCGCTTCAAGGTGACCGGCCTGTATGAGAACCGCGTGTTCGACGGTGTGATGCCGTTGCTGGAGGACTTGAGCGGCCAGGGGCGCCAACTCTACGTCGCCACCTCCAAGCCTTGGGTATTCGCCCGCGAGATCGCGCGGCACTTCGATTTCGCCAAGCACTTCAAGGTGATCTACGGCAGCGAACTGGACGGTACGCGCACCAACAAGGTCGAACTGATCGCCCACTTGATGAGCGAGGAAGGCCTGGACCCGGCCACCACCCTGATGATTGGTGACCGCAAGCATGACCTGATCGGCGCGCGCAGCAACGGGTTGGATTCGGCAGCGGTGGGGTATGGGTTTGGCAGTTTCGAAGAGCTGAATGCCGAGGCGCCGACTTGGCATTTTGAAACATTGGGTGAGATGCATCAGGCGTTCCTACAGCGGCCTTGAGACCGCCTTCGCGAGCAAGCCCGCTCCCACATTCGACCGCATTTATTCGGTAGGAACGGGGCCGAATGTGGGAGCGGGCTTGCTCGCGAAGAGGCCCTAAAGGCCATCACCTTGCAACTGCCTCAACGCTGCTTTGCGCTGGTCAATCGGCATCCCACCGATCTTCTCCACCGCCTTATAAAACCTCACCCAATCCCCACCTTCCCGCGCAAACAACGCCGCAAACGCCGGCACCCACTGGTCATACAGCCCGAACGGCAACAACCGCGCGTTGTTCATCGGCTGGTTGATCCACGCGTCATAACGCTTATCCCCGCCCCACTGGCTGTCGCGCAGTTGCCGGTACTCGCTGCGCAAACGCTCGAACTCGGCCGCCTTGGCCTGACGCATCGCATCAGCGGCCAGCGGTTGGGCATAGAGTTTTTCCAAGCGTTGCCGGGTGTCGAGGACCAGCTGGATAAACTGGTCACGCTGCTTCGACGTCGACAGGCTCTGCGGCGGCAACCCCCGCGCAGCACGCCATTGCCGCGTGCCTTCTTGCTCGACGAAATTGGCAAACGACTCGTTGAACTCGGTGTCGTCCTTCACATAGAAACGTTGGTGCGCCAGCTCATGGAAAATCAACGTGGCCAGGCGCTCATCGCCCCAGCTCATCATCGAATTCATGATCGGGTCGTTGAACCAACCCAAGGTGGAATAGGCCTCGACGCCACCGATCGACACATCCATGCCGCGCTGTTTCAACAACGCCGCCTCACCGCGCGCCGCACCCTGGTTGTAGTAGCCGCGATAGGCCACACAACCGGCAATGGGGAAGCAATGGGTTTCGGGGGACAGGGAAAACTCCTGCGTGGCAAACACATTCCAGACCACATAGGGTCGACCGATATCGGCATACAACCTGTAGCTCTGGTTGTCCGGCAGGTGCAAATGCTCACTGGCGAACGTGCGTGCTTTTTGTGATTGCGCCAGGTGTTCGCGCAACAGCGGTGGGCGAGACGGGTCGGCCAAGACCTGCTCCACCGACTCTCGGGCCCGCAGCAATTGCCATTGGCCGCTGGCCAACTGGCTGTAATAACTCACGCTGGAGCAGCCGCTGAGCAGCAAGACCATCACCCCTGGAAGAAAACGCCTGACCATGCCCCGACCGCTCCTGGGTAATTTGCTCGCCAGACTATCGCGCCTGTGCGGAATTTTTCCATGGCATGACGTGTTTATACTCATAGGGAGTCTGCTGCCATCGGCGCCAGGCTCACTACTTCCTTCCCATTGAGTGCCTGCCATGCGCCAGCTCTTGCTTCCCGTTGCCGCCCTGTTCCTCGGTGCCTGCACCACCACGCCCGTGCCACCGGCGGATCCACAGCAAGCGTGGGTCGACTTCACCACGCCGACACCGGGTTCCAAGCTGGTGATGGCGCAGCGCCTGGATGGCAAGAACCTGGAGGATGGGCGTTTCTTCCAATTCCCGCCCGGCCATCACGAACTGATGGTGCGCTTCGACTTTGAAGTCCCGGCCGGCGGCGGTTTGGGTGGGCTCAGCCAGATGATGTATCGCACCTGCTTCATGACCCTGGAATACGACCACTTCCAGGCCGGCCAGCGTTACGTGCTGGAAGGGCGCTCGCTGGCCTTCACGCCGAATATCCGGCTGTATGACTCGGCGCGTCAGTTGCTCGCGGAGGAACGCAGCGTCAACTGCATCTGATCAGTCGTTGTTTTTCTGGTAGATGATGCGCTTGGTGCCGTTTTCGCACGAACCGACAATCATCGCACTGTCGTGATTCTTGGCTTCTTCGGCGGTGATGATTTCCAGGGTGTACGAAGGAATCGCCTTGGCCTGGATCTTCACTTCAATCTCTTTCCTGAGCTCTTCACAATCTTTTGGCGCGGCCACGGCCGAAGTGGCCAATACACCGCAGATGATTGCCAAGGCAAAACGTTTCATGTGTGAAGCTCCCTGAATGCACTGCGCACGGATGTGCGCTTAGGCTGCAGGCTATTCGATCATATTTGAGGCTTCAGGAGCGAGCCTGCTCGCTCCTGAAGTAGAGGGATTAGCCGACCAGCGTGGCATCCAGGCTGATTTTCGCATTCAGCACCTTGGACACTGGGCACCCTTCCTTGGCCTTCTTGCTCAATTCATCGAACTGCGCCTGGCTTGCACCCGGAATCTTGGCCTTGAGGATCAGGTGCACGTCGGTGATCGCAAAACCACCGTCGACCTGGTCCAGGGTTACTTCAGCCTGGGTGTCGATGCTGTCGGCCTTGAGCCCGGCATCGCCGAGAATCATGGAAAAGGCCATGGAGAAACAGCCGGCGTGGGCCGCTCCGATCAGTTCTTCGGGGTTGGTGCCCTTGCCACCCTCGAAACGCGCCTTGAAGCCGTAGGGCGCTTCACGTAGCACGCCGGTTTCCGTGGAAATGGACCCCAGGCCTGTCTTCAGGTCACCTTCCCAATGCGCGGATGCTTTTTTCACAATACTCATAGCGGTCTCCTCGAACGGTGGTTTTGCGTCAGTAAGGGTTCTGAGGATAGTCGGACTGGCAAAGTTCATCTTGTGAGAGAAACCTAGCAATCAAGTAGGAAATTTCCTGAGTCGCTATTGAATCTCGGGTATATGCCCTCATTGCATAGACATGCACATGAAGCGGCAGGTTTTGGTTCGTCTAAGAAGCCTGCGCCCCCATTGGAGAAGCAGGCTTATGAAATCGCTGTCCGACGTAAAATTTTCCACCCTCGACCTGGTGCCCGTACGCGCCAATGGCAGCATCGCGCAGTCGCTGCGCAATTCCCTGGACCTGGCCCAGCACGTGGAAAAATTCGGCTACAACCGTTTCTGGGTGGCCGAGCACCACAATATGGACGGTATCGCCAGTTCGGCCACTTCGGTGCTGCTGGGCTACCTGGCCGGTGGTACCTCGACCATTCGCGTCGGTTCCGGCGGCGTGATGTTGCCCAACCACGCGCCGCTGGTGATCGCCGAACAGTTCGGCACCCTGGAAAGCCTCTACCCCGGCCGTATCGACCTGGGTCTGGGCCGCGCGCCCGGCTCCGACCAGATGACCGCCCGTGCCCTGCGCCGTGAGCGCTCCGGCAGCGCGGATGAATTCCCGGAAGACGTGGCTGAGCTGATGGCCTACCTGGGCCCTCGCACTCCCGACCAACGGATCATCGCCGTGCCTGGCACCGGCACTAACGTACCGGTGTGGCTGCTCGGCTCCAGCTTGTTCAGTGCACAGCTGGCAGGCGAACGCGGTTTGCCCTACGCCTTCGCCTCGCATTTCGCACCCCGCCTGATGCATGAGGCGATTCGCGTGTACCGCAATCACTTCAAACCGTCAGCCGTGCTGGATAAACCCTACGTGATGCTCGGCATTCCCCTGGTCGCGGCAGATACCGACGAGCAAGCGGACTACCTGGCTACCTCCGTCTACCAACGCATCCTTGCGCTGATGCGCGGGCAAAGCCTGGTGCAGCGTCCACCCGTAAAAACCATGGACGGCTTGTGGTTGCCCCATGAAAAAGACGCGGTCGGCAGCTTCCTGGGCCTGGCAATGGTCGGCGGCCCGGCGAAGATCCGCGCCAAGTTGGAGGTGTTGATCGAGCAGACCGGCGCCGACGAGCTGATTTTCACCAGCGACCTGTACGAACACGCCGACCGGATTCATTCCTACGAGCTGCTGGCGCAGGTGATGAAGGGCTAAAACCTTCAGACGAAAAAAACCGACGCAGCGCGTCGGTTTTTTATGTCTGCAACACGGGATTAACCGCGCTTGTAGGCAATTTCCTTGGTGCCACCCTCGCAGGTGCCGACCACTGTGTGATCGCTCGGCGCAGCGCCTTTATCCACCACTTCCAGCGAATAACCCGAAGCGCCCTTGGCGTCGATTTTCGCTGCAATTTCGCTTTTGAGCTCTTCACAAGGCTTGCCCGCCGCCAGGGCCGTGCCTGCAATGCTCAACAAACCTACCGCTAACAGGAACTTCTTCATCCGTTACTTTCCTTGCGCTGATCGAAAAGAGCGTGCCGACGCTTGTGGCATCGGCACCCATTGGTTGTAGCGCAGGTTATGGCAATCGGCCAGTCAGCAAGTTCAACCGATGCGATCAACTACTGGCAATTCGGAACCCCACCTTGAGGGTGACCTGGAAGTGCGCGGCCTTGCCGTCCTTGATGTGACCACGGGTTTCAGTCACCTCGAACCATTCCAGATGCTTGATGCTCTTGTTGGCCTCGGCCAGCGCATTGTTGATGGCGTCTTCGATGCTGGAGGTAGACGAGCCCACCAGTTCAACTTTCTTGTAGGTGTGATGATCACTCATGGCAGTTCTCCTAAGGGTCGTTAAGCAAGCGTAGCAGTCAATGTTCGTACTGCTTCTGGCGACTGTTCGTACCCGAAAGTTCAGATTTACTGCACTTTCTGAAACGGCCGCAGTCGGTATCTACACACGCCACTCAATCACTTCAGGAGAGTCCACATGGCCAACACTTCTTTACGCAAAGCGTCGCTGGAAAGCATGGAAGCCGAGATTTCGAGCCTGCTCAAGTCTTTGGAAAGCCTCAAGGACGATGCATCCGACGAGTCGCGCAAAACCTTGAAGGCCCTGAAAAGCAATGCCGAGAATGCCCTCAAGCACTCCCGCCACTTGATCAGCGATGCCTACGAAGAAAGCAAAGTCAAAATCCGCGAAACCGGTGTTGCAACCCGGGACTACGCACAAGAGCACCCATGGACCACAGCCGGCGTCGCCGTCGGTGCACTGGGCCTGCTCGCGGCTTATCTGCTGTGCAAACGCGGCGACTAAACCGGTTCGCGCCGTAGCTCAGCCTTGAGCCACTGCGCCAGTTGCCCGGCGCGCCCATCGGCGGCGCGCTTGGGCAGCCACAGCGCCAGGTGCGCCGGGGTTTCACTGAAACCCCACGGCGCCACCAGGCGACCCGCACGCAAGTCCTCGGCCACCAGCGGCTGCGGGGCGATGGCTACACCCAATCCTGCCACTGCCGCCTCCAGTAAATAATACAAATGCTCAAACCCCTGGCCATGTTTCAACGCGCCGGGCTCGATGCCGTGCTGCGCCGCCCAACTGGGCCAGGCTTGCGGGCGTGACGTGGTGTGCAACAGCTTTTCACCACACAAGGCCTCGGCGGGTGCCTCGCGCAAACGTTCATAGCCGGCAAAGCGCGGGCTCATCACCGGGCCGATGCGTTCACTGGCCAGCTCATACACCTGCATATCCGCCGGCCATGGCGGCTCAGCGAACACCAACAGTGCGTCCAAGCCTGGGCGGCGCGGGTCCAGATCCCCATCACCCGCCGACAGGTGCAGGCGCAGGTCCGGCAAGTCTGCGTTCAAGCGGCCCAGGCGCGGGATCAACCAGCGCGCCAGCAGGCTGCCCGAACAGCCGAGCACGAAAGGCGCGTCGGCACTGGCCTGGGTTAACTCGGCACATACATCCCTCAACCGCTCGAAGGCCTCGGCGCTGGCATCCCGCAGCCGAACGCCCGCATCTGTGAGTTTAAGGCCGCGACCTTCCTTGACGAACAGGCTGATACCCAAATGCTCCTCCAGCACCTTCAACTGGCGGCTAACGGCACCGTGGGTCACATGCAATTGCTCAGCGGCCTGACTGACGCTGTTCAAGCGCGCAGTCGCTTCAAAGGCACGCAGGGCATTGAGGGGCGGAAGGTCTCGACTCATCTGTGAGTTTTCCTGACAGGTTACGGCGATCTTATCGGTTTTCAGCGTAGAACGTCAGGGGTAGAGTGGCCCTCATTGCTTCCCACACCCCTTCTTTCCTGGAGCGTCCCATGACTCAGTCCCAGACCGATCTACGCAACGGCCCAGACGCCAACGGCCTGTTTGGCGCGTTCGGCGGCCGTTACGTCGCTGAAACCTTAATGCCGTTGATCCTCGACCTGGCCCGCGAATACGAAGCGGCCAAGGAAGATCCTGCATTCAAAGAGGAGTTGGCCTACTTCCAACGTGACTACGTCGGTCGTCCAAGCCCGCTGTACTTCGCCGAACGCCTGACCGAATTCTGCGGCGGCGCCAAGATCTACCTCAAGCGCGAAGAGCTGAACCACACCGGCGCGCACAAGATCAACAACTGCATCGGCCAGATCCTGCTGGCACGGCGCATGGGTAAAAAACGCATCATCGCCGAGACCGGCGCCGGCATGCACGGCGTGGCCACTGCCACCGTGGCCGCGCGCTTCGGCCTGCAATGCGTGATCTATATGGGCACCACTGACATCGAGCGCCAGCAAGCCAACGTGTTCCGCATGAAGCTGCTGGGCGCCGAAGTGATCCCAGTGGTGGCTGGCACCGGCACCCTGAAAGACGCGATGAACGAAGCCCTGCGTGACTGGGTGACCAACGTCGACAGCACCTTCTACCTGATCGGCACCGTGGCCGGCCCGCACCCTTACCCTGCAATGGTGCGCGACTTCCAGGCCGTGATCGGCAAGGAAACCCGCGACCAGCTGCAAGCCCAGGAAGGCCGCCTGCCGGACAGCCTGGTGGCGTGCATCGGCGGCGGTTCCAATGCCATGGGCCTGTTCCACCCGTTCCTGGACGACACCAGCGTCGAGATCATCGGCGTTGAAGCGGCCGGCCACGGCATCGAAACCGGCAAGCACGCCGCCAGCCTCAACGGTGGCGTACCGGGCGTGCTGCACGGCAACCGCACCTTCCTGTTGCAGGACGACGACGGCCAGATCATCGACGCCCACTCGATCTCCGCAGGGCTGGATTACCCCGGCATCGGCCCGGAACACGCGTGGTTGCACGACATCGGTCGCGTCCAGTACACCTCGGTGACCGACGATGAAGCCCTAGATGCCTTCCACAAATGCTGCCGCCTGGAAGGGATCATTCCTGCCCTGGAAAGCGCCCACGCCCTGGCCGAAGTGTTCAAACGCGCGCCGACCCTGCCGAAGGATCACCTGATGGTGGTCAATCTGTCCGGCCGTGGCGACAAAGACATGCAGACCGTGATGCACCACATGGAACAGTCTCAGCAGGAGAAACACTAATGAGCCGCCTGCAAACCCGCTTCGCCCAGCTCAAAGAACAGAATCGCGCCGCCCTGGTGACCTTCGTCACGGCCGGCGACCCTGGCTACGACACCTCGCTGGCGATCCTCAAAGGCTTGCCAGCCGCCGGCGCCGACGTGATCGAGTTGGGCATGCCCTTCACCGACCCGATGGCCGACGGCCCGGCCATTCAACTGGCCAACATCCGCGCGTTGAACGCCAAGCAGAACCTGGTGAAAACCCTGCAGATGGTCCGCGAGTTCCGCCAGGACAACAACGACACGCCGCTGGTGTTGATGGGCTACTTCAACCCGATCCACAAATACGGCGTGCCGCAGTTTATTGCCGACGCCAAGGCAGCCGGCGTGGACGGCCTGATCGTGGTCGACATGCCGCCCGAGCATAACGGCGAACTGTGTGACCCGGCCCAGGCGGCGGGTATCGACTTCATCCGCCTGACCACGCCAACCACCGATGATGTGCGCCTGCCGACGGTTCTGAATGGCAGCTCCGGCTTTGTGTACTACGTGTCGGTGGCCGGTGTGACCGGTGCTGGCGCCGCGACCCTGGAGCACGTCGAAGAAGCCGTGACCCGCCTGCGTCGCCATACCGACCTGCCGATCAGCATCGGTTTTGGTATCCGCACGCCGGAACAAGCGGCGGCCATCGCCCGCTTGGCTGATGGTGTCGTCGTAGGTTCGGCGCTGATCGACCACATCGCCAACGCCAAGAATGACCAGCAAGCCATCGACGGTGTACTGAGCCTGTGTGCGGCATTGTCGGAAGGCGTGCGTAACGCTCGTAAGTAAGGGCCCCGTAAGCAGTAGGTAAAGTTCCTGATACAGAGGAATCAACCCGCCCGGGCACGGCCTAAACAGCAAGACCAAGGGATTTCGAACCTCGTTCGAAATCCCTTTTTTGTTTGCGTGCCCTGAGGAATACCCGATGAAAATGCCCAAAACCGTGATTGCCGGCCTTGGCGTGCTGGTGCTTGGCGCCAGCGCCCTGGTGCAGGCTGCGCCTTATGACCAAGGCGGCCCTGACCGTGGCGGCCCGCAGGGCCAGCACGAACAACGCGGCGACGACCATCGCGGCCCGCAGGACAACCGTCGCGGCGGCCCGCCCCAAGACTTCGGCCCGGTCCGCCAGATCATCCACGACAACCACGGCCAGTTCGCCCGTGGCGCACCGCCACCGCCGAATGTACGCCTGGTGCGGGGCCAGCCGCTGCCGCGCGGCTATTACGGCGAACGTCTCGATAACCGGGCCCTGGCGCGCCTGCCGGTGTATCCCGGCTATGAATGGCGCCGTTCGGGGCCGGATGTGGTGTTGATCGCCGTGGGTACGGGCATCGTTTATGAGATTCTGGACGGTGTGCTCAACTAGGGCTTTCATCTAACTCGATCCGCTCGACCTTGCCCACCAACAATATGTAGGAGAGCGCCCCAAGCAACGCCAGCACCGCAATATAGGTTATTGCTGGCGCAAACGAATCGCCACTGGCCAGAAAGCCAATCACGATCGGCGTGGCAATCGCCGACAGGTTGCCGATGAAGTTGAACACCCCACCGGTCAGCCCCAACAGGCGGGCCGGTGCCAGGGTCGACACCAGCGACCAGGTAATCGACGCCAACCCATTACCAAAGAACGCCACCGCCAGGAACGCAATCACCCACGCCGTCGAATCCACATAGTTGGCACCGATGATCGCCGTGGAGATCAGCAGCCCGCCGATGATCGGCAACTTGCGCGCGAACCCCACCGACGCGCCGCGACGAATCAGCCAGTCGGAAAAGATCCCCGAACACAGTACGCCGACAAACGCCGCCAGGAATGGCAATGACGCCAGCAGGCCGGACTTGATGAAGTCCATACCGCGATATTTCACCAGGTAGGTCGGGAACCAGGTCAGGAAGAACCACAGCGTGGAGTTGAGGCAGAACTGCCCCAGGTAGATCCCCCAGAGTTTGCGCTTGCTCAACACGATGCCCAGGTCGACCCAACTGAACGGCGCCTTGGCGGCTTTTTCCTGCATATCTACCAAGCCGCCACCTTCACGGATCAGGTCGATTTCAGCGGCATTCGCGCCTTTGAAATCCTTCGGTTCGCGGTACACCGCGTACCAGATCACCGCCCAGACAATGCCCACGCCACCGGTCGCGACAAACACCATGTGCCAGCCAAAGGCATGTTGCAGCCAGGCCAGTACCGGCGTGAGGAATGCCAGCCCGACAAATTGCCCGGAGGTATAAACGCCAATCGCCGTGGCGCGCTCACGCTCGGGGAACCAGGTGGTAACCACACGGCTGTTGATCGGGTAGGCCGGCGCTTCCAACGCGCCCACCGCCATGCGCAACACGAACAGCGCGATAAAGCTGGCGGCGAAGCCGAGCATGACCGTGGCGATGGACCACAACAGCAGGGCCGCCGTGTAGAGGATGCGCGGCGGCACGCGGTCCACCAGCCAGCCGCCGGGGATCTGCATGGCGGCGTAGGTCCAGCCGAACGCGGAGAAAATCAGCCCGACGTGCACCGGGTCGATCCCCAACTCACTGGTCAGGGCCGGGGCGGCGATGGACAGGTTGCTGCGGTCGAGGTAGTTGATGACCACGGTGATAAACAGCAGCACCATGATGAAGAAGCGCTTTCGGGTAGGCGTGACTAAAGAAGCCTGCCCGGTGAAGGATTCAGGGTGCATGGGGGGTTGCCTCTTCTTATGTTTATTGAGGGCTTGCAGGAGCCGGCAGCCCGGCTCCTACAGGGTGCTTACCACTCGGCGAAGCTGCCGTCGGCGTGGCGCCATATAGGGTTACGCCAGCGATGGCCGATGGCCGCGCGTTCGATCACGTATTCCTCGTTGATCTCGATGCCCAGACCCGGCCCGTTGGGGATCTTCACAAAGCCCTGGTCATAGTCGAATACGCCCGGATCGCGCACGTAGTCGAGCAGGTCATTGCTCTCGTTGTAGTGAATGCCCAGGCTTTGCTCCTGGATAAACGCGTTGTAGCAGACCGCGTCCAATTGCAGGCACGCCGCCAGGGCAATCGGGCCCAACGGGCAGTGCAGGGCCAGGGCCACGTCGTAGGCTTCGGCCATGTTGGCGATCTTGCGGGTTTCGGTGATGCCACCGGCATGGGACGCATCCGGCTGGATGATGTCGACATAGCCTTCGCTGAGCACACGCTTGAAATCCCAACGCGAGAACAGGCGCTCGCCCAGGGCAATCGGCGTGCTGGTCAGCGGCGCCAGCTCTTTGAGCGCTTCGTAGTTCTCGCTGAGCACCGGCTCTTCGATGAACATCAGCTTGTACGGGTCGAGTTCCTTCATCAGCACCTTGGCCATGGGCTTGTGCACCCGGCCATGGAAGTCGACGCCGATGCCGACGTTGGGGCCCACCGCGTCACGCACGGCGGCGACGTTGGCCAGGGCCAGGTCGACTTTTTCGAAGCTGTCGACGAACTGCAGTTCTTCGGTGCCGTTCATCTTCACCGCCGTGAAACCACGGGCCACCGCCTCTTTGGCAGCGCGGGCGGTGTCGGCCGGGCGATCGCCGCCGATCCAGGAATACACGCGGATCTTGTCACGCACCTGGCCGCCGAGCAGATCGCTGACCGACACACCGAGGGCCTTGCCCTTGATGTCCCACAGCGCCTGGTCGATGCCGGCGAGGGCGCTCATGTGCACCGCGCCGCCGCGGTAGAAGCCGCCGCGATAGAGCACGGTCCAGATGTCTTCGATATTGCGGGGGTCTTTGCCGATCAGGTAGTCGGACAGTTCTTCGACAGCCGCTGCCACGGTGTGGGCGCGGCCCTCGACCACGGGCTCACCCCAGCCGGTCACACCCTGGTCGGTCTCGACCTTGAGGAAGCACCAGCGCGGCGGGACGATAAAGGTCGTCAATTTCGTGATTTTCATCTGTTATCTCTCTTATAGATGCGGCGCCGGTAGGCGCGAAACTTGATTCAGCTGAGGGCTTTCCAGGCGGCGACATAAGCCTGGGCGCGGCTCGCTACCTGATCCACGGTCATACCCGGTTTGAACAACCCGGAACCCAGCCCGAAGCCTTTGGCGCCGGCGTCGACAAACACCTGCATGTTGTCCGGGGTGATACCGCCTACCGGCAACAACAAGGTGCCGGCCGGCAAGACAGCCAGCCACGCCTTGATCACCGAAGGGCCCATTTGCTCGGCGGGGAACAGCTTCAACACGTCGGCGCCTTCGGCCAGTGCGGCGAAGGCTTCGGTCGGCGTGGCCACGCCCGGCGACAGAAACAGGCCTGCGGCTTTCGCAGCACGCAACACCTTGGCATCGCTGTGGGGCATGACGATCACCTGGCCGCCGGCCGCCTTCACGTGCTCGACCTGCTCCGGCGTCAACACCGTGCCGGCACCGATCAGGCAATCGGCGGGCAAGCTGTCGCGCAGGGTGCGGATACTGGTGTAAGGGTCGGGCGAATTCAGCGGGACTTCGATCACCCGAAACCCCGCCTGGTACAGCACCTGGCCGACAGCCTGGGCTTCGTCCGGGCGGATGCCGCGCAGGATGGCGATCAAACCGTTTTGCGCGAGTGCTTGCTTGAGCATGTCAGGCCTCCAATACAGGTTGAGTGAGCCCGGCCGCCACGGCCAGTTGCCACAGGCCGCGCTCGGTGGCTTCCTGCGCCAGGCTGACGTGGGCAAAGCCGCAAAGGGCGAGGGCGCGTTGATAACGGGTGCAAAGTGGCGCGGCGCCGACCAGGATGATCGGCTTGTGTTTGGCGCTGTCGGGCAGACCGGCGAGTTCATGGCCGATAAGCAAGCCGGAGAGGTAATCGGGCTGCTGGTCAGGCGCGAGTTCGCCGGTGAGCCCGAGGGTGCGGGCACTGAACAAGGTGGACAGCACGCCGCGCTGGCCGTCTTCGGAAAGCGCCACGTGCACGCCTCGGTCGAAGGCTTCGGCCTGGAATCGCTCGCTGGGTTGCTGGGTACGCCCGAGGATGCTGTGTTTGCTCAACACTGCAAACAGCTCGCCGGTCATGAAGGTATCGAAGTGCGTGATGCAGCCGTCGACCACCTCGACCCACTTGGAATGGCTGCCCGGCAGGCCGATCAACCCATCGGCGCCCAGCCCTTGCAGCACGCCCAGCACTTGGGTTTCTTCGCCGCGCATTACGTTGGGCAAGCCGACCTGCTCAATCACGCCTGGCACGATGTGCACGTCCACGCCGCGCAGGCTGTGCACCTGGTGCAGCGCCTGGCCGAGGCTGGCGACGTCGACCGGGGTATTGCGATAGGCCGCTTCGCTCCAGCCTTGGGCGCTGCCGACCATGCCACAGGCAATCACCGGCAAACCCGGTTCGGCGTCGAGCCAATCCCCGCAGGCCGCATCAAACGCCAACTCGAAGCCGTTGCTGCAACGCACACCGGCAATGTCCCGGGGTTCGGCGGGCAAATGCATGATGCCCCACGCCAGCGAGCGCTGTTCCAGCACGGTGCCTGCGGGGCCGAGTTTGTAAGCACGAAGGGAGCTGGTCCCCCAATCGAGCGCGATCAATTGCGCCTGCATCGCTTCACCTGAGTTCTGAGCGGATGCAGCGAATATAAACCTACGCGGGCGCAAGTCTCAATATATAAATATCAATCCCATATTTAGGGATTTTATTCAGGAAAAGGCTGACAAGTTCAGTTCCCGCATCGCCCCCATCCACACCGCATAGTCGGTGTGGTCCTTCAAGTCATCGCCGGTCTCGGGGTGCAGGAACACCACCAGCCCGTTGCGATGGATCATCAACCATGGCAGCACCACGCCGATGTATTCGGGATCGAACGCCAGTTGGCAGCTCCAATCCGGGTGCGGGCCCACCGGTCGTTCGTGCACACGCCCCATGCGCAGCGGGAAGAGTTTGGCGGCGTCTTCGCACAGGGTGCGCGCCTGTTCGATGGTGCTGGCGTCGAAGTAGATATGGGCGTGGTAGCCCTTGATACATTGCATGGCGGACTCCGGATCCAATAGGCGCCAGATGCTAGACCGCAATGGACGGCAGGGCCAGCCCGGTCAGCGACTGCGCGCTGCTGGCTTGTTCTGCCACCAGCCAGTCGACGAAGCGCTCGACCAACTGCCCTCGGCGTTTGCGCTGGGGCTGCACCACGTAATAGCCAAAGCGCGAGATGACGGTGTCGCTCACCGGTCGGCACAACCAGCCCTGCTCCAGCAGGTTATCCACCAGGTGCCGCCAGCCGATAGCCACGCCCTGGCCGGCAATCGCCGCCTGGATCAACAGGGTGTAATTGTCGAAACGCAATTGGCCGGGCGTCGGTGCGCTGGCGATGCCCAATTCGCGAAACACACCGCTCCAGTCGAACCACTGGCTGTTGTTTTCCTGGCGCAGGTGCAGCAAGGGGACATCGTGCAAATTTTGCACAGTCAGCGGTGTCGCCTGTTCCTTGAGCCACTGCGGGCTGCACACCGGGAACACTTCCTCGTTGAACAGCCACAGGCTGTCGCCCTGCTTGAAACGGCCGTCGCCAAACAACACCGCCACGTCGATATCGCTGCGCAAAGTGGCGTGGTTGCGCTCGCTGGTCACCAGGCTCACATCGACATGAGGGTTGGCCTGGTGAAAGCGATGCAGGCGCGGCATCAGCCAATAGGCGGCGAAGGCGAAGTCGGTGGCGACTTGCAGCACTTCATGCTGGTCCTGTTGGGTGATCAGGCTCAAGCCCTGGTTGATGCCCTGCAAACCGCCTTGCACATGCTCGAACAACAGGGCGCCAGCGTCAGTCAGCTCGATACCTCGGTAGATGCGATCAAACAGGCGAATCGCCAACTGTTCTTCCAGGCGCTTGATCTGCTGGCTGATGGCCGGTTGGGTGGTGCCCAGTTCCATCGCGGCGGCGGTAAAACTGCGATGGCGTGCGGCGGCTTCGAAGGCGCGCAGCAAATCGAGGGACAGGTCACCGAGGGCTTCATACATAAGCTGTGCTTATCCTAGACATTGCTTTTCATGGGCTTTACCCCACTTTTCGTGGGCTGCATGCTCATTGGCATAAACACCGCCTATGGAATGCCGATAGATCATGAAGCGCAAGAACATTCTTTTCATCATGGCCGATCAAATGGCCGCCCCGTTGCTTCCGTTCTACGGTTCTTCGCCTATCAAGTTGCCCAACCTGAGTCGCCTCGCCGAGCAGGGTGTGGTGTTCGATGCCGCCTATTGCAACAGCCCGTTGTGCGCGCCATCGCGTTTCACCCTGGTGAGCGGCCAGTTGCCGAGCAAGATTGGCGCCTACGACAACGCCGCCGACTTCCCCGCCGATGTGCCGACCTACGCCCACTACCTGCGTCGCCTCGGCTATCGCACCGCTTTGTCGGGCAAGATGCACTTCTGCGGTCCCGACCAGTTGCATGGCTACGAAGAACGCCTGACCAGCGACATCTACCCCGCCGACTATGGCTGGGCGGTGAACTGGGACGAGCCGGACGTGCGCCCCACCTGGTATCACAACATGTCGTCGGTGCTGCAAGCCGGGCCGTGCGTGCGCACCAACCAGCTGGATTTCGACGAAGAGGTGGTGTTCAAGGCGCAGCAATACCTGTTCGACCATATCCGCGAAGACGGCGACCAGCCGTTCTGCCTGACGGTATCGATGACTCACCCTCACGACCCGTACACCATTCCCAAACCGTTCTGGGACCTGTACGACGATGCCGACATCCCGTTGCCTACAACGCCCGCGCAAAGCGATCTCGACCCGCATTCCCAGCGCTTGCTCAAGGTCTACGACCTGTGGGACAAGCCGCTGCCTGTGGATAAGATCCGCGATGCACGGCGTGCCTACTTCGGCGCGTGCAGCTATATCGACAGCAACGTCGGCAAGCTGCTGCAAACCCTGGAAGACACCGGCCTGGCCGACGACACCATCATCATCTTCTCCGGCGACCACGGCGACATGCTCGGCGAACGCGGCCTTTGGTACAAAATGCACTGGTTTGAAATGGCCGCCCGCGTGCCGCTGCTGGTCAGTGCGCCGGGACAGTTCGCGGCAGGCCGCGTGAGCAAAGCCGTGTCCACCGCCGACCTGCTGCCGACTCTGGTGGAACTGGCCGGCGGCGAGCTGGACCCGCGCCTGCCGCTGGACGGCCGCTCGCTGGTCCCGCACTTGCAAGGGCAGGGCGGGCATGACGAAGTGTTTGGCGAGTACATGGCCGAAGGCACCATCAGCCCGCTGATGATGATTCGGCGGGGCGCCTACAAATTCATCTACAGCGAAGACGACCCTTGTCTACTGTTCGATGTACACAACGACCCACGGGAGCAGGAAGACCTCAGCCAGTCGCCGCAACACCGGGCACTGTTTGCAGCCTTCCTGGACGAGGCGCGGGCCAAATGGGACATCCCGGCGATCCACCAACAGGTGCTCGCCAGCCAACGCCGCCGCCGTCTGGTGTTTGAAGCACTGACCCAGGGCAAGCTGAAGAGCTGGGATCACCAGCCACTGGTGGACGCCAGTCAGCAATACATGCGCAACCATATCGACCTCGACGACCTGGAGCGCAAGGCACGTTATCCACAACCCTGCCAAAACCAATAACACTGAGGGAAGGCCATGCAAAAGTTAACTGTGATGCTGGGGCTCCTGGCGCTGGGAAGCGCCAATGTTTACGCAGACGCCAGTTGTGAAACGGTAAAGATGGCCGATCCGGGCTGGAGCGATATTGCGGCCACCAATGCCATCACCGGTTTTCTGCTGACGGGCATGGGCTACAAACCCAAGGTCGACACCCTGGCGGTGCCGATCACCTTTGGCGGGCTCAAGGACGGCCAGGTGGATGTGTTCCTGGGCAACTGGATGCCGGCCCAGCAGGGCTTCTATGACAAGTTCGTGGCCAATGGCGACGTGGTGCAACTGGCGAAAAACCTCGACGGCACCGAGTTCACCCTCGCCGTGCCCGATTATGTGTGGGACGCCGGGGTGCATGACTTTGCCGACCTGAACAAATTTGCCGACAAGTTCGACAAAAAGATCTACGGCATCGGCTCCGGCGCACCGGCGAATATTTCGTTGCAGGAAATCATCAAGAAGAACGACTTTGCGCTCGGCCAGTGGAAGCTGGTGGAGTCCAGCGAACAGGCGATGCTCGCCGAAGTGTCGCGGGCGGTTAAGAAGCAGAAATTCGTGACCTTCCTCGGCTGGACCCCGCACCCGATGAACGTGCAGTTGAAAATGCACTACCTCAAGGGCGGCGAGAAATATTTTGGTGACACCGGCAGCGTGTATACCTTGACCCGCAAAGGGTATGCGCAGGCCTGCCCGAACGTAGGAAAACTGCTGACCAACCTGAGTTTTACCCAGGACATGGAAAACAGCATCATGGCCGAGGTGGCCAACAACAAGGTCAGCAATGCCGATGCGGCGAAGGCGTGGATCAAGGCCAACCCGGCGGTATTGGATAAATGGCTGGAGGGCGTGAAGACCGTAGATGGCAAGGATGCGCTGGCTGCTGTAAAAGCCAAACTCTAAAGGCCCAACACTCCTTCTTGGGAGGCGCCCTATTGTGGCGAGCGGGCTTGCCCCGCGTTGGGCTGCGCAGCAGCCCCAAAACCTGGGAACGCGGTCTTTTCAGTAAGATCGTGTCAACCGAACAGTGGGCTGCTACGCAGCCCAACGCGGGGCAAGCCCGCTCGCCACAAGGTACCCGACATCATCTAAACGGTTGGGCCTGATAATCTCAGTCAAACCTTTCAAACCGAGTCCGCGATGCCCCGGCCCAACCGCCACACACTCTTCCCCTTCCTCGCCTGGCTCCCGCGTCAGACCCGCGCCAGCGTCGGCCGGGATGCGATGGTGGGCCTCAGTGGCGCGGTTCTCGCCTTGCCACAGTCAATTGCCTACGCGCTGATCGCCGGTCTCCCACCCGAATACGGCTTGTACGCCGCAATCATCCCGGTGCTGATCGCCTGCCTCTGGGGTTCCTCCTGGCATCTGATCTGCGGCCCCACGGCGGCGATTTCCATTGTGCTCTACGCCAGCGTCAGCCCGCTGGCCGTGCCGGGCTCGCAGGACTACATCACCCTGATCCTGTTGCTCACCTTCCTCGCCGGGGTTTTCCAGTGGCTGCTGGGCATGCTGCGCTTTGGCGCGCTGGTGAATTTTGTCTCTCATTCAGTGGTGCTCGGTTTCACCCTGGGTGCCGCCGTGGTGATTGCGCTCGGGCAGCTGCCCAATCTGCTGGGGCTGGATTTACCGAGCCAGGCCACGGCGATCAATAGCCTGCTGGCACTGATCCACCATAGCGGCGAATGGGATCACGCTTCACTCATACTCGGGCTCGGTACCTTGCTGGTGGGGGCACTGCTCAAATACCTCGTACCGCGCTGGCCGACCCTGTTGATCGCCTTGGCGCTGGGCAGCCTGGTGGCGTGGCTGTGGCCGGCGATGTTCGGGCATGTGGCGCTGGTCAGTTCGTTTATCGGCAAACTGCCGCCGTTCAGCCCGTTGCCCATGGACCTGGACGTGATCCTGCGCCTGCTGCCGAGCGCCGTGGCGGTGGGCATGCTGGGGCTGGTGACCAGCTTGTCGATTGCCCGCTCGCTGTCGGCGCGTTCGCAGCAATTGCTCGATGCCAACCAGGAAGTGCGAGCGCAGGGTTTATCCAACATCGTTGGCGGATTTTTCTCCGGGTATTTGTCAGCCGGTTCGTTCACACGCTCCGGCCTCAGCTACGAGGCGGGCGCCTGTTCGCCGTTGGCGGGCGTGTTTTCCGCGTTATGGGTGGCACTGTTTGCGCTGTTTGGCGCGGCATTGATCGCCCATATTCCGATCCCGAGCATGGCCGCGAGCATCTTGCTGATCAGTTGGGGTTTGGTGGACCGTCGCGGCATTCGCGCGTTATTCCGCGTCAGTCGCGCCGAGTTCGTGGTGATGAGCCTGACCTGCGTCGCCACCTTGCTGTTGGAGTTGCAAACAGCGATTTACGCCGGGGTGCTGGCGTCGCTGTTTTTCTACCTCAAGCGCACCTCGCAGCCACGGGTACAGCAATGGCGCGATGGCGATGAAGATGTGCTGCGGGTGGGCGGCTCGATCTTTTTCGGCGCCAGCCACTACCTGCAAGTACGCCTGCAAAGCCTGCAGGGCGAACGGGTGGTGATCGAGGCGCAGCAGATCAACTTTATCGACTATTCCGGGGTGGAGATGCTGCACCAGGAAGCGCGGCGCTTGCGCGGGTTGGGGCGCAGCCTGACATTGCGTCGGGCCAGGCCGCAGGTAGTAGAAGAGTTGAAAAAGCTGGAAGGGGCCGACCAATGCCCCATCCAGTTCCAGGAGTGATTACAGCGCCAACTGGCGGCGTAGCTCTGCCAGTACGGGCGCCGAGTCCGGGCGCACGCCGCGCCACAGGAAGAAGGCTTCCGCCGCCTGTTCCACCAGCATGCCCAGGCCATCCATCGCCACGGCTGCGCCTTGTTCGGTGGCCCAGCGGCAAAACGCGGTCGGTTCCTTGGCGTACATCATGTCGTAGCAAAAGGTCTTGCCCGGTTCGATCAGGCTGCCCGCAATCGGCGGTACATCGCCTGACAGGCTGGCGGAGGTGGCGTTGATGATCACGTCCACCGGCTCACGCAACCAATCGAAACCACTGGCGGACACCGGGCCCAGGTCGTCGAACAACTCAGCCAGCATTTCGGCCTTTTCCACCGTGCGGTTGGCGATGATCAGCGAAGCAGGCTGTTCGGCCAGCAACGGCTCCAACGCGCCGCGTACCGCGCCACCAGCGCCCAGCAACAAGATGCGTTTGCCTTGCAGGCTCAACCCGGCGTTAACCGTGAGATCACGCACCAAGCCCGCACCGTCGGTGTTGTCGCCCAACAGGCTGCCGTCGGCCAGTTTGCTCAGGGTGTTCACAGCGCCCGCGCGCTGGGCGCGTTCGGTCAAGGTGTTGGCCAAGCGGTAGGCATCCTCCTTGAACGGTACGGTGACGTTGGCACCCCGACCTTGTAGAAAAAACTCACGGGCACAGCCAGTGAAATCCTCCAGCGGCGCCAGCAAGGTGCTGTAGTCCAGTTGCTCGCCGGTCTGCTCGGCGAACATGCGATGGATCAGCGGCGACTTGCTGTGGCCGATGGGGTTGCCGAACACGACATAGCGGTCCATCAGACGGCCGCCTTGGGCGCGGTAAGGCCCAGCCAGTCGCGGTCTTGCAGGAAGTAGTCGGTGAGGCGCGCTTCTTCGCTGCCGGCCTCGGCCTTCCAGTCGTAGCTCCAGCGCACCTGCGGCGGCAGCGACATCAGGATCGACTCGGTGCGTCCGCCCGATTGCAGGCCAAACAAGGTGCCACGGTCGTAGACCAGGTTGAATTCAACGTAGCGACCACGACGGAACTCCTGGAATTCGCGCTGCTGCTCGGTGTAGGCGGTGGCCTTGCGGCGCTGCACGATCGGCAGGTAGGCGTCGATGTAGGCATCGCCGATGGCGCGGATGAAGGCGAAGCAGGTGTCGAAGTCCCACTCATTCAGGTCATCGAAGAACAGGCCGCCGATGCCGCGCGGTTCGTTGCGGTGCTTGATGTGGAAGTAGGTGTCGCACCAGGCTTTGTAGCGCGAGTACACGTCTGGACCGAACGGCGCACAGGCCTGCTCGGCCACGCGGTGCCAGTGGATGCAGTCTTCTTCATTGCCGTAGTAAGGCGTGAGGTCGAAACCGCCGCCGAACCACCACACCGGCTCTTCGCCTTCTTTTTCAGCGATGAAAAAGCGCACATTGGCGTGGGAAGTCGGTACGTGTGGGTTGTGCGGATGAATCACCAACGACACACCCAGGGCTTCAAAGCCGCGACCGGCCAATTCAGGACGATGCGCGCTGGCAGATGGTGGGAGACCGCTGCCAAACACGTGGGAAAAGTTGACGCCGCCTTTTTCGATCACCGAACCGTTTTCGATCACACGGGTGCGTCCGCCGCCGCCGGCAGGCCGGGTCCAGGCGTCTTCGATAAAGCGAGTGTCCGTCTCGAAGGTTTCCAGGGCGCTGCAAATGCGGTCTTGCAGGTCAAGCAGGTAGGCCTTTACAGCCTCGGTGCGGGTAGTCATGGCATCACCTTGAATCGGGCAAAGCTACGCGAGGCCATTGGGCGTCGGCGGCAAATGGGCGCACAGGATACCACTGCACCCGGTTGCGCCGCAGTTGACGAAGATCAAGCTTAGGAGTCCGATAGGGGGCTACGCGATTCGAACCCAGGAGAAGTGCAGATGGCCAAACGTATCCAGTTCAGCGCCCATGGCGGCCCCGAAGTGCTTGAGTATGTGGACTACACGCCGGCAGAGCCCGGCCCGCAGCAGGTTCGCGTGCGTAACGAGGCGATTGGCCTGAACTTCATCGACACCTATTTCCGCAGTGGCCTGTACGCACCGCCCGCATTGCCATCGGGGTTGGGCGCGGAAGGCGCCGGTGTGGTCGACGCGGTCGGCAGCGAAGTCACCCAGTTCAAGGTCGGTGACCGTGTAGCCTACGGCAGCGGCCCGCTGGGCGCCTACAGCCAACTGCATGTGCTGCCCGCCGCCAACCTGGTGCACCTGCCGGATGACATCAGCTTCGAACAAGCCGCCGGCGCCATGCTCAAAGGCCTGACCGTGCAGTACCTGCTGCGCCAGACCTATGAACTGAAGGGCGGCGAAACCATCCTGTTCCACGCCGCTGCCGGTGGCGTCGGCTCCCTGGCCTGCCAATGGGCCAAGGCTCTGGGTGTAAAGCTGATCGGTACTGTGAGTTCGCCGGAAAAAGCCGCCCTGGCCAAATCCCTCGGTGCCTGGGAAACCATCGACTACAGCAAGGAAGACGTCGCACAGCGCGTGTTGGAATTGACCGACGGCAAAAAAGTGCCGGTGGTGTACGACGGCGTCGGCAAGGACACCTGGCTGACCTCGCTGGACAGCGTCGCGCCACGTGGGCTGGTGGTGAGTTTCGGCAATGCGTCCGGCGCGGTGGATGGGGTGAACTTGGGGATTCTGTCGGCCAAGGGCTCGCTGTACGTCACCCGGCCGACCCTGGCGACCTATGCCAACAACCCGCAAAACCTGCAGGCGATGGCGGATGACCTGTTTTCGATGATCCAGAGCGGCAAGGTGCGCATTGATATCAACCAGCGGTATGCGCTGGCGGAGGCGGCGAAGGCGCAGACGGAGTTGTCGGGGCGCAGGACGACTGGGTCGACTATTTTGTTGCCGTAAGGCTATAGATTTTCGGCGACTTTAAGGACCTCTTCGCGAGCAAGCCCGCTCCCACATTTTGACCGCACTCCTTCAGTTGGAACTCGATCAAAATGTGGGAGCGGGCTTGCTCGCGAAGGCCGCACCTCGGTCTCAGGAAGGCCGCACAACCTCGCCAGTCACCAAATCACGAATCAAGCTCGGGTTCTTGCGCCCACCCAAGGCGCCCCCCAACACCAGATCCACCTGGCCACGGAAGTATTGCTCCACGCGAATCCGCGTGCGCGCCGCCGGGCGCCCTTGCGGGTTGGCCGAAGTAGAAATCAACGGCCCTACCAGCGAGCACAAATCCCGCACCAGCGGATGGTCAGTCACCCGTAGGGCAACGGTGTCGTGCACACCCGTCACCCACTCCGGCAACAAATCCTGATGGGGCACCAGCCAGGTGTTCGGCCCTGGCCAAGTGCTGGCCATGCGGTCGATCCAGTCCTGCGGGAAGTCTTCGAACAGAAAGTCGAACTGACGGATATTGTCCGCCACCAGGATCAGGCCCTTGTCCACCGAACGGTTCTTGATGGCGAGCAAACGGTCTACTGCTTCTTCGTTCCACGGATCGCAGCCCAGGCCCCAAACCGCTTCGGTTGGATAGGCAATCACCGCGCCTGCGCGAATTTCTCGTGCGGTTTCCAGCACACGCCACCGGTTGACCATTGTTCACTCTCCAGACTAAAGCTCTGCGCAGTTTACCGATCTTCTTTACAAAACCTAGCAGCGTGCAAGCCAGCGCCCGCTTTCGCAGATGACCTGGCCTTCGAGCTCAAGCTCCGTAAGGCTCGCCAGCACCTGGGACAACGACCGCCCACTGGCAATCGCCAGGGCTTCACTGGTGTGGGGTGCCGCGTGCAGCAGTGCCACCAACGGATGGACAACCGGCATCGGGGTAGGGCGTGACAACGCCTGCCAACCACGCAAACCTTCCAGGATGTGTTCGATGGTCTCCACCAGCACCGCGCCCTCGCGGATCAACTGATGACAGCCCTTGGCGCCGGGATGATGGATGGAGCCCGGAATCGCATACACCTCGCGCCCCTGCTCGGCCGCCAGTTTCGCCGTGATCAGCGAACCGCTGGCCATGCTGGCTTCCACCACCAGCACGCCCAGGGACAAGCCACTGATGATTCGATTGCGTCGGGGAAAGTTACCCGCCTGGGGCGGCGCATCCAGGGGGAACTCGGAAACCACCGCGCTGCCTTGGTCAATCATCGCCGCTGCCAGCCGTCGGTGGCGCTGTGGATAAAAATTTTCCAGCCCGGTGCCGAGCACGCCGATTGTCTGGCCGCCCACATCCAATGCCGCCTGATGCGCTGCACCGTCAATGCCTAACGCAAGGCCACTGGTGATGACAAAACCGGCGCTCGCCAAACTGCGCGAAAACGCCGCAGCCGTGTCCATGCCGGGACGCGATGCACGGCGGCTGCCGACTATCGCCAGTTGCGGTTTTTCCAGGATTGCAGGGTCACCGGCGACGAATAACAGCGGCGGCGCATCATCAATCTGGGCAAGCAGTGCAGGGTAGTCCGGCTGGTCCCACATCAGCAAATGCTGGGCCGGACAGGCCAGCCAGGCCAAAGCCTCGCTGGCAGCATCGCGAATTTCATGACTGCGCCGGGCATCGGCGCTGATGGCCGGCAGCCCGAGTGAACGCCAGGCGCTGGCAGGCGCACTGATGGCTTTTGAGGCAGAGCCGAACGCTTCGATCAACAAGCGAAAACGTTTCTGACCCAATTCCGGCAACCTGTGCAAGCGTAGTCGGGCTTCCAGTTCTGATGGGGAAATTTCATGGCTATTTGTCGGAAACATCTGATCATCCTTGACCGTAACAAGCTGTGGATAACTCTGTTGGTAACTTATTTAGCAGGCTATTCATTGTGTTTGATGAGCAGTCTCGAAACGGTCCATCACCGCCAGCGGTCGTGAGGCATTGAGCACCAGGCCGTAACTGAGCTTTTCGTAGGTGCGAAACACCAGCAGGGTGCCGGCGCGCTCGTCGGGCAGTTTCGTCGGCGCGCCGGTCAGGCGCTCGCGCACCGTGGCGCCGGTCTTGATCACGCTGAGGAGTTGGCCTTCGACCAGGCCGTCACGACGGCCTTTGTTCAGCGTTACGGCATCCAGCACGCCGATCTGGGTCACGCCCTTGGGAATATCGATGATCTGCCCTTCGATAAAGGCGGCCGTTGGCGTGACAGCAAGAGCGGCCGGGTCGACGGGTGTTTGCGCACGCAGCAAGCGGTCACCGGGGCGTACCTCCTGGGTGACACGCTGCACAGCCAGGGTGGTGAGGTCGCCAGCCGTGACAAAACGGGCGGTACCGATATCGTCGGCGTTGATGCCCAACAGCTCTCGGGTCTGAGGGTCGGTGTGGACCTTGCCGCGTCGGAATATGCCGTAATTGGGTTGGGAAGGGTCCAGGTTGCCCCTGGCATACACCCGCTCGCCATTGGCGCCGAGCACGCGACCAGCCTCGGCAGCAACGATGTACGGCGCATTGTCCAGGTCCTGGGGTGTATCAAGGATGCGGTTATGCAACAGGAAGCGCTGGATAGCCTGTTGCGTCGGTTGTTCCAGACGCTGGACGGGCGGGGGCAGCAGGGCCATGGAAAACGGGGCCCACAGCAGCAAGACGAGTAGCGATTTCCTCATGGGGTGAATCTCCTTTATTATGTGCGTTCGCGTGAAATGCCTTGGCCTTCGCGGCTTTTAAGGGTTTCACACCGGTCGTGTGGGTCCATCCCAACGCCGATTTGCCTCTACCTCACATGTGCAGCAATTACGCTTATGGCTATTTTGAACATCCTCGAATTCCCCGACTCGCGCCTGCGCACGATCGCCAAACCGGTGGCCGTAGTGGACGACAAGGTTCGTCAGTTGGTCGATGACATGTTTGAAACAATGTATGAAGCCCCGGGTATCGGCCTCGCCGCGACCCAGGTCAACGTGCATCAGCGCGTCGTGGTCATGGACCTGTCGGAAGATCGCAGCGAACCGATGGTGTACATCAACCCGGAGTTCGAACCGCTGACCGACGAGATGGGCGAATACCAGGAAGGCTGCCTCTCCGTGCCGGAGTTCTACGAGAACGTCGAGCGCCCGCTGCGCGTGAAGATCAAGGCCCTGGACCGCGACGGCAAGCCGTTCGAGCTGATTGCCGAAGGCCTGCTGGCAGTGTGCATCCAGCACGAATGCGACCACCTCAACGGCAAGCTGTTTGTCGATTACCTGTCCACGCTCAAGCGCGACCGGATCAAGAAGAAGCTGGAAAAAAAGCATCGCCAGCAAGCTTGATGCCCCCTTCCAAAGGCTTGCTGCGGCAAGCCTTTTTCTTTTGTGACTGCTTTTAACCGAGACCTCCCATGACCGAGCCACTGCGCATTGTTTTTGCCGGCACGCCTGAATTTGCCGCCGAACACCTCAAGGCCCTGCTTGCCAGCCCTTATGACATCGTCGCGGTGTACACCCAGCCGGATCGCCCGGCCGGTCGTGGGCAAAAACTGATGCCGAGCCCGGTCAAGCAGCTGGCGCTGGAGCACAACATCCCCGTGCTGCAACCGCCGACCCTGCGCAACGCCGAGGCCCAGGCCGAACTGGCGGCGCTGAAGCCGGACCTGTTGGTGGTGGTGGCCTACGGCTTGATCCTGCCGCAAGTGGTGCTGGATATCCCACGCCTGGGCTGCATCAACAGCCATGCCTCGTTGCTGCCTCGCTGGCGCGGTGCGGCGCCGATCCAGCGCGCCGTGGAAGCCGGTGACAGCGAAAGCGGCGTGACCGTGATGCGCATGGAAGCCGGCCTGGACACCGGCCCGATGCTGCTCAAGGTCACTACGCCGATCACCGGCGAAGACACCGGCGGCAGCCTGCACGACCGCCTTGCCGAGTTGGGCCCGCCCGCAGTAATCCAGGCCATCGCCGGCCTGGCCGCCGGCACCCTGGAAGGTGAAGTGCAGGACGACAGCCTGGCCACTTACGCCCACAAGCTGAACAAAGACGAAGCGCGCATCGACTGGAGCCGCCCGGCCGTGGAGCTGGAGCGTCTGGTGCGTGCGTTCAACCCGTGGCCGATCTGCCACAGCACCCTCAACGGCGAAGCCTTGAAAGTGTTGGCCGCCACCTTGGCCGAGGGCAAAGGCGCTCACGGTGAGATCATCGGCGCCAGCAAGGACGGCCTGCTGGTCGCCTGCGGCGAACAGGCGTTGTGTCTGACTCGTCTGCAATTGCCCGGTGGCAAGGCGCTTAATTTCAGCGATTTGTTCAACAGCCGTCGTGAGAAATTTGCCGTGGGTACTCTCCTCGGGGCAGCGCAATGAACCCACGTCTGGCCGCCGCCAAGGCTCTCGCTGCCGTCCTCCAAGGCAAGGCTTCGCTGAACAGTTCGTTGCCGACCCAACTGGACAAGGTCGAAGATCGCGATCGCGGTTTCACCCAGGACCTGGCCTTTGGCACGGCCCGCTGGCAGCCACGCTTGTCGGCGTTGGCAACCAAGTTGCTGCAAAAGCCGTTCAAGGCGGCCGATGCAGATGTGGAAGCGCTGCTGCTGGTGGGCCTCTATCAACTGCTCTACACCCGCGTACCGGCCCACGCCGCTATCGGTGAAACCGTCGGTTGCGCCGACAAGCTGAAAAAACCTTGGGCCAAGGCCCTGCTCAACGCCGTGCTGCGCCGTGCCCAGCGCGAAAGTGAAGCGCTGCTGGCCGAGCTGGAACATGACCCGGTGGTGCGCACCGCCCACCCCCGCTGGCTGCAAAAGTCCCTGAAAGCCTTCTGGCCGGAGCAATGGGAAGCTATTTGCGCGGCGAACAATGCGCACCCGCCGATGATCCTGCGGGTCAATCGTCGCCATCACAGCCGTGACGCCTACCTGCAATTGCTCACAGAGGCCGGTATCAACGCCACGCCGTGCGTGTACAGCGTCGACGGCATCGTGCTCGAAGCCGCCACTGACGTGCGCAGCCTGCCGGGCTTTGCCGAAGGCTGGATCAGCGTGCAGGATGAAGCCGCACAACTGGCTGCCGACCTGCTCGACCTGGCACCCGGTCAACGCGTGCTCGACGCGTGCTGCGCGCCAGGCGGTAAGACCTGTCACATTCTGGAAGTCGAAAAGGACCTGGCCGGTGTGGTCGCTGTCGACCTGGAAGCCAAGCGTCTGGTGCGCGTACGCGAAAACCTCGCGCGCCTGGGCCTCAGCGCCGAACTGATCGCCGCCGACGGCCGTGACACCGCCACCTGGTGGGACGGCAAACCCTTCCAGCGCATCCTGCTCGATGCGCCGTGTTCGGCCACCGGAGTGATCCGCCGCCACCCGGACATCAAGCTCACCCGCCAACCCGACGACATCGCCGCCCTGGCCTTGCTGCAAGGCGAACTGCTCGACGCAATGTGGCCGACCCTGGAAGTCGGCGGCATCCTGCTCTACGCCACCTGTTCCACCTTGCCGACGGAAAACACCGAGGTGATCGAAGCCTTCCTCGCCCGCACCAGCGGCGCCCGGGAGCTGGACCTCGCCACCACGGCCGGTATCAAGCAGCCCCACGGCCGCCAGTTGCTCGCGCAAGAAGGCGGACACGATGGCTTCTACTACGCCAAACTGATCAAGATCGCCGCCGCGCGCGGCTGAATGGTTTTAAGGGAGTGACTGGATGAAAATCATCATCCTTGGGGCAGGGCAGGTCGGCGGCACGCTGGCCGAACATTTGGCCAGCGAAGCCAACGACATCACGGTGGTCGACACCGACAGCGAGCGTCTGCGCAACCTGGGCGACCGCCTCGACATCCGTACCGTGCAAGGCCGCGCATCGTTCCCGACGGTGCTGCGCCAGGCCGGAGCCGACGATGCCGACATGCTGGTGGCCGTGACCAACAGCGACGAAACCAACATGGTCGCCTGCCAGGTCGCCCATACCCTGTTCCACACCCCGACCAAAATCGCCCGTGTACGCGAGGCGGCCTACCTGACCCGCGCCGGGCTGTTCGACAACGACGCGATTCCGGTCGACGTGCTGATCAGCCCTGAACAGGTGGTGACCCACTACATCAAGCGCCTGATCGAGATTCCGGGCGCCTTGCAGGTGATCGACTTCGCCGGCGGCAAGGCGCAACTGGTCGCCGTAAAGGCCTACTACGGCGGCCCGTTGGTGGGCCAGCAACTGCGCCAGTTGCGCGAGCACATGCCGAATGTGGAAACCCGCGTCGCGGCGATTTTCCGACGCGACCGCCCGATCCTGCCCCAGGGCGACACGGTGATCGAGGCCGACGACGAAGTGTTTTTCATCGCCGCCAAGGCGAACATTCGTGCCGTCATGAGCGAAATGCGCCGCCTCGACGAGACCTATAAACGCATCGTCATCGCAGGCGGCGGGCAGATCGGCGAGCGTTTGGCCGAAGCCATCGAAAGCCGCTACCAGGTGAAGATCATCGAGATGAGTCCGGCACGTTGCCGGCATTTATCCGACACCCTCGACAGCACCGTCGTACTGCAAGGCAGTGCCTCGGACCGCGACCTGCTGATGGAAGAGAACATCGCCGATGCGGATATCTTCCTGGCCCTGACCAACGATGACGAAGCCAACATCATGTCATCGCTGCTGGCCAAGCGGCTGGGCGCGAAGAAGGTGATGACCATCATCAACAACCCGGCTTATGTGGACCTGATCCAGGGTGGCGATATCGACATCGCCATCAGCCCGCAGTTGGCGACCATCGGCACCTTGCTGGCCCACGTGCGTCGTGGCGATATCGTCAGCGTACACTCCCTGCGCCGGGGTGCGGCGGAGGCTATCGAGGCGATTGCCCATGGCGACTCGAAGTCGAGCAAAGTGATCGGCAAGGCCATCCGCGATATCGGCTTGCCGCCGGGCACCACCATTGGCGCGATCATCCGTGATGAAGAGGTGATCATTGCCCACGACGATACGGTGATCGAAACCGGGGACCATGTGATTCTGTTCCTGGTGGACAAGAAACATATCCGCGATGTGGAGAAACTGTTCCACGTGGGCCTGAGCTTTTTCTGACACAACGGAGTACGCCTGCATGCTCGAATCCCTGGAAAAAATGCTCGCCAAGGGTGTGGATAATTCCCTGCTGCGTTTTGGTTTGGGCAAGGGTTATCTGGACCTGAAGGACAACGCCAAGGCGGCCGAGCATCTGCACAAATGCGTGGAGTTCGACCCCAAGTATTCGGCGGCGTGGAAGTTGTTGGGTAAGGCGCAGTTGGGGCTGGAAGATCGTGCGGCGGCGCGGCTGGCGTGGGAGAAGGGCATCGAAGCGGCCCAGGCCCATGGCGACAAACAGGCCGAAAAAGAAATGGCGGTGTTCCTGAAGAAACTCGACCGCGTGTAAACGCGTGCTTTTGTAGTGAGCGGGCTTGCCCCGCGCGAGGCAAGCTCGCTCACTACAAGTGTCAAGCCGGCATCAATACCAGCGCTCTTCGCCCGGCGGGCGCTTCTTGAAGCGCTTCATGCTCCACATGTACTGGCTCGGATAAGCGCCGACATACCGCTCTACCACCTTGCTCATCGCCGCACAGGACGTAGCAGTGTCGGTGCTATACATGTCTTCAGGCGCCGCTTCCAGAATCACTTTGTAACCCGAACCGTCCGGCAGCCGCAGGGCATGCAGGAATACGCCGACGGCCTTGTGACCGGCGAGCATGTTCGGCACGAACTTGCTGGTCAGCGCCTGGGTGGCAAAGAACGGCACGAAGATCCCCGCGGATTCTGCCGGCTCAGGATCCGCCGGAATGCCCACCTGGCCGCCTTTGCGCACTTCCTTGATCACGCTGAGGATGCCTTCCTTGGTCGACGCCGCCACGCGGTTGCCCAGTTGCACGCGCTGCTTGCGCAGCAACTCATCCACCGCCTTGAGCTTGGGCGGGCGGTAGAAAATGATCGGTTTGCACTGGCTGCAATAGAAATGGTTCAGCACTTCCCAATTGCCCAAGTGGCTGGTGATGCCGACCACGCCTTTGCCCGAGGCCAGGGCTTCGTGCAGCACCTCCAGGCCTTCGACTTCACGCACCAGGTCGATGGAACGCTGGGCCGGCCAGATCCAAGCGCAGGCGCTTTCGGTCAGGGACTTGCCGATGTCCATCAGGCTGCGGCCGACTAAAGCTTCACGCTCGACGGGGTCCATGTCCGGGAAGCATTTGGACAGGTTGATCCGCACCGTGTCGCGGGAGCGGTTGGGGGTTTTCCACATGATCCAGCCAATCGCCGTGCCGACGGCCTGGACAGCGCGCCAGGGCAGCAGGGCAAACAACCGGAGAGCGCCTACCAGCAAGGCGCCTTTCAACTTTTCCACAGGTCACTCCTGATCGTGTGTGGTGCGCAAAGCCGGCATTCTAACCGGCGTTGGCCAAGTCCGCGTAACGGTCGCAGTCCTGAGTGTGGTCCATGACCATGCCTGAGGCCTGCATGAACGCGTAGCAAATGGTCGGCCCGACGAAGGTGAAACCGGCTTTTTTCAAGGCTTTGCTCATGGCTTCAGCCTCGGGTGTAATCGCTGGCACTTCGCTGCGGTCCTTGAAGTGATTGACCTTGGGATGGCCACCAACAAAGGACCAGAGCAGCCCCACCGGGTCCTCCAGCGCCAGCCAGGCAGTGGCATTGCGGCGGGTGGCGTTGAGCTTCAGGCGATTGCGCACGATGCCTGGATCCTGCATCAGCGCTTCGATCTCGTCATCAGTCAACCGCGTCAACCGCTGCGCATCAAAGCCAAACAAGACCTTTCGATAATGCTCGCGTTTGCGTAAAACGGTGATCCAGGAAAGGCCCGCCTGGAACCCTTCGAGTAAAAGTAACTCGAACAAACCCTGCGCATCGCGCAGCGGCGTTCCCCACTCCTGATCGTGATAAGCCATGTACAGCGGATCTTCAGAACACCAAAAGCAGCGTGGCATAAGGCTCCAGGGGATGGTGGCGCGGCCGAATCGGGTATACTCCCGCTCTTTAAATCGCAGCCCAAGTAACAGGTGAATTTCGTGAGCCAGCCTACGCCAGCCGTGCGTACCTTCCAAGACTTGATCCTCGCCCTCCAGCAATACTGGGCCGAGCAAGGTTGTGTGGTACTTCAGCCCTACGATATGGAAGTAGGCGCCGGCACTTTCCACACCGCTACATTCCTGCGGGCCATCGGCCCGGAAACCTGGAACGCCGCTTATGTGCAGCCCAGTCGTCGCCCGACTGACGGCCGCTACGGCGAAAACCCGAACCGTCTGCAGCACTACTACCAGTTCCAGGTGGTATTGAAGCCGAACCCGGACAACTTCCAGGAACTGTACCTGGGCTCGCTCAAGCACGTGGGCCTGGACCCACTGGTCCACGATATCCGTTTTGTCGAAGACAACTGGGAATCGCCGACCCTGGGCGCCTGGGGCCTGGGCTGGGAAGTCTGGCTCAACGGCATGGAAGTGACGCAGTTCACTTACTTCCAGCAAGCGGGCGGCATCGAATGCTACCCGGTGACCGGCGAAATCACCTACGGCCTTGAGCGCCTGGCCATGTACCTGCAAGGCGTGGACTCGGTCTACGACCTGGTGTGGGCTGACGGCCCGTTCGGCAAAGTGACCTACGGCGACGTGTTCCACCAGAACGAGGTGGAGCAATCCACTTACAACTTCGAACACGCCAACGTCGACAAACTGTTCGAACTGTTCGATTTCTATGAAAGCGAAGCCAAGCGCCTGATCGAGCTCGACCAGCCGCTGCCGTTGCCAAGCTATGAAATGGTGTTGAAGGCCTCCCATACCTTCAACCTGCTGGATGCCCGCCGTGCCATCTCGGTCACCGCGCGCCAGCAATACATCCTGCGTGTACGCACCCTGGCGCGTTCCGTCGCCCAAGCCTACCTGCTGGCTCGCGCCAAGCTGGGCTTCCCGATGGCAACCCCGGACCTGCGTGATGAAGTGTTGGCTAAGCTGGAGGCTGCACAATGAGTGCTCAAGATTTCCTGGTTGAACTGGGCACCGAAGAGCTGCCACCCAAGGCACTGAACACCCTGGCCGACGCGTTCCTGGCCGGGATCGAAAAAGGCCTGCAGACCGCGGGTCTTAAATTCGCCGCGAAGAAAGTCTACGCCGCGCCACGTCGCCTGGCCGTGTTGCTGACCGCGCTGGAAACCCAGCAGCCGGACCGCAGCATCAACCTCGACGGCCCACCGCGCCAGGCGGCTTTCGACGCCGAAGGCAACCCAACTCAAGCCGCCCTTGGTTTTGCCAAGAAGTGCGGCGTGGAGCTGAGCGAGATCGACCAGAGCGGCCCGAAACTGCGTTTCAGCCAGGTCATCACCGGCAAGCCGACCGCCAGCCTGTTGCCGACCATCGTTGAAGACTCGCTGAACGACCTGCCAATCCCCAAGCGCATGCGCTGGGGCGCTCGCAAGGAAGAGTTCGTACGTCCGACCCAGTGGCTGGTGATGCTGCTCGGTGACCAAGTCATCGATTGCACCCTCCTTGCCCAGAAAGCCGGTCGTGATTCCCGTGGTCACCGCTTCCATCACCCTGAAGCTGTACGCATCACCTCGCCGGCCAACTACGCCGCCGACCTGCGTGCCGCTTACGTGCTGGCCGACGCCAACGAGCGTCGCGAGCTGATCAGCAAGCGTACCGAAGAGCTGGCCCGCCTGCAGGAAGGCACCGCCATCGTGCCGCCAAGCCTGCTCGACGAGGTGACCGCGCTGGTTGAATGGCCGGTGCCGCTGGTGTGCTCGTTCGAAGAACGTTTCCTCGACGTGCCGCAAGAAGCGCTGATCACCACCATGCAGGACAACCAGAAGTATTTCTGCCTGCTGGACGTGGACGGCAAGTTGCTGCCGCGCTTCATCACCGTGGCCAATATCGAAAGCAAGGACCCGCAGCAGATCATCGCCGGTAACGAAAAAGTCGTTCGCCCGCGCCTGACTGACGCCGAGTTCTTCTTCAAGCAAGACAAGAAGCAGAAGCTGGAAGACTTCAACCTGCGCCTGCAGAACGTGGTGTTCCAGGAAAAACTCGGCAGCGTCTACGACAAGGCCGTGCGCGTTTCCAAGCTGGCCGCCTACATTGCGCCACGCATTGGTGGCGATTCCGCCTGGGCTGCGCGTGCAGGCCTGCTGTCCAAGTGCGACCTGGCCACCGAGATGGTCGGCGAGTTCCCGGAGATGCAAGGCGTTGCTGGCTACTACTACGCCCTCAACGACGGCGAGCCGGACGATGTGGCCCTGGCCCTGAACGAGCAGTACATGCCGCGCGGTGCCGGTGCTGAACTGCCAAGCACCTTGACCGGCGCTGCGGTGGCCATCGCCGACAAGCTGGATACCCTTGTGGGTATCTTTGGTATCGGCATGCTGCCAACCGGCAGCAAAGACCCGTATGCCCTGCGCCGTGCGGCCCTGGGCGTGCTGCGTATCCTGATCGACAAGAAGCTGGACCTCGACCTGACCCAGGCCGTGGTGTTTGCCGTCGGCCAGTTCGGTGCCAAGGTCAAGCAAGCCGGCCTGGCCGAGCAAGTGCTGGAGTTCGTGTTCGACCGCCTGCGTGCGCGTTACGAAGACGAAGGTGTGGACGTGTCGGTGTACCTGGCGGTACGTGCCCTGCAACCGGGTTCGGCGCTGGACTTCGACCAGCGCGTACAAGCCGTGCAGGCCTTCCGCAAACTGCCGGAAGCCGACGCCCTGGCCGCTGTGAACAAACGTGTGTCGAACCTGCTGAGCAAGGCCGAAGGCCTGGGCAATGCTGACGTCGACCCAGGCCTGTTTGCCGATGCCAAGGAGTTCTCGCTGAACTCGGCCATCGCCAAAGCGGAGACGGCCGTGAAACCGCTGATCGCCGAGCGCAACTACGCCGAAGCGCTCGCGCGCCTGGCCACGTTGCGTGACCCGGTGGATGCGTTCTTCGAAGCCGTGATGATCAATGCCGACGATGCCGGCGTACGCAAAAACCGCTACGCCATGCTGGCGCGCCTGCGCGGTCTGTTCGTCAACATTGCTGACATTTCGACGCTGAGCTGACCATGTTGAAACTGCTGATTCTCGATCGGGACGGGGTGATCAATGTCGACTCCGACGCTTACATCAAGTCGGTGGCGGAATGGATTCCACTGCCCGGCTCGATCGAGGCCATCGCGCAGTTGAGCAAAGCCGGCTGGACGGTGGCCATCGCCACCAACCAGTCCGGCATCGCCCGTGGTTACTACGACATCGCCACCCTGGACGCCATGCACGCGCGCTTGCGCACGTTGGTGGCCGAGCAGGGCGGTGAGGTGGGGTTGGTGGTGTACTGCCCCCACGGGCCGGATGAGGGCTGCGATTGTCGCAAACCCAAGCCTGGCATGTTGAAAACCATTGCAGAACATTACAAGGTGCCGTTAGCTGGGATATGGTTCGTCGGGGACAGCCTCGGTGACCTGGAGGCGGCCAAAGCCGTCGACTCTCAGCCAGTTTTGGTTAAGACCGGGAAAGGCGAAAAGACCCAGGCGAAAAACCTGCCGGTAGGCACCTTGATTTTTGACGATCTGGCGGCCGTTGCCGCAGAACTTATCAACAACTAGCCACCCTCGACTTCCTGAACAAGGATTGCTCGGGAGTGCGCTTTTAGCAGGCGGGCCGCGTCCCGCAACGGTAAATGCCGCCATGTCGATTTTGCAGGCCATCAGAACCTTTTTCTTTTACCTGCTGCTGGGCACCAGTTCGTTCCTCTGGTGCACCCTGAGCTTTTTTATTGCGCCCTTTTTGCCATTCAAGGCGCGCTATCGCTTTATCAACGTCTATTGGTGCCGCTGCGCGTTGTGGCTGTCCAAGGTGTTCCTGAACATCCGATTCGAGGTCAAGGGCGCGGAAAACGTCCCGGACCAGCCCTGCGTGATTCTGTCGAACCACCAGAGCACCTGGGAGACGTTCTTCCTGTCGGCGTACTTCTCGCCGTTGAGCCAGGTACTCAAGCGCGAGCTGTTGTACGTGCCGTTCTTCGGCTGGGCCATGGCCATGCTGCGCCCGATCGCCATCGACCGTGACAACCCCAAGGCCGCGCTCAAGCATGTGGCCAAGAAAGGCGATGAGCTGCTCAAGGACGGTGTTTGGGTGCTGATCTTCCCCGAAGGCACACGTGTGCCCTACGGCACGGTAGGCAAGTTCTCACGCGGCGGCACGGCTTTGGCGGTCAATGCACATCTGCCGGTGCTGCCGATTGCGCATAACGCCGGCAAGTTCTGGCCAAAGACCGGCTGGGCTAAACGCGCAGGCACCATCACTGTGGTGATCGGCGAACCGATGTACGCCGAAGGTGAAGGACCTCGTGCCATCGCCGCGCTGAATGACCGCGCCCAGGCGTGGAATGAAGCGCAGCAACGGGCCATGGGGTCGCTGCCACCAGAGCCGGTTGTAGTCGACACGCCGGTCATCTGATCATCTGTGGATAACCTGTGTACGGTTTGTTGGCGAATCGCCTTTTTTGTCTTTTAAGAGACTGTTTTACTTACATATTTCTCAAGCTCATAAAATCACGGAAAAGGTGCATAAGTTTTTTCCGCATAAAAAACCGGTCCTTGTGACCGGTTTTTTATGCACAGCAGAAAAGTACGTTTTTCAGTCTTCCAGCAGCGGCAGTTGAAGGCTGAATGTGGTGCCTTTGCCCACCACGCTTTCGCAACTAATACGCCCCCCGTGACGCTCTACCACAGCCTTGACCATGGTCAGTCCCAACCCCAGGCCTTCGCTGCCTTGGGACGAATCGAAGCGGCGGTATTGGCTGAACAGCTCCGGCAGGTCCTGTGCGGCAATCCCTGGACCCTGGTCGCTGATACGGCACTCCAACCAGCCTTCTGCGCTGCTGTGCCTCAACCTCACGGTCGTCCCGGAAGGCGAATACTTGATGGCGTTCTCCAGCACGTTGAACAACGCGCGGGTTAGCAATGATTGGTCAGCCGACACCATGCCTTCATCGGCCTCGTCCAAGTCGTGAACCAGATGAATCCCCTTGAGCTGGGCGATCAGCGCCACTTGGTCAAATGCATCCATGACCAACATGGCGAACAGCGTCGGCTGGAACTGGTAACCGTCAGCCTCGGCTTTCGCCAGTTGCACGAAGGATTCAGTGAGGCCCAAGGCACGGCGAACTTGTTGTTCAATCTGGGCAAAGACTGGGGACTCGCCGTTATGCACATCCAGCAGTGCAAGGATCGCTGAATGGGGTGCGCGCAGGTCGTGAGAGAGGAACCGCAACATGGTCTCGCGGTGTTGCTGGGCTTCGCGCTCCTTGCTCAGATCCGTCAGGCTCAGCAGCCAACCAAGGGCGACATCGCCTTCAGCCGGCAGCAAGGGCGCAAGCTCCATGCGCAGGCTGCGTTGGTGGATGTCCCGGAACTCCACAAGCTCCAGCGCCGACAGGGCAGGGCGCACGCCATTGTGCAGCGGCGGGTAGCCCAAATCCGCCAGTTGCTCCAACAAGTTTTCGTTAACCAGATCATTGCCGAACACTTGCCGGGAAATGCGGTTGGCCAGCAGGATATTGCCCTTGGGATCTGTGATCAGGGTCGCCACCGGCAGGCACTCCAGGCCATCGGCCATAAAGCGCCGTGTGTCGCGTGTGCGGCTTACGGCCTGTTCCAGGGCAAAGATACGTGCCTGCAACACATCGCCTTTGCTGGCAGGTGCACGGCGGCGTTCGGGCAGGACTTTGGGTTCGTTGTCCAGGCGTGCCAGTTCCCAGCCGAAATAGGCGAGGATCACACTGAGGCGGCGCCAGTTCCAGATCAGGTAGCTGAGCAGCAAACCAATCAGACAGGCCGCAGGCGACCACCAATGCCCTAGGCGCAACAGGGCCAGGGAACCGAGTAACGCGGCGCCCATGCAGCCCAGGGTCATCCACAACGCATAGCGCGGACGATAGAGCAGCAGGCCCAATAACAATGCCACCAATGAGGTCGCCATCAAGGCCGCAAGCCAGCCTGGCAGATCAACGATGCTGCGGCCTTGCAGCAAGCCATTGAGCAGGTTGGCCTGGATCTCCACACCTGCCGTGGTGCCCACCGTCGAAGACACAGGTGTGACGAAACGATCGCCCATCCCGGAGGCTGTCGACCCCACCAGGATCAGGCGACCACGCAGTTGCTCGGGAGCCACTTCACCGCGCAATACGCTCGCGTAGGACACGCTGGGAAAATGCGTATGAGGGGCAATGAACGGGATACGGATAGCGTGCTCCCGATGCCAGTGCTGAGTGAGCGATTGCAGAGGCTCGCCCGGCATGTCAGACAACCCGCCACTCATCTCATAGGCCAGCCAGGCCAATTGCGGTGCCGTGGCATCGGGCGGGCCTTCACGCAGGTAGAGGCTGCGGACCACACCATCGCTGTCCGCTTCCACATTGATGTGGCCAACCCCTTTGGCGCATTTGAGCAGCGGCATCATCTGCGTGTCCGGTTGGCTGTAGTTCGCAGCACCTTCACGCACCAGGGGTAGCAAGACATTGCCAGCGTTGCAGACCGACTCAGCCAGGCGTTTGTCATTGGCGGGGTCGCCGGGCTCACTGAAGATCACATCGAACAGAATGGCCGACGGTTGCGCGGCGCTCAGGCGGTCGATCAAGTCGGCGTGCAGGCTGCGTGGCCAAGGCCATCGGCCTAGCTTCTTAAGGCTGGAATCATCGATCGTCACCAGCAGGATGCGGGGATCGACAGGTAGTGGTGTGAGGCGACGCAGGCTGTCGTCTAACGGATTGTTCAAGGCCAGGCCCGGGCTCAGCGACAGATAGGCGGTGATGGGCAGCAGCAGCAAACCTATCCACAACCATTCACGCACCAGGCCGTGGAACAGGCGCTGGGCATGGGTGGGTTGACGTTTCTCGGCCTTGCCCCAGAGCATCATTGGTCAACGTACCTGGGCAGTGGGCGGGTAGTAGAAGATGTCATAGACCCCGGTTTCTCCCTCCAGGCCGTTTTCGTCGTAAGCCGACAAGCGCACGTGATAGAACGAGGCTTTGAGCCCAGTGAAGCTCATTTTCGGCGTGCTGGAAAAGTTTTCCTGCTTGATGTTCATAAAGGTTTTGTCAGTGGCGACCTGTGCACGGTAGCGCTGGGCGCCGGGCAATGGCCGAAGGTATAAGCTCCAGACCGGCGCGTCGCCTTTCTGGCCGTCTTGGCCGATCAGCTTCGGTGCGGCCAGCAGTTCTACAGGATTGAGGTCGCCCTGTTTCTTGAAGAGCAGGCCTTGGCGTGCAGCCACTTTGATCTCGCCTGTCCGATCCCGGTTGGCGGCGACTTGACCGTCCAACACCTCCAACAGCGATCGCTCAGCGTCATTGCGCACCCGAAAGTGCGTACCTCGCACCCCCAGCACCCCTACAGGCGTCACGATCTGGAAGCGATCATGATCGCTGGCACGCTTGATCACATACGCCTCGGCCTGGCCTTGTTCGAGTACCACTCGGGGAATCGACAGCTTCTTCTCCAAGTGGAGCCGCACCTGGGAATCAGAGGGCAACACCACGCGGGATCCATCACCCAGCAACAGGCTGACGAACGCCGACGCCGAGGTCTTCACACCTTCCTGTTCATCAATAGACATGCCTTCGAGCAGGGGAATCATCTTGCCCCGGGTATTGAGCTTCCAGGCTTCGCCGGTGAGATGCTGGACTACGGCAGGCAGAGGCTGGACCCGGCACAGGAAGTCATCGTCGATGTATGGCGCACGAACCTTTGTAGCAGCGCCCGCCGAGCCCACCATCATGATCAACAAAGAGGGAAGGGCGCAGCGCAGGCAATTAAGAGAAAGAAACATGGCGCTCATACAAGTCAGGGTTCCAGAGGGCAACAGACATCAGCGCACAGGAGTTTACGGCAGCGCATGCGTCGGCTGATCCTTTTCCTTAGGTTCAGGAGCCGGTATCTTTCCCACATTGGTATCGAGGACTTTCAATGGGTTAACCGCTCATTGATCCCAGCGTATAGAGAGATCCGAGGGGTCGATGAATCTGCGCACAATTCTTCAGATTCAAAAACCGGCCGACGGCTGTCGCACTCTTCAAATGAAAGGACCCACCCATGCGTGTCGCAATACTGGATGACGAACCCGCCGAACTGCGCCGGGTGGAACAGACACTGCGACAAATCCCCAGCACCGCCGAACAGCCTTGGTCCCTGCATTGCTTCGAACGCGGTGAAGACCTGTTACGCCAACTGCGCCGGGAAACCTTCGACCTGCTGATACTCGACTGGCAATTGCCGGACATCACCGGCATCGCGTTGCTGCGCTGGACCCGCGAACACATGGAGTCGCCACCTGCCGTCATCATGCTCACCAGCCGTGATGCCGAGAGCGACATCGTCACCGCGCTCAACAGTGGCGCCGATGATTACGTCAGCAAACCTTTCCGTCCTAATGAATTGAAAGCACGGGTCACGGCGGTTCTGCGTCGGCATGGCCTGCAGAAGTCTGCCACCCATGAAGTGCAGAGCTTCAATGACCTGACCTTTGATGACGCTGAGTTGACGGTTACCCGCGCGGGCAAACCGATCAACCTCACGGAACGTGAGTACCGTCTGGCCAGCTGTCTGTTCGCTAACTTGGCCCGACCACTGTCTCGCGAGTACCTCTACGAGCGGTTCTGGACCCATGAAGAAATGGTGTCGTCACGGCCGCTGGATACGCATATCTACCGGTTACGAAACAAGCTGGGGCTGACGGCGGATCGGGGTTGGCAGTTGCTGAAGATCTATGGGTATGGGTATCGATTGGAGAGTGTGACGGCAGCTTCTCAAGGCTGATTACGCTGATGTTCCACGTGGAGCATTTTCAAATTCGCTGATTTTCACCCAATAAAAAAGGCCAACGCTAAGCGTTGGCCTTTTTAGTTTGGCAGGCTTACCGGGATCAGAAGTCCAGGTTGGAAACCGCCAGGGCATTGCTTTCGATGAAGTCACGACGAGGCTCAACCGCATCACCCATCAGGGTGTTGAAGATCTGGTCCGCGCCAATGGCGTCTTCGATGGTCACGCGCAGCATACGACGCTGGGCTGGGTCCATGGTGGTTTCCCACAGCTGATCCGGGTTCATTTCACCCAGACCTTTGTATCGCTGGATGGTGTGGCGCTTGGTGCTTTCCGCCATCAGCCAGTCGAGGGCTTCCTTGAATTCCTTGACCTGCTTCTTGCGTTCGCCACGCTGAATATAAGCGCCGTCGTCCAACAGGGTGCTCAATTGAGCGCCCAAGGTAACCACGGTCTTGTAGTCATTGCTGCCGAAGAAATCGCGGTTGAAGGTGACGTAGTTCGACAGGCCGTGGGAGATCAGTTCGACCTCTGGCAACCACACGTTACGTTCACGGTCTTCACGCAGGCTGGCTTTGTACACCAGGCCAGACTTCTCGACAGTACGCAGGCGCACTTCGTACTGAGCCAGCCAATCCTGCATCGCTGCATGATCACCCAACTGTTCCAGGCTGACGGCCGGCAGGTAGATGAAGTGCTCGGTCAACTCCTGAGGGTACAGGCGCGACAGACGCTTGAGGGTCTTCATCACCATGCGGAAGTCGTTTACCAGACGTTCCAGCGACTCACCGGAAATGCCCGGTGCTTCGTCATTCAAGTGCAAGCTGGCATCTTCAAGGGCCGACTGCGTCATGTACTCTTCCATGGCGTCGTCGTCTTTGATGTATTGCTCTTGCTTGCCCTTTTTCACTTTGTACAACGGCGGCTGAGCGATGTAGATGTAGCCACGCTCGATCAGCTCCGGCAACTGACGGAAGAAGAAGGTCAGCAGCAGGGTACGGATGTGCGAACCGTCGACGTCAGCATCGGTCATGATGATGATGTTGTGGTAGCGCAGCTTGTCGATGTTGTATTCGTCACGGCCAATACCGCAGCCCAACGCCGTGATCAAGGTGCCGACTTCCTGGGAGGAAATCATCTTGTCGAAACGGGCCTTCTCGACGTTGAGGATCTTACCCTTCAACGGCAGGATGGCCTGGGTGCGACGGTTACGACCCTGCTTGGCGGAACCGCCAGCAGAGTCACCTTCCACCAGGTACAGTTCGGAGAGGGCAGGGTCCTTCTCCTGGCAGTCCGCCAGTTTGCCTGGCAAGCCGGCGATATCCAGCGCGCCTTTACGGCGAGTCATCTCGCGGGCTTTACGCGCGGCTTCACGGGCACGGGCAGCGTCGATCATCTTGCCGACGACCAGCTTGGCTTCGTTCGGGTTCTCCAGCAGGAAGTCGGAGAAGTACTTGCCCATCTCCTGTTCCACGGCGGTCTTCACCTCGGAAGACACCAGCTTGTCTTTCGTCTGGGAGCTGAACTTCGGATCCGGCACTTTCACCGAGATAATAGCGGTCAGGCCTTCACGCGCATCGTCACCGGTGGTGGCAACTTTGTGCTTCTTGGCCAAGCCTTCGGCTTCGATGTAGGTGTTCAAGTTACGCGTCAGTGCGGAACGGAACCCCACCAGGTGAGTACCACCGTCGCGCTGAGGAATGTTGTTGGTAAAGCACAACAGGTTCTCGTTGAAGCTGTCGTTCCACTGCAGGGCGATTTCCACGCCGATGCCGTCTTCACGCTGGATGTTGAAGTGGAACACCTGGTTGACCGCAGTCTTGTTGGTGTTCAGGTATTCAACGAACGCACGCAGGCCGCCTTCGTACTTGAACAGCTCTTCCTTGCCGCTGCGCTCGTCCTTGAGGACGATACCGACACCGGAGTTGAGGAAGGACAGTTCGCGAATCCGCTTGGCCAGGATGTCCCAGCTGAAGTGGATATTCTTGAAGGTTTCAGCCGATGGCTTGAAGTGGATCTGTGTACCGGTGGTTTCGCTGTCACCGACGATTTTCATCGGCTCTTTCGGAACACCGTGGATGTAGGTCTGTTCCCAGATCTTGCCGCTACGGCGCACGGTCAGGATCAGCTCTTCGGACAGTGCGTTCACTACCGAAACGCCCACACCGTGCAAACCGCCGGAAACTTTATAGGAGTTGTCATCGAACTTACCGCCGGCGTGGAGCACGGTCATGATGACCTCTGCCGCCGAAACGCCTTCTTCTTTATGCACGTCTACCGGAATGCCGCGACCGTTGTCGCGCACGGTAATCGACTCATCCGGGTGGATGATGATGCTGATGTCGTCGCAGTGACCGGCCAGAGCTTCGTCGATGGAGTTGTCGACCACCTCGAACACCATGTGGTGCAGACCGCTACCGTCATCAGTGTCGCCAATGTACATACCGGGACGTTTGCGTACGGCATCCAAACCTTTAAGCACTTTAATGCTGGTCGAGTCGTACGTGTTTTCTTCGCTCATGCCTTCACTCCCGATGGTCGTGGGTCTGGGTGATACGGCCTTGTTCCACGTGGAACAAAGCGACTGGCGTTTCCGTCTGCCAGCCTTCCCTCAATAATTCGTGGTCTACACAGGTGATAAACACCTGGCAGCGTAATTCTTCCAACAAGCGGCATAGCGCGCGGCGGTGTTGCTCGTCGAGTTCCGACGGCAAGTCATCCACCAGATAAATACACTGTCCGCGTCGGGCCTGGCTAACCAGATGCCCCTGGGCGATACGCAGCGCGCACACCACCAACTTCTGCTGACCACGGGACAAGATGTCCGCGGCGTTGTGAGCGCCTAATCTAAGACGCAAATCAGCCCGTTGGGGTCCGGCCTGGGTATGGCCAATTTGCTGATCCCGCTGCAAGGATGTCGCGAGCACTGCACTCAGCTCACGTTCTTTATCCCAACCACGGTAGTAACTCAGCGTCAGCCCCTCGAGATCCAACAACTCACTCAAGGTCTGCTCAAAGACTGGTTTCAAGGCTTTGATATAGGCACGGCGGTATTCATCAATTTCGTCGCTGGCCAGGCACAGTTCCCGGTCCCAGGCCGCTTGCGAAGCGGCGTCAAGTGTACCATGCCGCAGCCATGAGTTCCGCTGCCGCAGGGCCTTCTGCAGGCGCTGCCAAGTGGCCATGAAACGCGTTTCCACGTGGAACACTCCCCAATCGAGGAACTGCCTGCGGATTTTTGGCGCACCTTCCAGCAGACGGAAACTGTCGGGGTTGATCAATTGCAGCGGCAGAATCTCTGCCAACTGCGCGGCACTGCGCGCATTTTGCCCGTCAATGCGAATCTGGAACTCTCCGCCGCGATCACGGGATATCCCCAGGCTGCTGTGCCCACCTTCAGCGAGTTCGACTTGACCAAACACGGTGCACGCCAATTGCTCGTACTGAATCACCGGTAACAAGCGAGCGCTGCGAAAGGATCGGGCGAGCCCCAGCAGATGAATGGCTTCCAGCACACTGGTTTTGCCACTGCCGTTGGCGCCGTGGAGGATATTGATGCGGGGGGAGGGGGAGAAGGTCACCGGGTGCAGATTGCGCACCGCGGTGACCGAGACGCGACTGAGGGACATCTAGCTTCTGCTGAGCATGATTACAGACGCATCGGCATGACAACATACGCCGAGTCGTCGTTATCGGATTCCTGTACCAGGGCGCTGCTGTTGGAGTCCGACAGAATCAGGCGAACCTGCTCGGTAGTCATCACACCCAGTACATCCAACAGGTAGCTCACGTTGAAGCCGATTTCCAGGGAGCCGCCGTTGTAGTCGACGCCCACTTCTTCTTCCGCCTCTTCCTGCTCCGGGTTGTTCGCCTGGATTTTCAGCTGACCATTGGCCAGTTGCAGACGGATGCCACGGTACTTCTCGTTGGACAGAATCGCGGTACGGCTGAACGCCTCACGCAGGGCCTGACGATCACCCAGTACCAGCTTGTCGCCACCTTTAGGCAGCACGCGCTCGTAATCCGGGAACTTACCGTCAACCAGCTTGGAGGTGAAGGTGAACTCACCGGTGGTCGCACGAATATGGTGTTGACCCAACACGATGCTGACGTTGCCTTCCGGCTCGGTGAGCAGACGCGCCAATTCAAGGATACCTTTGCGCGGCACAATGACTTGGTGACGATCTGGCTGACCGATATCAGCGCGCATCGAGCACATGGCCAGACGGTGACCGTCGGTGGCCACAGCGCGGATGATGCCTTCCGACACTTCCAGAAGCATGCCGTTGAGGTAGTAACGCACGTCCTGCTGAGCCATGGCGAAGCTGGTGCGCTCAATCAAACGACGCAGTTTGCTCTGCTCCAGGCTGCAGGTCAGCGAACCAGGGCCTTCTTCAACGGTCGGGAAATCATTCGCCGGCAAAGTGGACAAGGTGAAGCGGCTGCGACCGGCCTTGACCACCAACTTCGCATCATCAACCTTGATGTCGATCAGCGCGTCGTTCGGCAGGCTCTTGCAGATGTCCATCAGCTTGCGCGCCGGGACGGTGATCTCGCCGGGTTCAGCGGGCTCTTCCAGCTGCACACGACCGACCAGCTCGACTTCCAGGTCAGTACCGGTCAAGGACAATTGCTGGCCTTCGACTACCAGCAATACGTTGGAAAGCACCGGCAAGGTCTGTCGGCGCTCGACGACGCCTGCGACCAGTTGCAGGGGTTTCAACAGGGCTTCGCGTTGAATGGTGAAATGCATGGTCTAGTCCCTTGCCTTAATAAGCTGCGCTGGTGTCATCAAGTGGTCAGTGTACGCAGCAGGTTCTTGTAGTCCTCGCGAATATCCGCGTCGGATTCCTTAAGTTCATTGATCTTGCGGCACGCATGCAAGACCGTGGTGTGGTCGCGTCCGCCAAACACATCACCGATTTCCGGCAGGCTGTGGTTGGTCAGCTCCTTGGAGAGCGCCATGGCCACCTGACGGGGGCGTGCCACCGAGCGCGAGCGGCGCTTGGACAGCAGGTCGGAAATCTTGATCTTGTAGTACTCGGCCACGGTGCGCTGGATGTTATCCACACTCACCAATTTGTCCTGCAGTGCCAACAAGTCCTTCAGGGATTCACGAATCAGCTCGATGGTGATGTCGCGGCCCATAAAGTGAGAGTGCGCGATGACCCGCTTGAGCGCGCCTTCCAACTCTCGCACGTTGGAGCGGATGCGTTGAGCGATGAAGAAAGCCGCATCGTGGGGCAGGTCGACTTTGGCCTGGTCGGCCTTTTTCATCAGGATCGCGACGCGGGTTTCCAGCTCCGGCGGCTCTACCGCAACGGTCAGACCCCAACCGAAGCGAGATTTCAGACGTTCTTCCAGGCCTTCGATTTCTTTCGGGTAACGGTCACTGGTCAAGATGACCTGTTGGCCACCTTCGAGCAGGGCGTTGAAGGTGTGGAAGAACTCTTCCTGGGAGCGTTCTTTGCGGGCAAAGAATTGAATGTCATCGATCAGCAACGCATCAACCGAGCGGTAGAACCGCTTGAACTCGTTGATGGCATTGAGCTGCAAGGCCTTGACCATATCGGCCACGAAGCGCTCCGAGTGCAGGTACACGACCTTGGCATTCGGGTTCTTCTTTAATAGGTGGTTACCCACAGCGTGCATCAAGTGGGTCTTACCCAAGCCAACACCGCCATAAAGGAAGAGCGGGTTGTAACCGTGCTTGGGGTTGTCAGCAACCTGCCAGGCGGCTGCGCGAGCCAGTTGGTTGGATTTACCTTCGACGAAGTTCTCGAAGGTAAAGGTGCGGTTCAGGTAGCTGGTGTGCTTGAGCGCGCCTTCGACCTGCACAGTGCGCTGTTCGGCGCGGACCGGGGCCTGTTGGGAGGCAGCACCTGCCATCGGGTCAAAGCTGTCGCGGGACGGCTCTTCATTCTCTGCTGCATTTTTCTGCGCAGAGGATTTGGAGGGCGCTGGTGCAGGCGTCGGCGCGCTGACAGCAGGTGCTGCCGCCGCCTGGGCTTGCGACGCAGCCGCGGCCAATGGCGCATTCGGCGCAGCGCGAGGCGCCGAGCTCCGTTTGCTGCCTATTAATAAGGAGAGAACAGGCGCGACGCCGTTGCCATGCTCATCGAGCAATTCGAGAACGCGGCTCAGGTACTTCTCGTTGACCCAGTCGAGAACAAAACGATTGGGCGCGTAGACACGCAACTCGTCGCCTTCGGCTTCGACCTGTAGCGGACGGATCCAGGTGTTGAATTGCTGGGCAGGCAGCTCTTCGCGCAAAAGCTCCACGCACTGCTGCCAAAGTTCCACTGACACGGATATCCCCTAAGTTGAAAGCCGGTGAGGCAAAAACAGCCGCCATTGTAGCGGCGAGCCGCCCACTTATCCACATGTAGGTTGATCAGAGGCCAGCCAAAATCAACGTGTTAACGGTGATAAATGCGACCAATGGTCTGTGCATAAGCTCTGTGGATAAGCGCCCTTGAGGTCGTTGTACAAGTGGGGGCGAAAGTCTGTGGGTAACTGGCCTGTGGATAACAACCCATTCCACCCACAGCTTATCCGACAGCGCAGCACAGGCAGAGCACCGTTTCTCCCCCGTGTTGTCATTCCCTGTACATCACGTGGAATATGGCCTAAAGGCAGTTATCCACAGATGATTGGCTGCCTAGCTTTTATAAGCTTTACAGAAAAGCTTTAAATAACTTCCTTCTTTATTTTTATGTCTATGCCCTGACCTGAGAAAGCCGAGCGGACAGAGAACGGTAAATGAGCGGCAGAGATCTAATTAAAGGAAAAGCTGGTTGGAAATTGACCTAGAGGCTTGCTTTCTCTAGAATCGCCGGTCTCTTAAAACGGGGGCCATTCCGGCCCGTTGTGGACGAACCAGGTAACAACGCCATGAAACGTACTTTCCAACCAAGCACCATCAAACGCGCCCGTACTCACGGCTTCCGTGCTCGCATGGCCACCAAGAACGGCCGTGCTGTCCTGTCGCGTCGCCGCGCCAAAGGTCGTGCGCGTCTGGCAGTTTGATAATCCGGTACTGGTGGTGAGTCAGGACTTCAGTCGGGAAAAGCGTCTGCTAACCCCCCGGCATTTCAAGGCAGTCTTTGACTCCCCCACCGGCAAGGTTCCGGGGAAAAATCTCCTGCTCCTTGCGCGTAACAACGATCTTGATCACCCCCGTCTCGGGTTGGTGATCGGCAAGAAGAGCGTAAAGCTCTCCGTTGAGCGCAATCGCCTCAAGCGTCTGATGCGCGAATCGTTTCGCCTCCACCAGGACACTCTGGTTGGTTGGGATATTGTTATCGTCGCGCGCAAAGGCTTGGGTGATGTAGAAAACCCCGAATTGATTCAGCATTTCGGCAAGCTCTGGAAACGTCTGGCGCGTACCAACAAACCAGCTCCAGTAGCCAACACCGAAACTGTAGGGGTAGACAGTACCGATGCGTAAACTGGCCCTCGTTCCGATCCAGTTTTATCGCTATGCCATTAGTCCTCTGATGGCCAGCCACTGTCGTTTCTACCCCAGTTGTTCCTGCTACGCGTTAGAGGCCATAGAAAATCATGGTCTTCTGCGCGGTGGCTGGCTGACCTTTCGTCGTTTAGGTCGCTGTCATCCGTGGAATCCCGGTGGTTATGACCCGGTTCCACCTATCCCTACCTCCCGTTCTTCTTCGATGGCCGAGTAATCATGGATATTAAACGCACGATCCTGATCGTCGCCCTGGCAATCGTGTCCTACGTCATGGTTCTTCAGTGGAACCAGGACTACGGCCAAGCTGCCCTGCCGACTCAGAATGTTGCTACCAATCAGGCTGCGCCGGCTATTCCGGACACCCCGCTGGGTAACAATGCGTCCGCGAGTGCCGATGTTCCCAGCGCGAATGGCGAGACAAGCGCCCCTTTAGAAACGCCAGTGGTCACCAATAAAGACCTCATCCACGTTAAAACGGATGTGCTCGACCTGGCTATCGACCCACAAGGTGGTGATATCGCGCAGTTGAAACTGCCGCTGTATCCACGTCGCCAAGACCATCCGGATGTTCCGTTCCAACTGTTCGATAACGGTGGTGAACGTACTTATCTGGCGCAAAGTGGCCTGACCGGCACCAACGGTCCGGATGCACGTGCTACCGGTCGTCCGGTTTATTCGACCGAACAGAAGACTTATCAACTGGCTGATGGCCAGAACCAGTTGAACGTTGACCTGAAATTCAGCCTCGACGGCGTCAACTACATCAAGCGTTTCAGCTTTACCCGTGGTCTGTACGACTTGAAGGTCACTTACCTGATCGACAACGAAAGCGACAAACCATGGAGCGGCAACCTGTTTGCCCAGCTCAAGCGTGACGCCAGTTCCGATCCTTCTTCCAGCACTGCCACCGGCACCGCGACTTACCTGGGCGCCGCCCTGTGGACAAGTAACGAGCCGTACAAAAAAGTGTCGATGAAAGATATCGACAAGGGCTCGCTGAAAGAAACCGTCCAAGGTGGCTGGGTAGCTTGGCTGCAACACTACTTTGTGACCGCCTGGATCCCGAGCAAAGGTGACGCGAACCTGGTTCAAACCCGCAAGGACAGCCAAGGCAACTACATCATTGGCTTCACTGGCCCGGCGTTGACCGTCGCACCAGGTGCCAAGGCTGAAACCAGCGCTACCCTGTATGCCGGCCCAAAAAGCCAGGCTGTGCTGAAAGAGTTGTCCCCAGGTCTGGAACTGACTGTGGATTACGGCTTCCTGTGGTTCATCGCCCAGCCGATTTTCTGGTTGCTGCAACATATCCACAGCATTGTGGGTAACTGGGGCTTCTCGATCATCTTCCTGACCATGCTGATCAAGGGGATCTTCTTCCCTCTGTCGGCAGCCAGCTACAAGTCGATGGCGCGCATGCGTGCCGTAGCACCGAAACTGGCGGCGCTGAAAGAACAACATGGCGATGACCGGCAGAAAATGTCGCAGGCCATGATGGAGCTGTACAAGAAAGAGAAGATCAACCCGCTGGGTGGTTGCTTGCCGATTCTGGTACAGATGCCGGTATTCCTGTCGCTGTACTGGGTACTCCTGGAAAGCGTGGAAATGCGCCAGGCACCGTTCATGCTGTGGATAACTGACCTGTCGATCAAAGACCCGTTCTTTATCCTGCCGATCATCATGGGCGCGACCATGTTCATCCAGCAGCGTTTGAACCCGACTCCGCCGGATCCGATGCAGGCCAAGGTAATGAAAATGATGCCAATCATCTTCACCTTCTTCTTCCTGTGGTTCCCTGCTGGTCTGGTGCTGTACTGGGTGGTCAACAACGTGTTGTCGATCTCTCAACAGTGGTACATCACACGTAAGATCGAAGCGGCTACCGCAAAAGCCTCTGCGTAATTTACTCTGTGGATAACCACTCAAGACGCCCCCTAGTGGGGCGTTTTGCTTTCCGTCACTTTAGTTCTGGAACCTGCTGATGAGCGCTCCTCGTGAAACCATCGCTGCTGTCGCTACCGCTCAGGGTCGCGGCGGTGTCGGTATCGTTCGTATCTCCGGACCGCTCGCCGGTAAGGCGGCCGAGGCTATCAGCGGCCGCGAGTTGAAGCCGCGATATGCCCATTACGGGCCATTCCTCGATGCCGACAAAAGTGTGTTGGATGAGGGGCTGGCGATTTACTTCCCGGGGCCAAACTCATTCACCGGCGAAGATGTCCTGGAATTGCAGGGTCACGGCGGCCCGGTTGTGCTGGATATGTTGTTGCAGCGTTGCCTGCAATTGGGCTGCCGCTTGGCTCGCCCAGGAGAGTTCAGTGAACGCGCCTTCCTGAACGACAAACTCGACCTCGCCCAGGCCGAAGCCATCGCTGACTTGATCGAAGCCAGTTCTGCACAGGCAGCACGCAATGCACTGCGCTCGCTGCAGGGTGCGTTTTCCCTGCGTGTGCATAACCTGACCGAGCAGTTGATCAGCCTGCGTATCTACGTCGAGGCGGCAATTGATTTCCCGGAGGAAGAAATCGATTTTCTCGCCGATGGCCACGTCTTGGCGATGCTGGATAAAGTCCGCGATGAGTTATCCACAGTACTGCGTGAAGCCGGGCAGGGCGCTTTGTTGCGCGATGGCATGACCGTGGTGATTGCCGGTCGGCCCAATGCCGGCAAATCCAGCCTGCTCAACGCCCTGGCGGGGCGTGAAGCGGCGATTGTTACCGAGATCGCTGGCACGACGCGGGATATCCTGCGTGAACATATCCACATCGACGGTATGCCCCTGCACGTGGTCGACACCGCTGGCTTGCGCGATACCGATGACCAGGTGGAAAAGATTGGCGTAGAACGAGCGCTCAAAGCCATCAGTGAAGCGGATCGGGTGCTGTTGGTGGTCGATGCCACCGCGCCTGAGGCCGTGGACCCTTTTGCACTGTGGCCGGAATTCCTTGAGCAACGACCGGACCCGGCGAAAGTCACCTTGATCCGTAACAAGGCCGACCTGACCGGTGAGGCCATTGCCATGGAAACCAGCGCCGATGGCCATGTCACCATCAGCCTGAGCGCGAAAGCGGCAGGGGATGGTCTGGAGTTGCTACGCGAGCACCTCAAGGCCTGCATGGGCTACGAGCAGACCTCGGAAAGCAGCTTCAGCGCACGCCGCAGGCATCTGGAGGCGTTGCGCCATGCGAGCGCAGCGTTGGAGCACGGCCGGGCACAGCTGACCTTGGCGGGCGCAGGGGAGCTGCTGGCTGAGGATTTACGTCAGGCACAGCAACTGTTGGGCGAAATCACCGGCGCATTTAGCTCCGACGATCTACTGGGGCGGATTTTTTCCAGCTTCTGTATCGGTAAATAACCCCTCGTTGCCCATAGACAGGCCATTCGCGCCTGTCTATTTCGCCCACTTCAGGGCATTTCAATCCATTTTTTGAGCGACTCCACTGGTTGTGGCGGCTTTTGCGTGGGCGTCATTTGGTCGCGCAGGCACTTTTCTGTGGATTAAGCCCTGTGAATAACCGCCTCTGTGCCCAGTTGATAACAGGGCCTGAAACCTGAGTAAAAAACCGCCTGTGGATAAGCCCCTGTTTAATCCACAGGCTTAAAGCACTTATCCAAGCCCCTCATTGGCACATGACCACAGACTTTTGAATCGCTGTACACAACGTAAACAAAGGCCTGTAGAGATCTATCCACAGAAAGTTAGCTACATAGAAATAAACATAAAAACAAAGATCTAATAAATTTCTCTCTTTTAATTTCTATTGTCTGTGATTCATCCACAGCTGGTTAAATTTTGTGCAAAGGGTTCTTTAGGATGGGCTAAGTCCCTATACTTGCAGCCATTGCTCCAAAACCCTTTCAACAGACAATTCCTGATTACCTACATAAGCAGGCACGAGGTGCGTGGTGGATTTCCCTTCCCGTTTTGAAGTGATCGTCATCGGCGGCGGTCATGCCGGTACCGAGGCAGCACTGGCGTCAGCACGCATGGGCGTAAAAACCCTGTTGTTGACGCATAACGTGGAAACCCTCGGAGCGATGAGTTGCAACCCTGCCATTGGTGGGATCGGCAAAAGCCATCTGGTCAAGGAAATCGATGCCCTTGGCGGCGTGATGGCCATGGCTACCGATAAGGGTGGTATTCAATTTCGCGTGCTCAACAGCCGCAAAGGCCCCGCCGTACGGGCTACCCGGGCTCAAGCCGACCGTATCCTGTACAAGGCGGCCGTGCGCGAAACCCTGGAAAACCAGCCGAACCTGTGGATATTTCAACAAGCCGCGGATGACCTGATCGTCGAACAAGACCTGGTACGGGGTGTTGTCACGCAAATGGGCCTGCGTTTCTTCGCAGAATCCGTGGTGTTAACCACCGGGACGTTCCTCGGCGGACTTATCCACATCGGTATGCAGAACTATTCCGGCGGTCGCGCCGGTGATCCGCCGTCGATTGCCCTGGCAAAACGCCTGCGTGAATTACCGCTGCGTGTCGGCCGCCTGAAAACCGGGACTCCGCCGCGTATCGACGGGCGTTCTGTGGATTTCTCGGTGATGACCGAACAGGCCGGCGACACGCCGATTCCGGTCATGTCGTTCATGGGCTCCAAAGAGCAGCACCCGAAACAGGTGAGCTGCTGGATCACCCACACCAATGCCCGCACCCACGAAATCATTGCCGCGAACCTCGACCGTTCGCCGATGTACTCCGGGGTAATCGAAGGGATCGGCCCGCGTTATTGCCCATCGATCGAAGACAAGATCCACCGCTTTGCCGATAAGGAAAGCCACCAGGTGTTCATCGAGCCCGAAGGCTTGACCACCCATGAGCTGTACCCGAACGGGATTTCCACTTCCCTGCCGTTCGACGTGCAAATCCAGATCGTGCAATCGATCCGTGGCATGGAAAACGCACACATCGTGCGTCCGGGCTACGCCATCGAATACGACTACTTCGACCCGCGCGACCTGAAGTACAGCCTGGAAACCAAAGTGATTGGCGGTCTGTTCTTCGCCGGCCAAATCAACGGCACTACCGGTTACGAAGAAGCCGGCGCCCAAGGTTTGCTGGCCGGAACCAACGCAGCATTGCGTGCACAAGGCAAAGACAGCTGGTGCCCGCGTCGCGACGAAGCGTATATCGGCGTACTGGTCGATGACCTGATCACCCTGGGCACCCAGGAACCGTACCGGATGTTCACTTCCCGGGCGGAATACCGTTTGATCCTGCGCGAAGACAACGCTGACCTGCGTCTGACCGAAAAAGGTCGTGAGCTGGGCTTGGTCGATGACGCGCGTTGGGAAGCCTTCTGCAAAAAACGCGAAAGCATTGCGTTGGAAGAACAGCGTCTGAAAAGCACCTGGGTTCGCCCTGGCACCGAACAAGGCGACGCGATCGCTGAAAAATTCGGCACGCCGCTGACCCACGAATACAACTTGCTCAACCTGCTGTCGCGTCCGGAAATCGACTACGCTGGTCTGGTCGAAGTGACCGGCCAGGGCGCAGAAGATCCCCAGGTCGCCGAGCAGGTCGAAATCAAGACCAAATACGCCGGTTACATTGACCGCCAACAGGACGAGATCGCTCGCCTGCGCGCCAGTGAAGACACCAAGCTGCCTGCGGATATCGATTACACCGGGATTTCCGGGCTGTCGAAAGAAATCCAAAGCAAGCTGGGGATAACTCGCCCCGAGACATTGGGCCAGGCTTCACGTATCCCCGGCGTCACTCCGGCAGCCATTTCGCTGTTGATGATTCATTTGAAAAAACGCGGCGCGGGCCGTCAGTTGGAGCAAAGCGCTTGAGTTCGTTGGTCACCTCGCAACACGCAGAAGAGTTATCCACAGGTGCACGCCAGTTGGGCGTCGACCTGACCGAAACCCAGCATGAGTTGCTGTTGGGGTATTTGGCGTTGTTGATCAAATGGAACAAGGCTTACAACCTGACCGCGGTGCGTGATCCCGACGAAATGGTGTCCCGTCACTTGCTCGACAGCTTGAGCGTGATGCCCTTCATCGAAAACGGTCGCTGGTTGGACGTGGGCAGTGGCGGCGGTATGCCTGGCATTCCGTTGGCCATCCTGTTTCCCGAGTCCCAAGTGACCTGCCTGGACAGCAACGGCAAGAAAACCCGCTTCCTGACCCAGGTCAAACTCGAACTCAAGCTGGATAACCTGCACGTTATCCACAGTCGCGTCGAAGCCTTCACGCCTGAACAGCCTTTCAACGGAATTGTTTCCAGGGCCTTCAGCAGCATGGAGAACTTCAGCAACTGGACACGCCACCTCGGCGACCGCGATACGCGCTGGCTGGCAATGAAGGGCGTCCATCCAAGCGATGAGCTGTTAGCATTGCCGGCAGACTTCCACCTCGATAGCGAACACGCCTTGGCCGTACCCGGTTGCCAAGGCCAACGCCATCTGCTGATACTGCGCCGCACGGCATGATTGGGAACACAAGCAAGAATGGCTAAGGTATTCGCGATAGCGAACCAGAAAGGTGGCGTGGGCAAAACCACCACCTGCATCAACCTCGCAGCATCCCTGGTCGCCACCAAGCGCCGGGTGCTGTTGATCGATCTCGATCCACAGGGCAACGCCACCATGGGTAGCGGTGTGGATAAACACGGCCTGGAAAACTCGGTCTACGACTTGCTGATTGGCGAGTGTGACCTGGCCCAGGCCATGCACTACTCCGAACACGGTGGTTATCAACTGCTGCCGGCCAACCGCGATTTGACCGCGGCGGAAGTGGTGCTGCTGGAAATGCAGATGAAGGAAAGCCGTCTGCGCAGCGCCTTGGCGCCGATCCGCGAGAATTACGATTACATTTTGATCGACTGCCCACCGTCGCTGTCGATGCTGACGCTGAATGCGTTGGTGGCCGCCGATGGGGTGATTATCCCCATGCAGTGCGAGTACTACGCACTGGAAGGGTTGAGCGACCTTGTGGATAACATCAAGCGCATCGCCGAGTTGCTCAATCCGAACCTGCAGATCGAAGGCCTGCTGCGGACCATGTTCGATCCGCGCCTGAGCCTGATGAACGATGTGTCGGCGCAGCTCAAGGAACACTTTGGTGATCAGCTTTACGACACCGTGATCCCGCGCAACATCCGTCTGGCCGAAGCGCCAAGCTACGGCATGCCCGCGCTGGCGTACGACAAGTCCTCGCGCGGCGCCATTGCCTACCTGGCCCTGGCTGGCGAGATGGTTCGCCGTCAACGCCGCAACTCACGCACCGCTGCAGCCCAGCCAACTTAAGGAATCCCCATGGCCGTCAAGAAACGAGGTCTCGGACGTGGACTGGATGCACTGTTGAGTGGTCCGACCGTCACATCGCTTGAAGAACAAGCGGTGCAGGCCGACGAGCGCGAGCTGCAACACCTGCCCCTGGACTTGATCCAGCGCGGCAAATACCAGCCACGCCGGGACATGGATCCCCAGGCGCTGGAGGAACTGGCCAATTCGATCAAGGCCCAGGGCGTGATGCAGCCGATTGTGGTTCGCCCGATTGGCGGCGGCCGCTTTGAAATCATCGCCGGTGAGCGGCGCTGGCGCGCAAGCCAGCAGGCCGGTAAGGAAACCATCCCAGCGATGGTGCGCGACGTACCAGATGAAACCGCCATCGCCATGGCGTTGATCGAAAACATCCAGCGCGAAGACCTCAACCCGATCGAGGAAGCGATCGCCCTGCAGCGTTTGCAGCAGGAGTTCCAGCTGACCCAGCAACAAGTGGCCGAGGCGGTGGGTAAATCCCGCGTGACCGTGTCCAACTTGCTGCGTTTGATAGCGCTGCCGGAAGTCATCAAGACCATGTTGTCCCACGGCGACCTGGAGATGGGGCACGCCCGTGCTTTGCTCGGTTTGCCGGAAAATCAACAGGTTGAAGGGGCGCGACACGTTGTCGCACGGGGGCTCACCGTTCGCCAGACCGAGGCGCTGGTTCGCCAGTGGCTCAGCGGCAAACCTGCACCGGTCGAAACGGCCAAACCTGATCCGGATATCGCCCGTCTCGAGCAGCGCCTGGCCGAGCGCCTGGGCTCTGCGGTGCAAATTCGCCACGGCAAGAAAGGCAAAGGGCAATTGGTCATCGGTTATAACTCGCTCGATGAGCTCCAGGGCGTCCTTGCCCACATCCGCTGAAACATTTGCTTATGTAGCGTGTGATCGGAAATCACTACCCGACAGTTGAATAGGGGCAGAACCGCCCCTATACTCTGCGCGCATTTTGTCGGCACAAATTATGCCAAGTTATTGATTTCCGGCAGCCGACCATTGAGGAGCAAGAGTGATGGAAACCCGCACGCCAAACACGTTGCCGTTCCATCGCTTGGCCGTTTTTCCGGTTTTATTGGCTCAATTTGTCATTTTGCTGATCGCCGCATTGGCGCTTTGGTATTGGCATGGAGTCGTTGCCGGATATTCAGGACTCTGCGGAGGCCTGATAGCCTTGCTGCCCAATATGTATTTTGCTCACAGGGCCTTTCGGTTTTCCGGCGCCCGAGCAGCCCAGGCTATCGTCCGGTCATTTTATGCCGGCGAGGCAGGGAAACTGATTTTGACGGCAGTGCTGTTTGCACTGACCTTTGCAGGTGTGAAGCCATTGGCGCCGCTGGCTGTATTCGGCGTCTTCGTGTTGACCCAACTGGTCAGCTGGTTCGCTCCCCTGCTAATGAAAACAAGACTTTCGAAACCTTAGGGCGTTTGAGGCAACCATGGCAGAAACAACCGCTTCGGGCTATATCCAGCACCACTTGCAGAACCTGACCTTCGGTCAGCTTCCTAATGGCGGCTGGGGCTTTGCCCACTCCGCAGCAGAGGCCAAAGAAATGGGCTTCTGGGCTTTCCACCTGGATACTCTGGGCTGGTCGGTCGCATTGGGTCTGATCTTCGTCTTCATTTTCCGCATGGCGGCAAAGAAGGCGACTTCCGGTCAACCAGGTGCTTTGCAGAACTTCGTTGAAGTACTGGTCGAATTCGTCGATGGCAGCGTGAAAGACAGCTTCCATGGCCGTAGCCCGGTGATCGCACCGCTGGCACTGACCATCTTCGTCTGGGTGTTCCTGATGAACGCCGTCGACCTGATCCCGGTTGACTGGATTCCTCAGCTGGCCATGGCGATCAGCGGCGACCCGCACATTCCATTCCGTGCCGTATCGACCACTGACCCGAACGCTACCCTGGGCATGGCCCTGTCGGTCTTCGCGTTGATCATTTTCTACAGCATCAAGATCAAGGGCATCGGCGGCTTCATCGGCGAACTGACCCTGCACCCGTTCGGCAGCAAGAACATCTTCGTTCAAGCCCTGCTGATCCCGGTGAACTTCCTGCTGGAATTCGTGACGCTGATCGCCAAGCCGATTTCCCTGGCTCTGCGACTGTTCGGCAACATGTATGCCGGCGAGCTGGTGTTCATTCTGATCGCTGTGATGTTCGGCAGCGGCCTGCTCTGGCTTAGCGGCCTGGGCATTGTTCTGCAGTGGGCGTGGGCTGTGTTCCACATCCTGATCATCACCCTGCAGGCCTTCATCTTCATGATGCTGACCATCGTCTACCTGTCGATGGCGCACGAAGAGAACCATTAAGACCAGTCTCGACTAGTCTGATGTCCTTCCCGGTCAAACGGGAAGGTAGGCCCTACCGGGCTATGAAACGATTTGTTTTACCGCTTTAAAATCTAAAAAACCTAAACCATACGACGTAAAAGTCGGGAGGAAAGATGGAAACTGTAGTTGGTCTAACCGCTATCGCTGTTGCACTGTTGATCGGCCTGGGCGCCCTGGGTACTGCCATTGGTTTCGGCCTGCTGGGCGGCAAGTTCCTGGAAGGCGCAGCGCGTCAGCCAGAAATGGTTCCAATGCTGCAAGTTAAAATGTTCATCGTCGCCGGCCTGCTCGACGCCGTGACCATGATCGGTGTTGGTATCGCTCTGTTCTTCACCTTCGCGAACCCTTTCGTTGGTCAACTCGCCGGTTAATCACTCGTCTTTTCGAGTGATTGGTGTGTTGTGCAACGAATGAGCGAGGTATTGGCGTGAACATTAATGCAACCATTATTGGTCAGTCCTTAGCGTTCTTGATTTTTGTCGTTTTCTGCATGAAGTTCGTATGGCCTCCGGTCATCGCAGCTCTGCACGAACGTCAGAAGAAGATCGCGGATGGGCTGGACGCTGCAGCACGAGCAGCTCGCGACCTGGAGTTGGCCCAAGATAAAGCGGGTCAACAACTGCGCGAAGCGAAAGCTCAAGCAGCCGAAATCATTGAGCAAGCCAAGAAACGCGGTAACCAGATCGTTGAAGAGGCTGTTGAAAAAGCCCGTATCGACGCTGACCGTGTGAAGGTTCAGGCTCAGGCCGAGATCGAGCAGGAACTGAACGGTGTCAAAGATGCGCTGCGTGCCCAACTGGGTGCTCTGGCCGTCGGCGGTGCTGAGAAGATCCTGGGTGCCACAATCGATCAAAACGCGCACGCGGAGCTGGTAAACAAACTGGCTGCTGAAATTTAAGCGAGGGCGATCATGGCAGAATTGACCACGTTGGCCCGACCTTACGCTAAGGCAGCCTTCGAGCACGCCCAGGCCCACCAGCAGCTGGCCTCTTGGTCAGCCATGCTCGGCCTGGCTGCAGCAGTGTCGCAAGACGACACCATGCAGCGCGTGCTCAAGGCCCCGCGACTGACGAGCGCAGACAAGGCCGCCACTTTTATTGAAGTGTGCGGCGACAAGTTCGATGTGAAGGTACAGAACTTCATCCACGTCGTTGCCGAAAACGACCGTCTCCTGCTTCTGCCGGAGATTGCCGCTCTGTTCGACCTGTACAAGGCCGAGCAAGAGAAGTCGGTAGACGTTGAAGTGACCAGTGCTTTTGCATTGAACCAAGAACAGCAAGACAAACTCGCCAAGGTTCTCAGTGCACGACTCGACCGGGAAGTGCGCCTGCAAGTTGCGGAAGACAAGTCCCTCATTGGGGGCATTGTCATTCGCGCCGGCGACCTGGTTATCGATGGCTCGATTCGCGGCAAACTCGCGAATCTTGCCGAAGCATTGAAATCTTGAGTTTGAAGGGGCAGCAGAGCAATGCAGCAACTCAATCCTTCCGAAATAAGTGAAATTATCAAGGGCCGCATCGACAAGCTCGATGTGACCTCCCAAGCCCGTAACGAAGGCACTGTCGTCAGCGTATCTGACGGTATCGTGCGGATTCACGGTCTGGCCGACGTAATGTCCGGCGAGATGATCGAGTTTCCGGGCGGCGTCTTCGGTATGGCCCTCAACCTGGAGCAGGACTCCGTAGGTGCCGTAATCCTGGGCGCTTACCAGTCTCTGGCTGAAGGCATGAGCGCCAAGTGCACAGGCCGCATCCTGGAGGTTCCGGTTGGTAAGGAACTGCTGGGTCGCGTAGTCGACGCACTGGGTAACCCTGTTGACGGCAAAGGTCCACTGGGCAACACCGAGACCGACGCGGTCGAGAAAGTTGCTCCAGGCGTGATCTGGCGTAAGTCGGTAGACCAGCCTGTACAGACTGGCTACAAGGCTGTCGATGCCATGATCCCTGTCGGCCGTGGCCAGCGTGAGCTGATCATCGGTGACCGTCAGATCGGTAAAACCGCTCTGGCGATCGACGCGATCATCAACCAGAAAGACAGCGGCATTTTCTGCGTCTACGTAGCCATTGGTCAGAAGCAATCGACCATCGCCAACGTGGTTCGCAAGCTGGAAGAGAACGGCGCACTGAAAAACACGATCATCGTGGCTGCCAGTGCTTCGGAATCGCCTGCACTGCAATACCTGGCACCGTATGCCGGTTGCACCATGGGTGAATTCTTCCGCGACCGCGGTGAAGACGCGCTGATCGTTTATGACGATCTGTCCAAGCAAGCAGTGGCTTACCGCCAGATTTCCCTGCTGCTGCGCCGTCCACCAGGCCGTGAAGCTTACCCAGGCGACGTGTTCTATCTCCACTCCCGTCTGCTGGAACGCGCATCCCGCGTTTCGGAAGAGTACGTAGAGAAGTTCACCAACGGCGCAGTGACCGGCAAAACCGGTTCCCTGACCGCACTGCCGATCATCGAAACCCAGGCTGGCGACGTTTCCGCGTTCGTTCCGACCAACGTGATTTCCATCACCGACGGTCAGATCTTCCTGGAATCGGCCATGTTCAACTCAGGCATCCGTCCTGCAGTGAACGCCGGTGTTTCGGTATCCCGTGTGGGTGGTGCCGCTCAGACCAAGATCATCAAGAAGCTCTCCGGTGGTATCCGTACCGCTCTGGCTCAGTACCGTGAACTGGCGGCATTCGCCCAGTTCGCTTCTGACCTGGACGAAGCGACCCGTAAGCAACTTGAGCATGGTCAGCGCGTTACCGAGCTGATGAAGCAGAAGCAATACGCCCCAATGTCGATCGCTGACATGGCGTTGTCGCTGTATGCCGCTGAGCGTGGGTTCCTGACTGACGTCGAAATCGCCAAGGTCGGCAGCTTTGAACAAGCGCTGATTGCTTACTTCAACCGCGATCACGCCGACTTGTTGGCCAAGATCAACGTGAAGGGTGACTTCAATGACGAAATCGACGCTGGCCTCAAAGCCGGTATCGAGAAGTTCAAGGCCACCCAAACCTGGTAAGCCGCAGCGGGAGCCGCAAGGCTCCCGCTTGCTAACCTGATAGGTGTTACATGGCAGGCGCAAAAGAGATTCGCAGTAAGATTGCGAGCATCAAAAGCACGCAAAAAATTACCAGCGCCATGGAAAAAGTGGCGGTCAGCAAAATGCGCAAGGCACAAATGCGCATGGCTGCTAGCCGTCCTTATGCGGAGCGTATCCGCCAGGTAATTGGGCATCTGGCCAACGCCAACCCGGAATACCGCCACCCCTTCATGATCGACCGCGAAGTTAAGCGTGTGGGTTATGTGGTTGTGAGCAGTGACCGTGGTTTGTGCGGTGGTTTGAATACCAACCTGTTCAAGGCCCTGGTCAAGGACATGGCGGTAAACCGCGAAAAGGGCGTCGAGATCGATCTGTGTGTTGTTGGTAGCAAGGGTGCGGCCTTTTTCCGCAACTTCGGCGGCAACGTCGTAGCAGCTATCAGCCACCTGGGTGAAGAGCCGTCGATCAATGATTTGATCGGCAGTGTGAAGGTGATGCTGGATGCGTACCTGGAAGGCCGGATTGACCGCCTCTCCGTGGTATCCAACAAGTTCATCAACACCATGACCCAGCAGCCAACCGTGGAGCAATTGATTCCACTGGTGGCGACTCCGGATCAGGAACTCAAGCACCACTGGGACTACCTCTACGAACCAGACGCCAAAGAGCTGCTTGACGGCTTGATGGTGCGCTACGTGGAGTCGCAGGTGTACCAGGCGGTGGTCGAGAACAACGCAGCTGAACAAGCGGCGCGGATGATCGCGATGAAAAACGCTACCGATAACGCCGGTGATCTGATCAGCGATTTGCAGCTGATCTACAACAAGGCGCGTCAGGCTGCGATCACCCAAGAGATCTCGGAAATCGTCGGCGGCGCTGCCGCGGTTTAACGGTTCAAATATTCAGAGGATCCAGCTATGAGTAGCGGACGTATCGTTCAAATCATCGGCGCCGTTATCGACGTGGAATTTCCACGCGACAGCGTACCGAGCATCTACAACGCGCTGAAAGTACAAGGCGCGGACACTACTCTGGAAGTTCAGCAACAGCTGGGCGACGGCGTAGTTCGTACCATTGCGATGGGTTCCACCGAAGGCTTGAAGCGCGGTCTGGACGTTGTCGACTCTGGCGCAGCCATCTCCGTACCGGTCGGTAAAGCGACCCTGGGCCGGATCATGGACGTACTGGGCAACCCGATTGACGAAGCGGGTCCGATCGACACCGAAGAGCGTTGGGGCATTCACCGTCCAGCACCTTCGTTCGCGGAACAAGCTGGCGGCAACGACCTGCTGGAAACCGGCATCAAGGTTATCGACCTGGTCTGCCCGTTCGCCAAAGGCGGTAAAGTCGGTCTGTTCGGTGGTGCCGGTGTAGGCAAGACCGTAAACATGATGGAACTGATCCGTAACATCGCCATCGAGCACAGCGGTTATTCCGTGTTCGCCGGTGTGGGTGAGCGTACCCGTGAGGGTAACGACTTCTACCACGAGATGAAGGACTCCAACGTTCTGGACAAAGTGGCACTGGTTTACGGTCAGATGAACGAGCCGCCGGGTAACCGTCTGCGCGTAGCACTGACTGGCCTGACCATGGCCGAGAAGTTCCGTGACGAAGGTAACGACGTTCTGCTGTTCGTCGACAACATCTATCGTTACACCCTGGCCGGTACTGAAGTATCCGCACTGCTGGGCCGTATGCCTTCGGCAGTAGGTTACCAGCCGACCCTGGCTGAAGAGATGGGCGTTCTGCAAGAACGTATCACTTCGACCAAGGAAGGTTCGATCACTTCGATCCAAGCGGTATACGTACCTGCGGATGACTTGACCGACCCGTCGCCAGCGACCACCTTCGCCCACTTGGACGCCACCGTCGTACTGTCCCGTGACATCGCTTCCCTGGGTATCTACCCAGCGGTCGATCCACTCGACTCGACTTCGCGCCAGCTGGATCCGAACGTGATCGGCCAGGAGCACTACGACACCGCTCGCGGCGTTCAGTACGTGCTGCAGCGTTACAAAGAACTGAAGGACATCATTGCGATCCTGGGTATGGACGAGCTGTCGGAAGCCGACAAGCAGTTGGTAAACCGTGCTCGTAAGATCCAGCGTTTCTTGTCGCAGCCGTTCTTCGTGGCTGAAGTCTTCACCGGTGCATCGGGTAAATACGTTTCCCTGAAAGACACCATTGCTGGCTTCAAAGGCATCCTCAACGGTGACTACGACCACCTGCCAGAACAAGCGTTCTACATGGTCGGCGGCATCGAAGAAGCGATCGAGAAAGCCAAGAAACTGTAATCCAGGCGCCCGGAAACGGGCGCTCATCAGGTTGAGGCAATCAGATGGCTATGACAGTCCATTGCGATATCGTCAGCGCGGAAGGGGAAATCTTCTCCGGTCTGGTAGAGATGGTGATTGCACACGGCGAACTCGGTGACCTTGGTATTGCCATGGGTCACGCGCCGTTGATCACCAGCTTGAAGCCAGGTCCGATCACTCTGACCAAGCAAGGCGGGGAAAAAGAGGTGTTTTACATCTCGGGTGGTTTCCTCGAGGTTCAGCCGAACATGGTCAAGGTACTTGCCGACACCGTGCAACGTGCTGGCGACCTGGATGAAGCCTCCGCTCAGGAAGCCGTCAAGGCTGCCGAGAAGGCCCTGAATGAAAAGGGTGCGGACTTCGACTACAGCGCTGCTGCTGTACGTCTGGCCGAGGCTGCAGCTCAGCTGCGCACGCTCCAGCAGATCCGCAAGAAGTAAGCGGCCACGCCGTCATGCTTCATGCGCGATTGATTAAAAAGGGTAGCCTCGGCTACCCTTTTTCTTTTTCAGCAAAACACTTCTCTGGTCTGAAGCCGGACCGCCCAGGATTGGTAGCCACTCATGTCTCTTGAAATCGTCATTCTCGCCGCAGGCCAGGGCACCCGCATGCGTTCGGCCCTGCCCAAGGTGCTGCACCCGGTTGCCGGCAATTCTATGCTGGGCCATGTTATCCACAGCGCCCGGCAGCTCGACCCACAGCGCATTCACGTGGTGATCGGCCATGGTGCCGATGTAGTACGTGAGCGCCTCGCCGCGGACGATCTGAATTTCGTATTGCAAGACAAACAACTGGGCACCGGCCACGCCACTGCCCAAGCCGTGCCTTTCATCAGCGCCGACACCGTGCTGATCCTCTACGGTGACGTGCCGCTGATCGAAGTCGAAACCCTGCAACGCCTGCTCAAGCACGTGGTGCCTGGCCAGATGGGCCTGCTGACGGTTGAACTGGATGATCCTACTGGTTATGGGCGCATCGTGCGTAACGCCGATGGCAAGGTTGCCGCTATCGTTGAGCACAAAGATGCCAGCGAAGCCCAACGCGCTATTACCGAGGGCAACACCGGGATCCTGGCGGTCCCCGCCGATAAGCTCGGCGATTGGATGAGCCGTCTGTCTAACAACAACGCCCAGGGCGAGTACTACCTCACCGACGTCATCGAGATGGCGGTCAGTGATGGCCTGTTGGTTGCCACCGAGCAGCCCCACGACCCGATGGAAGTGCAGGGCGCCAACGACCGCAAGCAACTCGCTGAACTGGAGCGTCACTACCAATTGCGCGAAGGCCGTCGCCTGATGGCCCAAGGCGTGACCTTGCGTGACCCGGCACGCTTCGATGTACGGGGTGAAGTGACTGTTGGCCGCGATGTGCTGATCGACATCAACGTGATCCTCGAAGGTCGCGTGATCATCGAAGACGACGTGGTAATTGGCCCGAACTGTGTGATCAAGGACAGCACCCTGCGCAAAGGCGTGGTGGTCAAGGCCAACAGTCATCTGGACGGCGCGGTGATGGGTGAGGGCAGCGATGCGGGTCCGTTTGCGCGACTGCGCCCCGGAACCGTGATGGGCGCCAGGGCGCACGTGGGCAATTTCGTCGAGCTGAAAAACGCCAAAATGGGTGACGATGCGAAGGCTGGCCACTTGGCCTACCTCGGTGATGCGGTGATTGGGGCTCGCAGCAATATTGGCGCGGGTGCCATTACCTGTAATTACGACGGCGCGAACAAATACCAGACCACCATTGGTGAAGACGTATTTATCGGCTCCAACAATTCGCTGATCGCCCCCGTTTCCATCGGAGATGGCTCGAACACGGCGGCGGGTTCGACCATCAACCAGGATGTGGATAAGTCTCAACTGGCGGTAGCCCGCGCCCGCCAACGCAACATCGACGGCTGGAAGCGCCCGGTCAAAATCAAAAAGAGCTGAGTTATCCACATTCACTGAAACCTGTTGGCTAATCACCCACAGGTTTTTTTATACCTGCCGGTTGACGATTTTCTCGGAATAGGTTTTGATTGCCTTCGTTATCTTTCGAAACGAAACTTAAAGCCAAAATGTCGAAACGAAATACGCCCCAAAGACGCCACAACATCCTGACCTTGCTCAATGAACAGGGCGAAGTCAGCGTGGATGAATTGGCCAAGCGTTTCGAAACCTCGGAAGTTACGATCCGTAAGGACCTGGCCGCGCTCGAAAGCAACGGCCTGCTGCTGCGTCGCTACGGGGGCGCAATCACCATGCCCCAGGAGTTGGTGGGCGACGCTGCCCAGCCCATCTCGGTGTACAAGCGCGCCATCGCCCGTGCCGCCGTGATGCGCCTGCGTGAACACGCCCGCATCATCATCGACAGCGGCAGCACCACCGCCGCCATGATCCCCGAACTGGGCCACCAGCCAGGCCTGGTGGTGATGACCAACTCCCTGCACGTGGCCAGCGCCTTGAGCGAACTGGAACACGAGCCGGTGCTGCTGATGACCGGTGGCACCTGGGACCCGCATTCGGACTCGTTCCAGGGGCAGGTCGCCGAGCAAGTGCTGCGCTCTTACGACTTCGATCAACTGTTCATCGGTGCCGACGGCATCGACTTGGAGCGCGGCACCACCACCTTCAACGAATTGCTGGGCCTGAGCCGCGTCATGGCCGACGTCGCCCGTGAAGTGGTGGTGATGGTCGAATCCGACAAGATCGGCCGCAAGATTCCCAACCTGGAACTGCCCTGGAGCAGCGTCCATACCCTTATCACCGATGATCGCCTGCCGCTTGAGGCCCGCGACCAGATCCAAGCCCGCGGCATTTCGCTGATATGCGCGGCAATCATCTAGGAGAAACACCATGTGTGGCATCGTAGGCGCAGTCGCTGAACGCAACATCACCCCGATCCTGCTCGAAGGCCTCAAGCGCCTGGAATACCGCGGCTACGACAGCGCCGGTGTGGCGGTCTTCACCAACGCCGGCAAGCTGGAGCGCATGCGCCGTCCGGGCAAGGTCAGCGAGTTGGAGCAGGCCCTGGCCGGCGAGCCGCTGGTTGGTCGTCTGGGTATCGCCCACACCCGTTGGGCGACTCACGGTGCGCCGTGCGAACGCAACGCCCACCCGCACTTTTCCGGCGACCTGGCCGTGGTGCACAACGGCATCATCGAAAACCACGAAGTGCTGCGCGAGCAACTCAAGGGCCTGGGCTACGTGTTCACTTCGGACACCGACACCGAAGTCATCGCCCACCTGCTCAATCACAAGCTCAAGGACCTGGGCGACCTGACCGTCGCGCTCAAGGCCACGGTCAAGGAACTGCACGGCGCCTACGGCTTGGCCGTGGTCAGTGCCAGCCAACCGGACCGCGTCGTCGCGGCTCGCAGCGGCAGCCCGCTGGTGATCGGCCTGGGCCTGGGCGAAAACTTCCTCGCTTCCGACCAACTGGCCCTGCGCCAGGTCACCGACCGCTTCATGTACCTGGAAGAAGGCGATATTGCTGACATCCGTCGTGAAAGCGTGGCGATCTGGGACGTTAACGGTCAGTCCGTCGAGCGCGAAGCCGTGCAATACCGCGACGGCGCCGAAGCCGCCGACAAAGGTGAATACCGCCACTTCATGCTCAAGGAAATCCACGAGCAACCGGCTGTGGTGCAACGCACGCTGGAAGGTCGCCTGAGCCAGAACCAAGTGCTGGTCAACGCCTTCGGCCCACAGGCCGCCGAGCTGTTCGCCAAAGTGCGCAACGTGCAGATTGTCGCCTGCGGCACCAGCTACCACGCCGGCATGGTTGCGCGTTACTGGCTGGAAGAACTGGCCGGCATCCCGTGCCAGGTCGAAGTCGCCAGCGAATTCCGCTACCGCAAGGTGGTAGTACAGCCCGACACCCTGTTCGTGACCATCTCCCAGTCCGGCGAAACCGCCGACACCCTGGCCGCCTTGCGCAACGCCAAGGAACTGGGCTTCCTGGCCAGCCTGGCGATCTGCAACGTCAGCATCAGCTCCCTGGTGCGTGAATCCGATCTGACCCTGTTGACCCAAGCCGGTCGCGAAATCGGCGTGGCATCCACCAAAGCCTTCACCACCCAGTTGGTGGGCCTGCTGCTGCTGACCCTGTCCCTGGGTCAAGTGCGCGGCACCCTGGCCGAAGGCGTCGAGGCCACGCTGGTTGAAGAACTGCGCCGCCTGCCAACCCGCCTCGGCGAAGCGCTGGCCATGGACAGCACCGTGGAAAAAGTCGCCGAACTGTTCGCCGACAAGAACCACACCCTGTTCCTCGGCCGTGGCGCGCAATACCCGGTGGCGATGGAAGGTTCGCTCAAGCTCAAGGAAATCTCCTACATCCACGCCGAAGCCTACCCGGCCGGCGAGCTCAAGCACGGCCCATTGGCCCTGGTGGATGACGACATGCCGGTGGTCACCGTGGCGCCGAACAACGAACTGCTGGAAAAGCTCAAGTCCAACCTGCAGGAAGTCCGCGCCCGTGGCGGCCAACTGGTGGTGTTTGCCGACGAGAAAGCCGGCATGACCAACGGCGAAGGCACCCACGTCATCAACATGCCGCACATCAACGACACCCTGTCGCCGATCCTCTACACCATTCCACTGCAGCTGCTGTCGTACTACGTCGCTGTGTTGAAAGGCACCGACGTCGACCAGCCGCGCAACCTGGCGAAGTCGGTGACCGTGGAGTAATCCGCCACATCCTGGAGGCCCGCTGAAGCTACGAAATAAAGTCTGTCGGAAATAAATAAAGTCTGTCGCTGGCGCCTTCCTGCCCCCCGGTTGAGCAGCCAGCGACGTTTTCCTGCGTGCCTCATTGCTCTCGACGCAGCTCTAGGGAAGGTCTGAAGTAAGCAGCCGTTTTTAACGGCCTCGCTGTCTG
>NZ_AOHM01000058.1:0-416177 GCF_000510895.2 Pseudomonas sp. FH1
CTCCTGAAGATAGGTCAGAAGGCGTAAACCTTATTCAGGACGGGACAAGTGGTAGAAAAAAGCCCGGCTTAGGCCGGGCTTTTTTTCGCCTGCAATTTGCCTCAGGCGCTGGCGACTTGGGCGAGTCTAGCGACCTGGCCTGGGGCTGCAACACGGCCGATCACCAGGATAGCCGGGCTCTTCAAGGCGAATGCCTGCGCATCTTCGTACAGACGCCACAGCTCGCTGCGACATTCCCTCTGCTGGGGCAGCGATGCATTCTCGATCATCGCCACCGGCATATCCGCCGCCATCCCGCCGTCCAGCAGTTGCTGGCGGATTTCCTCCAGCTTCGCTACGCCCATGTACACCACCAGAGTGGTCCCGCCTTCTGCCAGCGCACGCCAATTCAGGCTGCTGTCGTCCTGGGTATGCGCCGTAACCAGCGTCACGCCGCGACTCACCCCGCGCAAGGTCAACGGCACCGCGCAATTCGTCGCGCCTGCCAGCCCTGCGGTAATGCCGTTGACCAACTCCACCTCGACACCCCGTTCACGCAGCCACATCGCCTCCTCACCACCGCGCCCGAAAATGCACGGGTCTCCGCCTTTGAGGCGCACCACACACTTGCCTTGGCGCGCATAACGCAGCATCAGGCGGTGGATGAAATCCTGCGGGGTCGACCGGCAGCCACCGCGTTTACCCACGGTAATCACCCGCGCTTCAACGCAATGTTCCAGCACTGCCGGGTTGACCAAGTCATCGATCAGCACCACATCGGCCTCACGCAGGGCGCGTACGGCCTTGAGGGTCAACAGCTCCGGGTCACCCGGACCCGCGCCTACCAGCCAGACTTTTGCATTCATAAGGTGTTCCTCGTCCAGGGATGACGTCAGCGGTGAAAGAGTGAGTACAGCAGCACCAGATTGATCAGCAGCGAGAGCAGCGCCAGGGTGCGCCAGACCTTCAAGGGTTCACGCTCCAGTAATGGCTTGGGGCGGATGCTAAGTTCCTGGCGGTCAGCCTGTTCCAGCACGCGCAACCACTCTTCGGCGGTCTCATAGCGATGGGCGGGTTGGGCCGCCACGGCCCGCTCCAGGCTGAGGGGCAGCCAATCCGGAAGATCGGGGCGGTAGCGGCTGGCGCTGACAGGGTGAGTGAACCGGGGCCGTTGGAAAGCCTCGATTTCGCCGTAGGGGTAATGTCCGGTCAGCAGGTAATACAAGGTTACGCCAACGCTGTATAAATCCTGTTGGGCCGTAGGACGGTCGCCATTGAAGGCTTCAGGTGCAATAAAGCTGGGTGTGCCCGGCAACGCATGGTCGCTGTCTTCCGACAGGCCAGGGCAATACGCCAGGCCGAAATCCAACACCCGCAATTCGCCGTCGTCTCCCAGCAGCAGGTTTTCCGGCTTGATATCACGATGCAGGATCTGCCGTCGATGCAGCATGCCCACAGCGCGCAGCAAACGCTCGGCAATCGACTGCCATTGCGCCAAGGGCAAGGGGCCTTGATGCTGGAACAGTTCGGCCAAGGTCTGGCCGGAATACTCACGCATCACGTAGTACAAATGCTGGCGACCGTTGCCGGCATGCACTTCAGGAAACGCCCGTCCCGCAACCCGCCGCAGGAACCATTCCTCCGACAGCAAGGCCTGGCCGGCATCATGATCATCGTCGCGGCTCAGCGGCAGGGTTTTCAGCAGCCAGGGTTGCTGCTGGGCATCGCGCACCCGGTAAAGCAGTGACTGCCGGCTTTGCGCCAACACGCTTTCCACCTGCCAGCCTTCAAAATGCTGCCCGGCTTTCAACGGCGGTGGCAGTGGCCATTGCCGCAACTGCACCAGCGCGTCGCCGAGGGTGGCGGCGCCGAGGGTGTCGATCCGGATGAGCAACGCGCTGGCATTGTCCTGGCTGCCGGCCAGGTGCGCGGCAGTCACCAGGGTGTTGACGGCCAATTGCATGTCCGTCTGTTCGCGCAGAATTGCCTGGATACTCTGATCGCCCAGGGTGGCCCACACACCATCACTGAGCAGCAGGAAACATTCGCCTTCACGCAACTGACCGTCGAGAAAATCCACCACCAGGTGTTGATCCAGGCCAAGGGCGCGCTTGAGCACATGCTGCATGCCCGGTTGCTCCCACACGTGATCCTCGGTAATGCGCTGCAATTGGCCGGCGAGCCAACGATACGCCCGGCAATCGCCGACATGCGCCAGGGTAAAACGCTGGCCGCGAAACACCAGCGCGCTCAGGGTGGTCAGCAGCGGCTGACCACCGCCATTGGCTTGCAGCCAGCGATTCTGTGCCAGCAGCAAACGCTCCAGGGCCTGGGCCACGCCCCAGGTTTGCGGTGTGGCGTAGTAATCCAAGGCCAGTGCCTGCAAGGTCGAGCGCGCGGCCAGGCCGCCGTCGGCGCATTGGCTCACGCCGTCGGCGATGGCGCACAGGTAGCCCTTGCTCGCCGCCAGTTCGGCCACGGGCGTGACCACCCGCAGCGCGTCCTGGTTTTCCGCCCGTGGGCCAATGGCACTGGCCTGGGCGACGCTCAGTTGCAGGCTCATCAGACCCGCGCAGCCGTCACGGCCGCCGAGCCCCAGGTGGTTCTCCAGCGACGCTTCACGCCGTGCAGGCCGAACCAGGCCAGCACGCCCAGGCTGGCGAACAACCATAGCGCCATCTGATAGCTGCCGGTGCTTTGCTTGATCGCGCCCATGCCGGCTGCCAGGGCAAAGCCGCCGATACCGCCGGCCATGCCGATCAGGCCGGTCATCACGCCGATTTCACGGCGGAAACGCTGCGGCACCAGTTGGAACACCGCGCCATTGCCTGCGCCAAGGCCCAGCATGGTGCAGACGAAAAGCGCCAGCGCTGCGTAGGAACTCGGCAGATTGAATCCCACCGCCGCGATGCAGATCGCCGCCACGCTGTACATGCCCAGCAGGGTACGAATCCCGCCGAAACGGTCCGCCAATGCGCCGCCCAGTGGGCGCATCAGGCTGCCGCCGAACACGCAGGCGGCGGTGTAGTAGCCAGCGGTTACCGGGCTCAGGCCGTATTGGTCATTGAAATAGCCGGGCAGGGCGCTCGCCAGGCCGATAAAGCCGCCAAAGGTCACGCTGTAGAAAAACATGAACCACCAACTGTCCCGGTCACCCAGCGCCTTGAAGTAGTCGGCCATGGACTTGGCCTTCGGGCGTTCCGGGGCGTTGCGCGCCAGCCAGGCAAAGACAATCAGGGTCAGCACCAGGGGGATCAGCGCGAAACCGAACACGTTGCTCCAGCCAAACGCGGCCGCCAAAACCGGTGCCAGCAACGCGGCGAACACCGTGCCGGAGTTGCCTGCACCTGCGATGCCCATGGCTTTGCCCTGGTGTTCCGCCGGATACCATTGGGAGGCCAGGGGCAGCGCAACGGCAAACGAGGCACCGGCCATGCCGAGGAACACGCCCAGCAACAGCGCTTGTTCGTAGCTATGGATTCCGAGTTTCCAGGCGCCGAACAGGGCGCAGATCACGATCACCTGACCAATCAGCCCGGCCGTCTTGGGCGACAGCTTGTCTGCCAGCATGCCCATCAAAAAGCGCAGAATCGCACCGGCGAGGATCGGCGTCGCGACCATCAGGCCACGCTGCTGAGTGGTCAGGTGCAGGTCGGCGGCAATCTGTATCGCCAAGGGGCCGAGCAGGTACCAGACCATGAAGCTCAGGTCGAAATACAGGAACGCGGCAAACAGGGTCGGGGTGTGCCCGGATTTCCAGAAGCTTGATTTCATCACGCACCTCAACGGTTGGGAGTCTTGCAAGAAGGCCAAAACGAAAAAACGCCGCCACCGGGTTCGCGAGGGCAAACCGGGTGTGCGACGTCTTTGTCGGGGAGGGGCAACCGCCGTTGGCTACCTGTGATGAATGCTTAGCAAGAGCTGCGCCAAATCATCCAAGCAGCTCACTCATGGCGATAATCTGCTCCGCCACCTGGATCAGCTTCTGCTGGCGGCTCATGGCCTGGCGGCGCATCAGTGTGTAGGCCTCTTCCTCGTTGCAGTCCTTCATTTTCATCAGCATGCCCTTGGCCAGCTCGATGCGCTTGCGCTCGGCCAACTGCTGGTCGCGGGCTTGAAGCTGCGCGCGCAAGGCCTGGTCGCTTTCGAAGCGGGCCATGGCTACATCAAGGATCGGCTGCAGGCGTTGGGCCTGGATACCTTCGACGATGTAGGCGCTGACGCCGGACTTGATCGCCTGGCGCATCACGTTCGGGTCGTGTTCGTCGGTGAACATCACGATGGGCCGGGGTTGGTCGCGACTGACCAGCACCACTTGCTCCATCACATCGCGGCCCGGTGACTCGGTATCGATCAGGATGACGTCCGGGCGCACCGTTTCGACGCGTGCGGGCAGGTCAATGGTCAGGCCGGACTCATCGATGACGTCAAAGCCGGCTTCGATCAGTGCCGTCCTCAGTCGGCCGACTTTACGCGGCGTGTCGTTGATCAGCAGGATTCGCAGCATGGAGGTCCTCCTGTCAGCGCAAGGCTTGGCGGTGGGTCGGATCGGCCAGCGCATGCAACCGGAAGCTGCGGGCATAGCCGGCGGGGTCGGAACCGTCCCAGATTTTGCCGTCGATCAGCTGGCTGCTGCGCATGTCCTGGTCATTTGTGGCGATACCCAGCCCATCGGCGGCCTGGCGATACAGCGCCAGTTGTTGCACCTGGCGCGCGACGCCGAGGTAGTCGGGGTCTTCGCGCAACAGGCCCCAGCGCCGGAACTGGGTCATGAACCACATGCCGTCGGAGAGGTAGGGCAGGTTCACTTTACCGTCGGCAAAAAAGCGCAGCGCGTGGGGATCCTGCCACTGATTGCCCAGGCCGTCGTCATAGGCGCCCAACAGGCGCGGTTCGATGCAATCCAGCGGAGCGTCAAGGTATTCGCGGCCACTGAGCAGTTGCGCGGTGGAGCGGCGGTTTTCAGTGCTTTCTTCGATAAACCGGCTGGCCTCCAGGATCGCCCTCACCAGCACGCGTGCTGTGTTTGGATACTGGTCGACGAACGCCTGGTTGCAGCCAAGTACCTTTTCCGGATGATCCGGCCAGATCGCCTGGGTGGTTGCCAGGGTAAATCCTTGGTTTTGCTTGACCGCACTGGCGCACCAGGGCTCACCCACGCAAAACCCGTCGATGCGCCCGGCTTGCAGGTGCGCCACCATTTGCGGCGGCGGGACCACCACGCTGTCCACATCCTGCAAGGGGTGAATGCCCTGGCTCGCCAGCCAGTAATACAGCCACATGGCATGGGTGCCTGTGGGAAACGTCTGAGCGAAGGTCAGTTTTGTTCGGCTTTGGTGCACGTGGCGGTCCAGTGCCTCAGGAGTGATCACCCCCTGTTGTTGCAAGCCGTGGGACAGGTTGATGCTCTGGCCGTTCTGGTTGAGCCCCATCAGCACGGCCATGTCAGTGGGTGCGACGCCGCCGATACCCAGGTGCACGGCGTAGATCAGCCCGTACAGGCTGTGGGCGGCGTCGAGTTCGCCGCTGACCAGTTTGTCGCGCAGGTTGGCCCAGGACGATTGGCGCTTGAGGTTCAAGGTCAGGCCATAGGGTTGCGCGAAGCCCTGGGTCGCCGCCACCACCATCGAGGCGCAGTCGCTCAAGGCCATGAAGCCCAGGTCGAGGCTGCTCTTTTCCGGGGCATCACTGCCGTTGACCCAGGCCAGCGGGTCGTTCATCGGGCTGTTGCCAACCGAATCGTTCATCAACACCTACCTTTTCTTTCAAAAAAAAGCGTCGTTCCCTCAGATGGCGATGTAAGCCAACGCGGGTAACGACGCCTTTGTCCGTAAGCTCGCTCCGCCGTTGGCGCGTGCTCTGATACAGAGTTCATAGCAAGGCACATGCCACGGCAGGCTGGGCCTGGAGCGTCATCAACTTTCCATCAAGATTGAAAGCGGGCGGGCTCTCAGTATGGCGACTCTCCCACTGCCAGCCCCCCAGGAAAGCCCACGGTGTACGCCGAAGTCCCAGCAACGATGCCTCGCCTCTGGCTGTACCGCCGACTGTTGTTTGTCGTGCTGCTACTGATTAGTGCGCTGGCCTGGGGCGAGCTTTACCAAGCGCAGGACGAGAGCCTGCATACCGTGTTCACTGCGCTGTCGGTGCCACTTGGGTTGCCCATCGTTGTCAGTCGCGAAGTTGCACGCAAACGCCTCAGCGCAGCACTGGATTTTGATGCGCCTCAACAGGCCCTGGAGGCGGTTGCACTTGAGCAAGGGTTGATCTGGTACAGCGACGGGCAAGCGTTGTATGTCTATGACGCGGGTGAAGCTAAGAGCTCTGCGGTGACCTTGCGGCATATCTCCGTCGACAGGCTGCGTAACCTCATGCGGCGCTCCGGCCTCGATGCGTCGCGCTATCCGTTGCGTGAAAGCGGAGCACGCACGTTTTCTGTCTCCGGCCCGCCGAATTACATCGACCAGGTGCTGCGTCTGGCTCAGCTGATGGACCGGCAACGGGCGGAATTGCGGGTGGGCGCTCAGTCTTTTGCCGTCGTCCAGGTGCTCAACACTGATGTAGTGGATCGACAGTACGGCACGCGCGACAACCCGGTCACCGTGCCGGGGATGGCGTCGATGATCGAGACCTTGTTGGCCAGCGAGCAAAAGGGCTTGCTCTCGGACAAGAGCCTGGGCGTGATCGCTTACCCGGACAGCAACAGCCTGTTGATCAAGGGCAAGCCGGCCCAGGTGAGTTTCATCCAGAAACTGGTGGCGGAACTCGACGTGCCCAAGCGAGCGATCGAGGTTTCGCTGTGGCTGGTGGATGTTGAGCGCGATGAATTGAAGAAGTTGGGCCTGGATTCGGACGAACAACCGAAGGCGTCGACCACGCGCGTCTTGGCTCCCCTGGACGATAGCCAGCTTATGGCGAAGGTAGGTGCATTGGAGCGCCGTCGACGGGCGAAGGTGGTGACGTTGCCGGTGATCCTCACCCAGGAGAATGTGCCGGCGGTGTTTCAGGACAATCACACGTTTTATCTACCGCCCCGCGGAGATGATCGCGCTGACTGGAAACCGATGCGTTATGGCACCCAGGTCAGCGTGCTGCCGCGTTTTGGCGAGGGCAACCAGATTGAGATGCGCCTGGCGGTGGACGAAGGGCGCCAGGTGAGTGAGTCGGGGCAGCGCGAAAAAAATGCGGCGGTGGGGCGGATCGGCATCAACAGCGTGGTCCGAGTGCCTCAGGGCAGACGCCTGTGGCTGGGGGCGTTTCAACGGGAATCAGAAGGGCGCGCGGCAGGTCGTGCAGCCCAAGTGCGCCTGTTTGTGATCCAGGCCAGGGCGGTGGGTAGTGAATTGAAGGGGCAGGAAGAGGCGGGAGGGCCACCGCCCCTGACTGCGTCGCAATACGAGCGTGTCCAGCGTGCGTTTGTGCGACCGCAGCGCGATGTCTCACCGTAAACAAGGTGTTAACCCATGCATCTGGAAATTCTTCTGCAGGAACAACTGATCAGCCGCAGGCGGCTGGCGGCCTTTGCACCCGGAAAGGTGCTGCCGTTGGCCCCGGAGATCATCCACAGCGTGGAAGTCCGGGTGAACGGGCAACTGCTGGCCTTGGGCGAGCTGGTGCAGTTGGAGGACCGACTGGGGGTTGAGTTGCATGAGGTGTATCAAGCGTGGCTGCCTGTGGAAGAGGGGTAGCGAAACGTCTTACAGCACGTTTTCAAAAGCCGCTGGATGTATGGGTTTTTTCCTAGTGTGAGTCGTGAGCCAGGTTTTTATAGTCGTGACATGGGTGCATGGGTCAGTGATTGAAATGAGGGCTTCAATGTCAGCAGTCGGATGCCGAGGTAAGCATGGCCGTCATGGATGATGGAGAGACGGCGACTTCCCTGGTGTTCGCACGTTGGACCCTGCATCACCACGGCCGCCTGACCGGTGAGGGTTCGGATGTCCAATTACCGCCCAAGGAGTGCCAGGTGTTGCGGCTGTTGTTGGTGTCTGACGGTGCCTTGATGACCAAGGATCGCTTGCTGGAACTGGGCTGGCCGCAGGGAGAGGTTGCCGAGGAGTCGTTGACACGCTGCATCTACTCGCTGCGCAAGTACCTCGGTGCCGACAAGGGGTTTATCAAGACGATCTACGGCCGGGGGTATCGCTTTACCTGTCCAGTGCGCGCCGTGTCGGAGCGTGCGCAACAGGTGTGTGCCGCCTGCGGGCACGTCAGCCAGGGTTTGTTGAAGCGTGGCTAGGTTCTGGAGCAAGGGCTGGGTGCTGGGTGCGCTGATGGTCAGTCATCAAGCGTTGGCCTACTGCTGGGAGGAGGCCGCCAGTCACTACAATATCGAGCCGGAGTTGTTGCAGGCGATCGCCGTCGTAGAGTCGGGTAACCGCGCCCAAGCGATGAATCATGCCAACCGTAATGGCACCCGGGACATCGGCCTGATGCAGATCAACAGCAGTCATCTGCCACGCTTGCTCAAGCAGGGCATCACTGAGGATCGGTTGCTCAACGAGCCGTGTTTGTCGGTTGAGGTGGGGGCTTCGATCCTGGCCGAGTTCATCCAGCGCTTTGGGTACAACTGGACGGCAGTGGGTTCGTACAATGTGGGGGCAGGCGCCGGGCCCGAGCGTGAGGCATTGCGCATGCAGTATGCGCAGAAAATCTGGGCGTATTACGAGCAGTTGGTCGCGCATCGTTACTGACGATTGGGGTTCACGCCTCGCGCCTTACCTGTCACCCCGGCTATAATCGCCGTCACCTTTCGCCGCCTCCGAGTCTAGCCCGCCCATGTATACCCTGGCCCGCCAGCTGTTGTTCAAACTTTCCCCGGAAACTTCCCACGATCTGTCCCTGGACCTGATCGGTGCCGGTGGCCGCCTGGGGCTCAATGGCCTGGTATGCAAGGCTCCGGCAAAAATGCCGGTCTCGGTGATGGGGCTCGATTTCCCCAACCCGGTCGGCCTGGCGGCTGGCCTGGATAAAAACGGTGCGGCCATCGATGGCTTTGCGCAGTTGGGTTTCGGTTTTGTCGAAATCGGCACCGTCACCCCACGTCCACAGCCGGGCAACCCCAAGCCGCGCATCTTCCGCCTGCCGGAAGCCGAGGCGATCATCAACCGCATGGGCTTCAACAATCTGGGCGTTGATCATCTGCTGTCGCGGGTTCAGGCGGCGAAGTACAAGGGCATTCTCGGTATCAATATCGGCAAGAACTTCGATACGCCGGTCGAGCGTGCCGTTGACGATTACCTGATCTGCCTGGACAAGGTCTACGCCCACGCCAGCTATGTCACGGTCAACGTCAGTTCACCTAACACGCCGGGCCTGCGCAGCCTGCAGTTCGGTGACTCCCTCAAGCAATTGCTGGAAGCCCTGCGCCAGCGCCAGGAAGACCTGGCCGTGCGCCATGGCAAGCGCGTGCCGCTGGCGATCAAGATTGCCCCGGACATGAGTGACGAAGAAACCGTACTGGTCGCCCAGGCCCTGGTGGACGCGGGCATGGACGCGGTGATCGCGACCAACACCACTCTCAGCCGCGTCGGTGTCGAAGGCCTGGCCCATGGTGATGAGGCGGGCGGTCTGTCCGGTGCTCCAGTACGTGAGCAGAGCACTCATATCGTCAAGGTGCTGGCCGCCGAACTGGCTGGGCGTTTGCCGATCATCGCCGCAGGAGGCATCACCGAAGGCAAGCACGCAGCGGAGAAGATCGCCGCAGGTGCCAGCCTGGTGCAGTTGTACTCCGGCTTTATCTACAAGGGCCCGGCGCTGATCCGCCAGTCGGTGGACGCTATCGCAGCACTGCCAAAAGCCTGAACTGCGCCCATTAAAAAGGGCTCCATCAAGGAGCCCCCTGGGCCGAAGCCCGCCGCCCGGATGGGGCGTGCGTGGTTAAGTCGTTAAATCTTCATCGGTGGTGATGTCGGAATTAGTTGCCCTTGATTAGCCGACGGCGTGAAGTTCGTTGAGTCTGTGGATTCCCGCAGTGCCAGTCATACCGTCCCAGTTGTCGCCGCGTCCTTCTCGCCAGCCGTTGATCCAGGCTTGGCGTACCGACGGTAGAGTAAATGGGCAAAGCTCACGGGATTTGCCATGAACGCCATATTGATATCCGCGTAAAAATGCTCTTTCCAACGGATCACGCTTAAGTCTTCTCATAGGGTGTTTCCCTCACTTGTTGACTGTCTTGATATCCTTCGGCCCCGCTTGGGGCCGGGCAGAGTTTTTCTGCCGTTGGTGGGCTCGCTGCCGGCGTGGCGAGCCTATGTGTCGGCGTCGTTACGGCGCCAACCTGTGTTGAGTTCTAACCAATAGGTCACATGGATTCAATGATCGTTTTGTCATAAGCACGTAACGATAACGATGCTATAGCCATAAGCTGGGATGGCTTTTCGCCCCATTTGTGGGGCAAAGCCAGCTATGATGCACCCTGCATAGAGGATGGGTTTAATCCTTTAGTGAGAATGTCCGCCCGTTGCAGTCGGTTATTATTCGACGAAGGGTCGGAATATTTCTTTTTGTTACAGCTAATTGTTTATCTGCCCCGTCAATAAAGGCCCAAGGGCCTGTCGGACGGGGTGGGACGGCACATTCGTGCCACGCGAGCACTCTTCAAGAAAAGTGCTTGATTGAAAACCGAGCCGGCGATGCGTCGCCCGTTCATTTATTGCTGAAAAGCCTGGAATGCCCCATGTCGGACCGTTTTGAACTCTTCCTCACCTGCCCCAAGGGCCTCGAAGGCCTGCTGATCGAGGAAGCCGTCGGGCTTGGCCTTGAGGAAGCCCGCGAGCACACCTCGGCCGTGCGCGGCATGGCCGACATGGAAACCGCCTACCGCCTGTGCCTCTGGTCGCGCCTGGCAAACCGCGTATTGTTGGTGCTCAAGCGCTTCCCGATGAAGGACGCCGAAGACCTCTACCACGGCGTGCTGGATATCGAGTGGGCCGACCACATGGTGCCGGACGGTACCTTGGCTGTTGAATTCAGCGGTCACGGCTCGGGTATCGACAACACTCACTTCGGCGCGCTGAAGGTCAAGGATGCGATCGTCGACAAGCTGCGCACGCCGACCGGCGAACGCCCGTCCATCGACAAGATCAACCCGGACCTGCGCATCCACCTGCGTCTGGACCGTGGCGAAGCCATCCTGTCCCTCGACTTGTCCGGCCACAGCTTGCACCAGCGCGGTTACCGCCTGCAGCAAGGCGCGGCACCGTTGAAGGAAAACCTGGCCGCCGCGATCCTGATCCGTGCAGGCTGGCCACGTATTGCCGCTGAAGGCGGCGCGCTGAGCGACCCGATGTGCGGCGTGGGCACCTTCCTGGTGGAAGGCGCGATGATCGCCGCCGACATGGCGCCCAACCTGAATCGTGAACTGTGGGGATTCACCACTTGGCTGGGCCACGTCCCGGCGCTGTGGAAGAAGCTGCACGCAGAGGCTGCCGAACGCGCCGCCATCGGCATGAACAAGCCGCCCCTGTGGATCCGAGGCTACGAAGCCGACCCCCGCTTGATCCAACCCGCGCGCAACAACATCGAACGCGCAGGCCTGAGCCATTGGATCAAGGTGTACCAGGGCGAAGTCGGCACCTTCGAGCCGCGTCCGGACCAGAACCAGAAAGGCCTGGTCATCTGCAACCCGCCGTACGGCGAGCGTCTGGGTGACGAAGCCAGCCTGTTGTACCTCTACCAGAACCTCGGCGAGCGCCTGCGCCAGGCGTGCATGGGCTGGGAAGCGGCGGTGTTCACCGGCGCGCCGGACCTGGGCAAGCGCATGGGCATCCGCAGCCACAAACAGTATTCGTTCTGGAACGGCGCGTTGCCGTGCAAGCTGCTGCTGATCAAGGTCAATCCAGACCAGTTCGTCACCGGTGAGCGTCGCACCCCGGAACAGCGCCAGGCTGAGCGTGAGCAAGCCGCTTACGATCAAGCACCGGCTGAGCCGCAAGAGCGCCAGTACAACAAGAACGGCAACCCGATCAAACCTGCTCCGGCACCTGTGGTCGAGCAGGCGCGCCTGAGCGAAGGCGGGCAGATGTTCGCCAACCGCCTGCAGAAAAACCTCAAGCTGCTGGGCAAGTGGGCCAAGCGTGAAGGCGTGGATTGCTACCGTGTGTACGACGCCGACATGCCGGAATACTCCATGGCCATCGACCTGTACCACGATTGGGTCCACGTGCAGGAATACGCCGCACCGAAATCCATCGACCCGGAAAAAGCCTCCGCACGCATGTTCGATGCCTTGGCGGCGATTCCCCAGGCGCTGAACATCGACAAGAGCCGCGTGGTGGTCAAGCGTCGTGAGCGTCAGAGCGGCACCAAGCAGTACGAGCGCCAGAGCGCCCAGGGCAAGTTCACCGAAGTCAGCGAAGGCGGCGTGAAGTTGCTGGTCAACCTCACCGACTACCTGGACACCGGCCTGTTCCTCGACCACCGCCCGATGCGCATGCGCATCCAGAAAGAAGCGGCCGGCAAGCGCTTCCTCAACCTGTACTGCTACACCGCCACCGCCAGTGTGCACGCGGCCAAGGGCGGCGCGCGCAGCACCACCAGTGTCGACCTGTCCAAGACCTACCTGGACTGGGCGCGTCGCAACTTCTCCCTCAACGGTTTCTCCGACAAGAACCGTCTGGAGCAGGGTGACGTGATGGCGTGGCTGGAGGCCAGCCGCGATGAGTTCGACCTGATCTTCATCGACCCGCCGACCTTCTCCAACTCCAAGCGCATGGAAGGCATCTTCGACGTACAGCGCGACCACGTGCAGTTGCTCGACCTGGCCATGGCGCGCCTGGCACCGGGCGGCGTGCTGTACTTCTCGAACAACTTCCGCAAGTTCGCGCTGGAGGACAACCTCAGCGAACGCTATGCGGTCGAGGAGATCAGCGACAAGACCATCGACCCGGATTTTGCGCGCAATGCCAAGATCCACCGGGCGTGGAAAATCACCGCACGCTGATTGCTGCACCAAAAAGCCGCAAGCCTGGATTATTCCGGGCTTGCGGCTTTTTTACGCTGGTCAAACCCAGGGCCGATGGCTATAACTTAAGGCCTAGCCAAAGTGACACCCCCCGCACGCTGGCGTTGTGAGTGTTGCCTATGCCGTTGCAAGCCGTTCGCCCGAAAATCCTAGGCTTTATCAGTGAGCAGGCGTCGGCTTGGCTGGTGGCATTGGTGGTGTTACTGGCAGGGTTTGCCTTGACCGCGATTGTCGCCTGGGCGGCCGCCGACCTCTATCAGCAACAGGTGCGCCAGCGCTTTCAATTGCTGGTCAATGAGCGCTACACCCGCCTGCAGGAGCGTTTCGAAGACCAGGAGCAACGGCTGAACAGCCTGCGGCGCTTCTTCGTCAACTCCGATGATGTGTCCCGCGAAGAATTCGACGGTTTTGCCCAGCCCTTGTTGTTGCGCGCCCGTGCTTACTCCTGGGCGCCACGGGTGTATCGCGAACAGCGCAGCCAGTTCGAGCAAGAGGTATCCAGCCAACGCGGTGCCCCCTTTTTCATCCGCGAATTGAATTCGGCTGGCGAACTGGCCCCGGCGCTCGAGCGCGACGAATACGTGCCGGTGCTGTACAGCCAGACCCAAAGCTTGCTGGGCGCCCCCCTCGGTTTTGACCTTCTGGCCCAGCCCCTGCGCCGTTCAACCCTTGAACGTGCGCAGAAGACCGGCAAGCTGGCGGTGTCCCAGCCCATGCAATTGGTGGGGGTGGAGCCGGCCTATGCCACCGGGGTTTTACTGGTCGCGCCGGTCAGCCATTTGCCCACCTCTGATCAATCCCAGAACGAGCCCTACGGCTATGTAATGGCCGTAATCAGCATGCGCCAGCTGGTAGCCGACGGCTTGCCCAAGCCGGACCGAGACAACTTGGTGATGCAGATCATCGACACGTCCGATCTGCAGAAACGCGTGCTCTTCGAGTCCAGCAATGAGGTAGGCAGCAGCGACTTGGTCGGCGCGCGCCGCCTCACGCTGGGTGACCATGTGTACGCCCTGAAACTGCGCCCCAGCCAGGTGTTCGACCAGGCCAACCATTCCTCGCTGAACACCATCCTGACCATGGGCGGCCTGCTCAGCCTGCTGCTCAGTGCCTTGCTTTATGTGCTGGTCAGCCAACGCCAGCGCGCCGTGAAGCTGGTGGAACAACGCACTGCCCAGTTGCGCCTGCGTGAACAGGAATTGCGTGGCGCCCATGGCCAATTGCGCAGTGTGCTGAATGCCGCGACCCAGGTGGCGATCATTGCCACCGACCTGCGCGGCGTCATCAATACCTTCAACGCCGGTGCCGAGCAGATGCTGGGTTTCAAGGCCGATCACGTGGTGGGCACGCACACACTGGAAAGCCTGCACCTGGCGCCTGAGCTGGAGGCGCGCGCGGCCAGCCTGAGTGTGGCGTTGGGCAAGCGTATTCCCGCCAGCCAGGCGATGCTGGTAGAGAGCCCGGACACGCTGCACGAAGCCCGCGAATGGACCTTGATCCGCGAAAACGGCACCCAGTTGACTGTGAACATGCTGGCCACGGTGTTGCTGGACGACCATGGTTTGTGGATCGGCCACCTGGCGATCTACCTGGACATTACCGAACAGAAACGTGCCTACGAGGCCTTGGCGGCCCGCGACCGCCTGCTCAAGAAACTCAGCGCCCATGTGCCCGGCGGGATCTTCCAGTTCACCCTGGAACCCCAGGACAACTGGAAATTCATCTACGCCAGCGACGGCATGCGCGACATCTATGAAATCGAACCGAATGTGTTGCAGCAGGATGCGAAGCAGGTCTTCGAGCGCATCCACCCGCTGGATGCGGAACGCGTGCGTGCTTCGATCCGCTTGTCAGCATTGCAGTTGAGCCATTGGCGCGAGGAATACCGCGTGCTGTTGCCGCAACGCGGCCTGCGTTGGATTCGGGGCGAGGCGACCCCGGAAGAGTTACCCGCAGGCGGTACGTTGTGGCATGGCTACGTGTCGGATATTTCCGATCTGAAGCGGGTGGAAGAAGAGCTGCGTGCGCTGTCCATCACCGACTCTTTGACCGGCATCCATAACCGTCGCTATTTCCAGGATCGCCTCAAGGCCGAGATGGTGAGGCTCAACCGGACTTCGGGCAACTTGTCGGTGATCATGCTGGATATCGATCACTTCAAACGCATCAACGACCAGCACGGACACGCCGTCGGCGATGGGGTGTTGCAGGAGTTGTGCAAACGCATCAGCCAGCGCCTGCGCCGCACCGATGTGTTCTGTCGCCTGGGTGGCGAGGAGTTCATGGTGCTGTGCCCGCACACCGATGGCGAACAGGCCTACAGCCTGGCGATGGAATTGTGGACGTCGCTGCGCAGTGCGCCGATGGAACCGGTGGGCATCGTCACCGCCAGCTTTGGCGTGGCCAGCTGGCGGGTGGATGAAGGCATTGACGGGTTGCTGCTACGCGCCGACTCGGCCGTGTATGTGGCCAAGCAGGCGGGCAGGGACCGGGTGGAGGCTGAAAGACTGCGCGCCTGAGACCGCCGCAGGCCAATGTGGGAGCGGGCTTGCTCGCGAATGCGGTAGACCAGCCACTCCATTTGGCGACTGATACTCCGCATTCGCGAGCAAGCCCGCTCCCACATGGGGACTGCGTTACCTTTTAAAGGACCGGAGCGGCCGCCACTGCCTTCGGCTGGCGGTACAGGTCGAGCAACACCTGATCCAGCACCGACGAAGCACCCCATGGTTTTGGATCGTTGAGGATCGCCACCACGGCCCAGGTATTGCCGTTATTGTCGCGGCTGAACCCGGCGATGGCACGCACGGTGTTCAAAGTACCGGTCTTGACGTGGGCTTCGCCGCGCATGGCAGTAGTCTTCAGGCGCTTGCGCATGGTGCCGTCGGTGCCGGCGATCGGCATCGAGCTGATGTATTCGGCAGCGTAAGGGCTCTTCCACGCGGCTTGCAGCATGGCCGCCATTTCGCGGGCGCTGACGCGTTCGGCGCGGGACAGGCCGGAACCGTTTTCCATCACCAGGTGCGGCGCGGTGATGCCTTTCTTCGCCAGCCACTGGCGCACCACACGTTGGGCTGCCTTGGCATCGTCGCCGTCCGCGTCGTTGCGGAACTGCGCGCCCAGGCTCAGGAACAGCTGCTGGGCCATGGTGTTGTTACTGTATTTGTTGATGTCGCGAATGATTTCCGCCAGGTCCGGCGAGAAGGCCCGGGCCAGTACCTTGGCATCCTTGGGCACTGGCGCCTGGATATCACGGCCCTGGATGGTGCCACCCAGTTCCTGCCAGATCGCGCGCACGGCGCCGGCGGTGTAGGTGGCGTGGTCGAGCAATGACAGATAAGTCTGCGAGCTGCAGCCATCGGCCAATTGGCCGCTGACGGTGACCGTCACACTGCCATCGGCGGCGATGACCGGGTTGTAGCGCACATCACCGGTGCACTGCTTGGCGTTGGAGACCTTGACCTGGTTGTCGATGCGAATGCTGGCAATCGGCGGTTCGACCGACACCAGTACGCGGCCGGAGTCATTGCGCGTTACAAAACGCAGGGCCTTGAGGTTGACCAGCAGCGCGTCCGGCTTGACCAGGAACGGTTTGTTCTCGTCATTGCCATCGTCATTGAACTCCGGCAACAGCGGCTGGTTGAAGAAGCCACGGTCCAGCACCAGGTCGCCGGTGACTTGCTGTACGCCGTTGGCACGCAGGTCGCGCATCAGCAGCCAGAGTTTTTCCATGTTCAGCTTGGGGTCGCCGCCGCCCTTGAGGTAGAGGTTGCCGTGCAACACGCCACCGCTGAGGGTGCCGTCGGTGTAGAACTCGGTTTTCCACTGGTGGTTCGGGCCGAGCATCTCCAGGGCCGCGTAGGTGGTGACCAGCTTCATGGTCGACGCCGGGTTCACGGAGACGTCAGCGTTGAACACGGTCGGCGTGCCGGGACCGTTCAGGGGGATCATTACCAAGGACAACGCAGTGTTTTGCAGCTTGGCTTTGGCCAGCGCCTGTTGAACATTCGGCGGCAGGGTGTTGTTGACGGGGGCAGCGGAGACGGAAAAGGCCAGTGGCAGAATAAGACCGGCAAAAAACACAGAACGCAAAGATTTGATCATAAGAAGTAAAACCCTACTGCTGAGGAGGGTGAAAAAGGCGAGGGGTAAATAAGAAAAATCCCTCAATGGTCATGAAAGTGTCGACATTATGCCCCAAGGTGGAGCCACTTGTAGCTGAACCATAGCTGGTATTCTGCGTTTTTTTTTGCAGGCAAATTGCCGCCTGTCCTAGAGAGTCGGGCAATCGCCGCCTTAAACTGCTAAAGTGCCGCCCGTTATTACTTATGAGGATTGTTCCAATGGCGACTAACCGTTCCCAGCGTCTGCGCAAAAAACTGTGCGTTGATGAATTTCAAGAGCTGGGTTTCGAACTGAACCTGGACTTCAAAGAAGACCTGAGTGAAGAAGCTACCGACGCTTTCCTCGAAGCATTCATCAAAGAAGCCATGGAAGCCAATGGTCTGGGCTATGTTGGCGGCGATGACTTCGGTCTGGTTTGCCTGCAGAAGCGTGGCTCGGTCAACGAAGAACAGCGCGTAGCTGTTGAAAGCTGGCTCAAAGGCCGCAGCGAACTGAAAAGCGCTGAAGTCAGCCCACTGCTGGACGTGTGGTATCCGGAAAAGCCGATCAACGCGGCTAAGTGATACTAAAAAAAACGGCGACCTCAGGGTCGCCGTTTTTTTATGCCTTGCGCCAGTTCAGAATCAGCAACGTCAATACCCCCGCCACAATCCCCCAGAACGCCGACCCGATGGAAAACAGCGTCAAGCCGGACGCCGTGACCATAAAGGTGATCAGCGCCGCTTCCCGTTCCTTCGGCTCATTCATGGCGATGCTCAAGCCATTGATGATCGAGCCAAACAGCGCCAACGCCGCAATCGACAGCACCAGCTCCTTGGGCAAGGCTGCGAACAACGCCGCCAAGGTCGCGCCAAACACCCCGGCAATCCCGTAGAACACTCCGCACCACACGGCAGCGGTGTAGCGTTTGTTACGGTCTTCATGAGCATGGGGACCGGTGCAGATGGCCGCGCTGATCGCCGCCAGGTTGATACCGTGGGAGCCGAACGGCGACAACACCAGGGAGGCCAGGCCGGTCGCGGTGATCAGGGGCGAGGCGGGCACGTTGTAACCGTCGGCCCGAAGCACCGCGACGCCGGGCATGTTCTGCGACGTCATCGCCACCACGAACAGCGGGATGCCGATGCTGATGGTTGCGGCCAGCGAGAAGTGCGGCGTGGTCCACACCGGCGTCGCCACTTCCAGGTCAAAACCACTGAAGTCCAGCAGCCCCATCAACCCCGACAATACGGTGCCGATTACCAGCGCAGCCAGTACCGCATAGCGTGGCGACAGGCGCTTGATCACCAGGTAAGTGAAGAACATTCCCAGTACCAGCCCGGTGCGATGCTGCGCGGCGACGAAGATCTCGCTGCCGATCTTGAACAGAATCCCCGCCAGCAAGGCCGCCGCCAGTGACGCCGGGATGCGCTTGACCAGTTTTTCAAAGCTGCCGGTCAGCCCGCAGATCGTCACCAGCACCGCACAGGTGATGTAGGCACCGATGGCCTCGCCATAACTCACACCGCCCAGGCTGGTGATCAGCAGCGCCGCGCCCGGCGTCGACCAGGCAATGGTGATCGGCGTGCGATAGCGCAGGGACAAGCCGATGCTGCACACCGCCATGCCGATGGAAATCGCCCAGATCCATGAAGAAATCTGCGCCGTGGTCAAACCGGCGGCTTGCCCGGCCTGGAACATCAGGACCAGGGAGCTGGTGTAGCCGGTCATCATGGCGATGAAGCCGGCTACAATGGCCGAGGGAGAAGTGTCGGCCAGCGGGCGCAAAGGCGCTTGGGTGGCGTCGTTCATGGAGAGGTGTTCCTTTTACCTGGATTTTTGCCGTTGTCGGCACGGATTCAAGCCTAAACTCAAACGTAACGACTCATTGCAATACAGCCGACGGCGCAAACAGCCGTACAGTGTGTTGGCGCATCCGGTTGTGTACAATGTGCCCTGTTTTTAGGTGATACTTGCCAGCGACCCGCTGTTGACGTATTACCGTTAATTCGCCGCCGTTCTCCAAACCCGAGTGCCCATGAACGAACAGTTGCAACCTCTCAAGAAACAACCGCGAGCCGGCAAGGCCGGTCGCAGCGGAACCCAGGACGATATCGTCTACGCGCATATCTTCGAGGCGATCCTCGAACAACGCCTGGCACCCGGCACCAAATTGAGTGAAGAGGCACTGGGCGAAATCTTTGGCGTGAGCCGCACCATCATTCGCCGCGCCCTGTCGCGCCTGGCCCATGAAGGCGTGGTCCTGCTGCGGCCCAATCGCGGTGCGGTGGTGGCCAGCCCGAGCGTCGAGGAAGCCCGCCAGGTGTTCCTTGCGCGGCGTCTGGTGGAGCGGGCGATCACTGAACTGGCCGTCCAGCACGCCACGGCCGAACAACTGGCTGAGCTGCGCCAGATGGTCAACGACGAGCGCGACAGCTTTTCCCGTGGCGATCGTGGCGCCGGTATCCGCCTCTCCGGCGAATTCCACCTCAAGCTGGCCGAAGCGGCGAAGAACGCGCCGCTGATCAGCTTCCAGCGCAGCCTGGTGTCCCAGACCTCATTGATCATCGCCCAGTACGAAAGCGGCAACCGCTCGCACTGTTCCTACGACGAGCACACCCAATTGATCGATGCGATCGAAGCGCGGGACGCGGCGTTGGCGGTGAACCTGATGATGCATCACATGGATCACATCGACAGCAAGCTCAACCTCGATGAAGAGAGCGCATCGGATGATCTGCATGCGGTGTTCTCGCATTTGTTGCAGACCAAGAAGCCGGGTCGTTCTTCGATCAAGTTGTAACAGTCAAAAAAATCCCCGGTTCATGTGTAATGAACCGGGGATTTTTTGTTTCCGGGATTAGCGCTGGTGCACCAGCTGCCCGGCTGCATACGTCTGCAACACCGTCCGGTCATCCCCCAGCGTCATCAGCACAAATAACGTCTCGGCAATGTTCTTCGCCTGCTTCAAGCGGTAGCTCAGCAGCGGCGTGGCGTTGTAATCCAACACCAAAAAGTCCGCATCGGTGCCCGGTTGCAACGTGCCGATCTTGTCTTCCAAGCGCAATGCACGCGCACCGCCCAGCGTTGCCAGGTACAGCGATTTGAACGGGCTCAACCGCGCACCCTGCAATTGCATGACCTTGTAGGCTTCGTTCAAGGTTTGCAGCAGCGAGAAGCTGGTGCCGCCGCCCACGTCCGTGCCCAAGCCCACATTCAGTTTGTGCTTCTCAGCCATCGGCAGGTTGAACAAACCGCTGCCGAGGAAGAGGTTCGAGGTCGGGCAAAACGCGACCGCCGAACCGGTCTGCGCCAAACGTGCACACTCGTCATCACACAGGTGCACGCCATGGGCAAACACCGAGCGCTCGCCCAGTAGTTTGTAGTGGTCGTACACATCCAGATAGCCGTTGCGCTCTGGGAACAGTTCCTTCACCCACTCGACTTCCTGCTTGTTCTCACTGATGTGAGTCTGCATGTACAGGTCCGGGTATTCCCCCAACAGTTGCCCCGCCAGCGCCAGTTGCTCGGGCGTGCTGGTCGGCGCAAAACGTGGGGTGACCGCGTAGTGCAGGCGGCCCCTGCCGTGCCAGCGTTCGATCAGCGCCTTGCTTTCCTGGTAGCCGGATTCAGCGGTGTCGGTCAGGTAGTCCGGCGCATTGCGGTCCATCATCACCTTGCCGGCGATCATGCGCAGGTCGAGCTTCTCGGCAGCCTCGAAGAACGCATTCACCGACTGCGGATGCACACTGCCAAACACCAGCGCGGTGGTGGTGCCGTTGCGCAGCAGTTCCTTGATGAAAATATCCGCGACTTCTTCGGCGTGGGCCTTGTCGGCGAACTGGCTTTCGCACGGGAAGGTGTAGGTGTTGAGCCAGTCCAGCAACTGTTCGCCATAGGCGCCGACCATGCCGGTTTGCGGCAGGTGGATGTGGGTGTCGATCAGGCCGGGCGTGATCAGCGCGTCCTGGTAATGGGTGATTTCGATGTCGGCAGGCAGGGTTGGCAGCAAATCGCTGGCATGACCAAGGGCACTGATCTGACCGTTTTCGATCACCAGCAGGCCGTCTTCGAAATATTCGTAGGAGGCTTCGATCCCCACTTCAGCAGGGTCGGCGATGCTGTGCAAAAGGGCGGCACGGTAGGCTTTGCGAGTCAAAGGCATGGTGATCTCAATTCAAAGGGCTTGGCTGCGACGTGAAGCCGGCAGCAGTTTGGCAATAGGTTCGGCGCTGGCGGTGTGCTGGCCGAAATTGGCGTTATAGGTGGCGATGATTTCGCCGGCGATGGAAATGGCGATTTCCACCGGCAACTTGCCCTTCACCTCGGTGAGGCCCATGGGGCAGCGCATGCGTTGCAACTGCGCGGCATCGAAACCGCGATCACGCAGGCGGTGTTCGAACTTGACCCGTTTGGTCTTCGAGCCGATCAGGCCGAAGTAGGCAAAGTCATTGCGCTTGAGCAGGGCAGCGGTGAGTTCCAGGTCCAGCGCGTGATTATGGGTCATGACGATGCAGTAACTGCCCACTGGCAGGTCGGCGATTTCGTCGACCGGCTCTTCGCTGACGATTTTACGCACTCCCTGTGGGATATGTTCCGGAAACTCCTGATCCCGCGAATCGATCCAGCGCACCCGGCACGGCAGGCTAGCCAGCAACGGCACCAGCGCACGGCCGACGTGGCCGGCGCCAAATACCGCGATCTGCGCCTGCACCTGGCCCATGGGCTCGAACAGCAGCACGGTCACGCCACCGCAGCACTGGCCCAGGCTGGCGCCCAGGCTGAAGCGCTCCAGATGGGTGTTCTGCTGACCGCGTACGAGCATCTCGCGGGCGATCTGCATCGCCTTGTATTCCAGGTGCCCGCCGCCGATGGTGTCGAAAGTCTGGGCGGCGCTGATCACCATCTTCGAACCGGCATTGCGCGGCGTGGAGCCGAGCTCTTCGATGATGGTTACCAGGACGCAGGGTTCACCCCGGTTTTGCAGGTCGGCGAGGGCGCTGATCCAGTTGTTCATAGTCACCTCGGCTCAGAGTGAGGCCAACTCGTTTTCGGTTTCGACAGCCTTCGCCGCCGTCAACTTGCGCATCTGCTCACACCCCCACAACACCCGCTCCGGCGTCGCTGGCGCATCAATCTTGGGCTGATGGCGATAGTCACCCAGACTCGCCACCGCATCCTTGATCGCGCACCACGACGCAATGCCGAGCATGAACGGCGGTTCGCCCACGGCTTTGGAATGGAACACCGTGTCTTCGGGGTTCTTGCGGTTTTCCACCAGCTTCACCCGCAGGTCCAACGGCATGTCCGCCACGGCCGGGATCTTGTAGCTGGCCGGGCCGTTGGTCATCAGCTTGCCCTTGTTGTTCCACACCAGCTCTTCCATGGTCAGCCAGCCCATGCCTTGGATAAAGCCGCCTTCGACCTGGCCAATGTCGATGGCCGGGTTCAGCGAGGCGCCGACGTCGTGGAGGATGTCGGTGCGCAACATCTTGTATTCGCCGGTCAGGGTGTCGACGATCACTTCGCAGCAGGCCGCGCCGAAGGCGAAGTAGTAGAACGGCCGACCGCGCGACTGGCTACGGTCATAGAAGATTTTCGGGGTCTTGTAGAAGCCGGTACTGGAGAGCGAAACCTGGGCGAAATACGCCTGCTGGATCAGCGCCTCGAAGGTGAGGATCTGATCCCGCACGCGCACGTGGCCGTTGTGGAATTCCACGTCCGCTTCGCTCACGTCGTGCTTGCGCGCGGCGAATTCCACCAGGCGCTGCTTGATGGTTTCGGCGGCGTTCTGCGCGGCTTTCCCGTTCAAGTCAGCGCCGCTGGAGGCAGCGGTCGGTGAGGTGTTGGGCACCTTGTCGGTGTTGGTGGCGGTGATCTGCACGCGGTCGATTTCCACCTGGAACACTTCGGCCACCACCTGCGCAACCTTGGTGTTCAAACCCTGGCCCATCTCGGTGCCGCCATGGTTCAGGTGGATGCTGCCATCGGTGTAGATATGGATCAGCGCACCGGCCTGGTTGAGGAAGCTGGCGGTAAACGAAATGCCGAACTTCACCGGGGTCAATGCCAGGCCTTTTTTCAGGATCGGGCTGTGGGCGTTGTACAGGCGGATCGCTTCGCGGCGTTCGGCGTATTGGCTGCTGGCTTCCAGTTCGGCAGTCATCTCTTCGAGCATGTTGTGCTCGACGGTCTGGTAGTAGTGGGTGACGTTGCGCTCGGTCTTGCCGTAGTAATTGACCTTGCGCACCGCCAGCGGGTCGAGCGCCAGATGGCGGGCGATGGCGTCCATCACTTCTTCGATGGCAACCATGCCTTGTGGGCCGCCGAAGCCGCGATAGGCGGTATTGGACGCGGTGTTGGTCTTGCAGCGATGGCCGTTGACCGTGGCGTCGCCCAGGTAGTACGAGTTGTCGGAGTGGAACATCGCGCGGTCGACAATCGAGTTCGACAGGTCCGGCGAGCAACCGCAGTTGCCGGCCAGTTCCAGGTTGATCCCGTGCAGGCGGCCGCTGTCGTCAAAGCCCACGTCGTATTCGATATAGAAGGGGTGGCGCTTGCCGGTCATCAGCATGTCTTCGACGCGCGGCAGGCGCATCTTGGTCGGCTGGCCGGTGAGACGTGCAACCACCGCGCACAGGCACGCGGGGCTGGCGGCCTGGGTTTCCTTGCCGCCGAAACCACCGCCCATGCGGCGCATGTCGACGACGATTTTATTCATCGACACGTCCAGCACTTCGGCCACCAGTTTCTGCACTTCGGTGGGGTTCTGCGTGGAGCAGTAGACGATCATGCCGCCGTCTTCGGTGGGCATCACCGAAGAGATCTGGGTTTCCAGGTAGAAGTGTTCCTGGCCGCCGATATGCAGGGTGCCCTGGATACGGTTTTTCGCCGTGGCCAAGGCGCCGGCCGAATCGCCGCGTTGGTGAGTGTGGCTGTCGAGCACGAAATGCTTCTTGCGGAAGGCCTCGACCACGTCCAGCACCGGCTCCAAGTCTTCGTATTCGATCACCGCGGCCATCGCGGCTTTGCGTGCGGTTTCCAGGTCGCGAGCGGCAACCGCCAGCACGACCTGGCCGACGAACTGCACGGTGTCGATGGCCAGCAATGGATCACCTGGCATCAACGGGCCGATGTCTTTCAGCCCCGGCACGTCTTCATGGGTGATGACAATGCGCACGCCTTCAAAGGCATAGCAGGGCGCGGTGTCGATGCTGAGGATGCGGGCGTGGGCGCGGTCCGACATGCGCGCATACAGGTGCAATTGGTTGGGGAATTCCAGGCGGTCATCAATGTACTGCGCTTCACCGGACACGTGCTTGGCGGCGCTGTCATGTTTGACGCTGCGACCGACCCCGGAGGTCAGGTCCTGGGCGAACAGCTCGGCCAGTTCAGCCTGGGTTTTAACGACGGCGTGATGGTTAGACATAAGCGGTCACCCGAGTCTCGATGTGCGGCGTTTGCAGTTCGATGAAGTATTTGCGCAGCAGGTTCTGCGCGCTGAGCAGGCGGTATTCCTTGCTGGCGCGGAAGTCCGACAGCGGGGTGAAATCCTCGGCCAGGGCGGCGCAGGCTTTTTCCACGGTGGCGGAATTCCAGGTGGCACCCACCAACGCGGCCTCGCAGCTTTTGGCGCGTTTTGGCGTGGCGGCCATGCCGCCGAACGCAACGCGGGCCTCGTTGATCACCCCGTTTTCGATCTTCAGGTTGAACGCGGCGCAGACGGCGGAAATATCATCGTCCAGGCGCTTGGAAACTTTGTAGGCGCGGAACAATGCGTGGCCTTTGGGCACGATGATCTTCTCGATGAACTCGCTGTCCTGGCGCGCGGTGACGCGGTAGTCGATGAAGTAATCTTCCAGCGCCAAGGTGCGGCGGGTTTCGCCTTTGCACAAGACGATCTGCGCGCCCAAGGCGATCAGCAGGGGCGGCGAATCACCGATCGGCGAGGCGTTGCCGATGTTGCCGCCCAGGGTGCCTTGGTTGCGGATCTGCAGGGAAGCGAAGCGATGCAGCAGCTCGCCGAAGTCCGGGTATTCGTGGTGCAGCGCGGTGTAGCAGTCGGAGAGGGCGGTGGCGGCGCCGATTTCCAGGCGGTCATCGAAGTTGTCGATGCGCTTCATTTCCTCAATGTTGCCGACGTAGATCATCACCGGCAGCGTGCGGTGGAATTGGGTGACTTCCAGCGCCAGGTCGGTGCCGCCCGCCAACAAGCGAGCTTGCGGGTAGGCGTCGTAGAGGTCGGCCAGGTCGGCAACGGTCAGCGGCACCAGGCAGCGCTTGTCGCCGCTGTTGAGTTCACCGGTTTGTGTTGGTGCGATGGCTTTGAGGCGAGCGATGGTCTCGGCCTGGCGGCTGTCGAACTGATCCTGGGGTTTGTTGCAGCAGGCCTGTTCGGCAGCGGCGAGAATCGGGCGATAACCGGTGCAGCGGCACAGGTTGCCGGCCAGGGCTTCGTGGGCTTTTTGGCTGTCGGGGGCGTCGCTGTTCTTTTGCAGGGCGAACAACGACATCACGAAACCGGGGGTGCAAAAGCCGCATTGCGAGCCGTGGCACTCGACCATGGCTTGCTGGACGCTGTGCAGTTGGCCCTGGTGCTTGAGGTCTTCAACGCTGATCAGTTGCTTGCCGTGCAACGACGACACAAAGGTCAGGCACGAATTGAGGCTGCGATAACGGATCTGCTCGGCGCCTTGAGCATCCGTATGCAACTCACCGACCACCACGGTGCAGGCACCGCAATCGCCGCTGGCGCAGCCTTCCTTGGTGCCGGATTTGCCCAAATGCTCACGCAGATAGTTGAGCACCGTCAGGTTGGGGTCCAGGGCGTGCTCGCTACGGAGTTCCTGGTTAAGTAAAAACTGGATCACGGAAGGCCTCGCAGACTCATTATTGTTGTTAACCGCTTTGCGCCGAATCTAGTCATGTCTGACTTTTCGGTCAACAATTTTCTGACCAGAAGGTCAAGAAAGTGCAGTCGCAACACTTTCAATTATGGTCCAGTCTTCTGGAACCGGTGTTTTTGGGGGCTTGTGGGTGTTCATCGCTGCTTATTCCGTGCCAAATTCTGCAGGGTGGGCGTAGCGCCATCAGCCAGCCAATGCGCTACACTGCCGCGCTTGTACCGATAGAAGATTTTGAAGGGAAAACATGACGTTCAAGGCGCCGGACAGTCTCGCCGAGCAAATTGCTCACCACCTCGCCGAACGCATCATTCGCGGCGATCTCAAGCCTGGGGAGCGGATCCAGGAGCAAAAGGTCACGCTGGCACTCAATGTCAGCCGTGGTTCCGTGCGCGAAGCCTTGCTGATCCTCGAACGCCGCCACCTGATCGCGATCCTGCCGCGTCGTGGCGCCCACGTCACCGAACTCACGGCGCACAAGGTGCAGAGCCTGTGCACCTTGATGGGCGAGCTGTACATCCTGCTCGGCAACGCGGTGGCCCAGGGCTGGCAGACCCAGGCCGACATGGCGCCGTTCATGCAGATCCAGCAGCGCCTGATCGCCAGCTTCGAGCGCCAGGACATCCGCGCCTTCGTCGAAGAAAGCTTCAATGTGATGCGCGCCGCGTACCCCTTCGCCAACAACCCGTACCTGCAGGAAACCGTCGAGAACCTGCAACCGGCGATGAACCGCGCCTATTACCTGGCGCTGGATCAACGCAAGGCGTCCATGAGCGAGTACCTGGCGCTGTTCGAGCAACTGCTCGCCGCCGTGCTGGCCCGTGACCTGCCGCAGATCCGCCAAGTGCTGTCGGCCTACGGCGAGCGCAGTTGCTCGCTGGTTATCGCCGCGTTGGCGGACGCCTAAGCGTGCGGCTCAAGTGCATCAAACTGGCGGGGTTCAAATCCTTCGTCGACCCGACCACGGTGAACTTCCCCAGTAATATGGCGGCGGTGGTCGGGCCCAACGGTTGCGGCAAGTCGAACATCATCGACGCCGTCCGTTGGGTGATGGGCGAGAGCTCGGCCAAGAACCTGCGTGGCGAGTCGATGACCGACGTCATCTTCAACGGCTCCACCAGCCGCAAGCCGGTGAGCCAGGCCAGCATCGAACTGGTGTTCGATAACTCTGACGGCACCTTGATTGGTGAGTACGCGGCCTATGCGGAAATCTCGATCCGCCGCAAAGTGACGCGCGACAGCCAGAACAGCTACTTCCTTAACGGCACCAAATGTCGGCGCCGCGACATCACCGATATCTTCCTTGGCACCGGCCTGGGCCCGCGCAGCTACTCGATCATTGAGCAGGGCATGATCTCCAAGCTGATCGAAGCCAAGCCCGAAGACCTGCGCAACTTCATCGAGGAAGCGGCCGGCATCTCCAAGTACAAGGAGCGCCGCCGCGAGACCGAAAACCGTATCCGCCGCACCCATGAAAACCTCGCCCGCCTGACTGACCTGCGCGAAGAGCTGGAGCGTCAACTTGAACGCCTGCACCGCCAGGCCCAGGCCGCCGAGAAATATCAGGAATACAAGGGCGAAGAACGCCAGCTCAAGGCGCAACTCTCGGCCCTGCGCTGGCAGGCGCTGAATGATCAGGTCGGCCAGCGCGAAGCAATCATCGGCACCCAGGAAATCAGCTTTGAGGCCCTGGTGGCCGAGCAGCGCAACGCCGACGCCAGCATCGAACGCCTGCGTGACGGTCACCATGACCTGTCCGAGCGCTTCAATCTGGTGCAGGGCCGCTTCTATTCGGTGGGCGGCGACATTGCCCGCGTCGAGCAGAGCATCCAGCACGGCCAGCAACGCCTGCGCCAATTGCAGGATGACTTGAAGGAAGCCGAACGCGCACGCCTGGAAACCGAATCGCACCTGGGCCACGACCGCACCTTGCTGCTGACCCTTGGCGAAGAGCTGGACATGCTCACCCCCGAGCAGGAAATCACCAGCGCCGCCGCGGAAGAAGCCGCCGCCGCCCTGGAAGAATCCGAAACCACCATGCATGGCTGGCAGGAGCAGTGGGATACTTTCAACCTGCAATCCGCCGAGCCACGCCGCCAGGCCGAGGTGCAGCAGTCGCGCATCCAGCAACTGGAAACCAGCATGGAGCGTCTGGCCGAGCGTCAGCGCCGGATGCAGGAAGAACGCGCATTGCTGTCCGCCGACCCGGAAGACGCGGCGATCATGGAACTGAGCGAGCAACTGGCCGAAAGCGAAATGACGCTGGAAGAGCTGGAAGCCAGCGAAGAACAACAAGTGGAGCGGCTGGAGCAATTGCGTCAGCAACTGCAACAGGCGACCCAGGCGCAGCAGCAGGCCCAGGGTGACTTGCAGCGGCTCAATGGTCGCCTGGCATCCTTGGAAGCCTTGCAGCAAGCCGCGTTGGACCCAGGCATCGGCACTGCCGAATGGCTGCGCGATCAGCATCTGGCCGAGCGCCCACGATTGGCTGAAGGCTTGAAAGTGGAGGCGGGCTGGGAGTTGGCGGTAGAGACCGTTTTAGGCGCCGACCTGCAAGCCGTTTTGGTCGATGATTTTGGCGGCTTCGATTTGGCTGGCTTTGCCCAGGGCGATTTGCGTTTGCTCAGCCCGGCCGCCGATGGCACGCGGGTGCCGGGCAGCCTGCTGGATAAAGTAGAGGCCGCGATTGATCTATCGCCCTGGTTGGGCCAGGTCAAACCGGTCGAATCACTGGAGCAGGCATTGGCCCAGCGCGGCCAACTTGGCGCAGGTGAAAGCCTGATCAGCCGCGACGGTTACTGGATCGGCCGCCACTTCCTGCGCGTACGCCGTGCCAGTGAAGCCGAAAGCGGCGTATTGGCCCGTGGCCAGGAAATCGTCAACCTGATCGCCGAACGCGAAGAACGCGAAGCCACCCTGGAAAGCCTGGAAACCGAACTGCAAACCCTGCGCGCCACCCAGCGCCAGCAAGAGACCGGTCGCGAACACCTGCGCCGCTTGTTGCAGGACGAAGCGCGCCAGCAAGGTGAACTGAAAGCCCAGCTTTCCGCGAGCAAAGCCAAGGTCGAACAACTCACTCTGCGTCGCACCCGTCTTGATGAGGAAGTGGCGGAGATGGGCGAGCAACGCGCCCTGGAACACGAGCAGATTGGCGAAGCGCGCCTGCAATTGCAGGAGGCCCTCGACAGCATGGCGCTCGACACCGAGCAGCGCGAACTGCTGCTGGCCCAGCGCGACAGCCTGCGCGAACGCCTCGACCGCGTGCGCCAGGAGGCCCGCCAGCACAAGGATCACGCGCACCAGTTGGCGGTGCGCCTGGGTTCGCTCAAGGCCCAGCACGCGTCCACCGCCCAGGCCCTTGAACGCCTGGAGATGCAGTCCGAACGCCTCACCGAAAAGCGCGAACAACTGAGCCTCAACCTGGAAGAGGGCGAAGCGCCGCTGGAAGAGCTGCGCCTCAAGCTCGAAGAATTGCTCGACAAGCGCATGACCGTCGACGAAGAGCTCAAGACCGCGCAGATCGCCCTGGAAGACGCCGACCGCGAACTGCGCGACGCCGAAAAGCGCCGGACCCAGGCCGAGCAGCAATCCCAGCTGATCCGCGGCCAACTCGAACAGCAGCGCATGGAATGGCAAGCCCTGACCGTGCGCCGCAAGACCCTGCAAGACCAGTTGCTGGAAGACGGCTACGACCTGCACGGCGTGCTCAATACCCTGACCGCCCAGGCCAATGAGAAAGACGCCGAAGAAGAACTTGAGCGGATTGCCGCACGTATTCAACGCCTGGGCGCGATCAACTTGGCGGCCATCGACGAGTACCAGCAACAATCCGAGCGTAAACGTTATCTGGATGCCCAGGACGCCGACCTGGTCGAAGCCCTGGACACCCTGGAAAACGTGATCCGCAAGATCGACAAGGAAACCCGAAACCGCTTCAAAGATACCTTTGATCAGATTAATGGCGGTTTACAGGCCTTATTCCCAAAAGTTTTCGGCGGTGGCAGCGCTTACTTGGAACTGACGGGCGAAGATCTACTCGATACAGGGGTAACGATCATGGCGCGGCCTCCGGGCAAGAAGAACAGCACCATCCATTTGTTGTCCGGCGGCGAAAAAGCCCTGACCGCATTGGCCCTGGTATTTGCCATCTTCAAGTTGAACCCGGCGCCGTTCTGCATGCTCGACGAAGTTGACGCTCCGCTGGATGACGCTAACGTTGGACGGTACGCACGGTTGGTTAAAGAGATGTCCCAGACCGTGCAGTTCATCTATATCACCCACAACAAGATCGCCATGGAGATGGCGGATCAATTGATGGGGGTGACGATGCACGAACCGGGCTGTTCGCGTTTGGTTGCGGTGGATGTGGAAGAAGCGATGGCGATGGTGGACGCCTAGCGGCGCAGTTTTTAGCTATAAGCTGCAAGCTGCAAGTGAGTTGGCTTGAGCTTGCAGCTTATAACTTGCAGCTTGTAGCTCACAGTTGGCGTCAACGTACGAAAATGCCACTGGTGAGCGAAGATGCCAATCCAATACATCTTTCGCCAACTGTGCTAATTTAATGTCAAATTTTCGTATGCGTGGGCAAAACGTCAGTCAGAACATAGAGTTGGCGCCACGTTTTAAAGCGGTTTGCACGTTGCTAAACCCCTTATTTTTCAGCATTTTTTATTAGAGGCACGGGATTACATGGAAATCGGTCTGCGCGAGTGGCTGATCGTCATCGGCATAATTGTCATTGCCGGTATTCTTTTTGATGGCTGGCGCCGCATGCGCGGTGGCAAGGGCAAGCTCAAATTCCGTCTGGACCGCAACCTGTCCAACTTGCCTGACGACGACGGCAGCGCCGAGCTGCTGGGGCCGCCCCGTGTGCTGGATACCCATAAAGAACCGCAACTGGACGAGCACGACTTGCCGTCGATGAGCGCGCCGGTGCGTGAAGCCCGCGAGCCGTCTTCCAAGCGTGGCAAGCGCGCCGCGCCGGTGGTGGCCGAACCGCGCCAGGCCGACCTGGACCTGGACGTCGATGACGGCCCGAGCTTCAGCAGCCGCGACGATGATTTCCCGGATGAAAACGCTGGCAAGAACGCGCCGCGCCAATCCGTGAACGACCAGCCTGCCGCCGAAGAAGTGCTGGTGATCAGCGTGATCTGCCGCGATGCCGCCGGCTTCAAGGGCCCGGCTTTGTTGCAAAATATTCTGGAAAGCGGCCTGCGTTTCGGCGAGATGGATATCTTCCACCGCCACGAAAGCATGGCCGGTAACGGCGAAGTGCTGTTCTCCATGGCCAACGCGGTCAAGCCGGGCACCTTCGACCTGGACGATATCGACCTGTTCAGCACTCCAGCGGTGAGCTTCTTCCTTGGCCTGCCAGGCCCGCGTCACCCGAAACAGGCGTTCGACGTGATGGTCGCCGCAGCCCGCAAGCTGTCCCAGGAACTGAACGGCGAACTCAAGGACGACCAGCGCAGCGTCCTGACCGCCCAGACCATCGAGCATTACCGTCAGCGCATCGTCGAGTTCGAGCGTCGCGCCCTGACACAAAAACGCTGAGGATTGCTCCTCGGCGTTGTCGGATAGAATAAGCGCACTAACATATTGAGCAGCTTCGGCTGCTCTTTTGCTTTCTGAGAGAACACCCATGACCGCCGCCCACACCCGCATCCTCGAACTGCGCGCTGAACTGGATCAGCACAACTACCGCTACCACGTCCTCGACGAGCCGAGCATTCCGGATGCCGAATACGACCGGCTGTTCCATGAGCTCAAGGCCCTGGAAGCCGAGCACCCGGACCTGGTTACGCGCGACTCCCCGACGCAGCGGGTCGGCAGTGCAGCGTTGTCGGCGTTCACCCAGGTCAAGCATGAGATTCCCATGCTCAGCCTCGGCAACGCGTTTGATGAAACCACCATGCTCGAGTTTGATCGTCGGGTCACCGAAGGCCTCGACCTGCCGGCCGGCGATCTGTTTGGCGGTGGCGCGGTGGTGGAATACAGCTGCGAACCTAAGCTGGATGGCCTGGCGGTCAGCCTGCTGTATCAGGACGGTGAGCTGGTGCGCGGCGCCACCCGTGGCGACGGTACCACCGGCGAAGACATCAGCGTCAACGTGCGCACCGTGCGCAATATCCCGTTGAAACTGCACGGCAGCGGCTGGCCGGCGACCCTGGAAGTGCGGGGTGAAGTGTTCATGTCCAAGGCCGGTTTCGAGCGGCTCAATGCCTCGCAACTGGAAGTCGGCGGCAAGACTTTCGCCAACCCGCGCAACGCCGCGGCCGGCAGCTTGCGTCAGTTGGATTCGAAGATTACTGCCAGTCGACCCCTGGAATTCTGCTGCTACGGTGTGACCACTGATATCAGCGACACCCACATCGGCAACCTGCAACAGTTGCAGAAATGGGGCATGCCCATCAGCCATGAGCTGAAGCTGGCCAAAGGCATCCAGGATTGCCTGGATTACTACCGCGATATCGGCGAGCGCCGTAACAGCCTGCCGTATGAGATCGACGGCGTGGTGTTCAAGGTCAACAGCATCGCCTCCCAACGTGAGCTTGGCTTCCGTGCCCGCGAACCGCGCTGGGCCATCGCGCATAAATTCCCGGCCCTGGAAGAGCTGACCGAATTGCTCGACGTGGAATTCCAGGTCGGCCGCACCGGCGCCGTCACGCCGGTCGCCCGCCTGAAACCGGTCAAGGTCGCGGGTGTCACCGTGTCCAATGCCACCTTGCACAACATGGATGAAGTGGCGCGCCTGGGCGTGATGATCGGCGATACCGTGATCATCCGCCGCGCGGGGGATGTGATCCCGCAGGTGGTCTCGGTGGTGCTTGAGCGCCGGCCGGAAAACGCCCGTGCGGTGCCGATCCCCGAGAGCTGCCCGGTGTGTGGTTCCCACGTGGAGCGCACGCAACTGGTCAAGCGCAGCAAGGGCAAGGAAACCGTCAGCGAAGGCGCAGTGTACCGGTGCGTTGGGCGTCTGGCCTGTGGCGCGCAGCTCAAGCAGGCGATCATCCACTTCGTTTCGCGCCGCGCCATGGACATCGACGGCCTGGGCGACAAGACCATCGAGCAATTGGTGGATGAAAAACTCATTGGCTCGCCGGCCGACCTCTACAAACTCAAGTACGAGCAGATCATCGACCTGGAAGGCTTTGCCGACATTTCCAGCAAGAAGCTGATCACCGCCATCGAAAACAGCAAGTCTCCGACCCTGGCGCGTTTTATCTACGCCCTCGGCATTCCCGATGTAGGCGAGGAGACCGCCAAGGTTCTGGCGCGCTCCCTGGCCTCCCTGGAGCGCGTGCAGAAGGCCTTGCCCGAAGTGCTCACGTACTTGCCGGACGTGGGCCTGGAAGTGGCGCATGAGATTCATAGTTTCTTTGAAGACAGCCATAACCAGGACGTGATCGGCGCGCTGCTGTCGCCGCAAGAATGCGGCCTGCAATTGCAGGATCAGGGCGACCTGAGTGCCGAATTCGCCGCCAGCACCACCCTGGGCGGGTTGCTCGACAAACTGCACGTACCGAGCGTCGGCCCCGGTGCTGCGCAGAAGCTGGCGGACAAGTTCGTCACCCTCGAAGGCGTGATCAAGGCCGACTGGCTCGACATGCGCCAGGCCCTGCCCGAGAAGCAGGCCAAGGCCGTGCGCGAGTTCTTCGACAACGCCGAGAATGCCCGCCGCGCCCTGGCCATCGAGCAACAGCTCAAGGACTTCGGCATGCATTGGGACAGCGAGAAGAAAGTCGTCGAAGGCTTGCCCGAAGCGGGCCACACCTGGGTACTCACTGGCTCCCTGGAGCTGATGAGCCGCGACGTGGCCAAGGAAAAGCTCGAAAGCCTCGGCGCCAAGGTGGCGGGTTCCGTGTCGGCGAAGACTCATTGCGTGGTGGCGGGGCCGGGGGCCGGTTCCAAACTGGCCAAGGCCAGCGAGCTGGGCCTGAAGGTATTGGACGAAGAGGCTTTCGTCGCCTTCCTCGCCAAGCACAACATCACGGTCTGATGTGGACGCTGTGGCGAGCGGGCTCATACAACAATGTGGAACGATCCAGAAGAACAAATGATCTAGTTTCAGTCACCCAGGGAGAGATCGCCATGTTCCGCTACTTCGAGCAACTCAGTTCGCGCATTGCAGCACCCTTCGTAGCTGGCACCTCCCGCGATAGCAAGGTGTGGCAGTGCCGCTGCGGCCAATCGTTGTTCTTTCGCAACAGCCAGTGCCTGGCCTGCCAAGCGCTGCTGGGCTATCAACCCCAACGAAGTCGACTCGCCTCCCTGCAACCCGGCCCGGTCGAAGGCACATGGCTACAGGACGGCAACCTCGACGCCGGCACCTTCCGCCGCTGCGCCAATCTCGACACGCCGGCCGCCTGCAACTGGCTGATCCCGGCCCACAGCACCGCGTCGCTGTGCGTGGCGTGCAGCCTGAACCGCACCATTCCTGACTTATCGATCCCGGAAAACCACGAGCGCTGGCGCAAAGTCGAAACCGCCAAGCGCCGTCTGGTGGCGCAACTGATCAGCCTGGGTCTGCAAGTGGTGCCCAAAAGCGTCGACGAAGACACCGGCCTGGCCTTCGACTTTGTCGGCATCGATCTGGAAGGCAACGCGCCAATGACCGGCCATGCCAACGGCCTGATCACCCTGGACATCAAGGAAGCCGACGACGCCCACCGCGAAAAAGTCCGCGTACAAATGCGCGAACCCTATCGCACCCTGCTTGGACACTTTCGCCATGAAGTCGGCCATTACTACTGGGACCGGCTGATCGCCAATACCCATTGGCTTGAACCGTTTCGCCAGCTGTTCGGCGACGAACGCGCCAGTTACGCCGAGGCCCTCGACCAGCACTACCAGAACGGCCCACGCCCGGACTGGCAGCAAACCTGCGTCAGCGCCTACGCCACTATGCATCCCTGGGAAGACTGGGCCGAAACCTGGGCGCATTACCTGCACATGATGGACGCCGTCGACACCGCCCTCGGCTTTGGCATGAGCGCCCGCGAGATGGACCTGGATTACCAGCCATTCCCACTCACCACCCTCTACGACCCCGAACACCCCGGCGGCGTGGCGTTCCTGTCGTTCGTCAATGCCTGGATCGAGCTGGCCGGCATGCTCAATGAACTGTCGCGCAGCATGGGCCAGCCGGATTTCTATCCCTTCGTGCTGCCACCGGCGGTGATTGCCAAATTGCACTTCATTCATCTGGTGATTCAGGAGGAGGGCGGCAGGGCCGATGAGGCGGTGATTCTGTAGGGGTACAAGTGCTTGAGCCCCTTCATATTTTTAATCCGCGCCCAACGGTTGTAACTTCCGATGAGATCGGTACAATGGCCCCGCTTGCCGAGAGGCAGGCGTCGTTATGGTGACCCCATCGGTCCCCCCGCAACGATTACCCGTGAACCTGGTCAGAGCCGGAAGGCAGCAGCCACAGCGGGAACATTGTGTGCCGGGGTGTGGCTGGTGGGGTTGCCTCCATAACGCTCTTCCTTGCAACACCTCCTTAAATTCAATTCAAAAAATGCATTCAAGCCATCTGCCATCGAGCAGTCCATGGCGGCATACTCCAGTGCCTGGCATCCGGAGACAACACACGTGGAAAAAGTCGACGACCTCACGCGCGAGAAGCTGCGGGAGTGGCAGATGCGGCGCCTGGAGATCAAGGACCGCATTCAATCCCATCCTGAACAGACCCTGGAATTGTCACGGGTGCTGGACCTTATGGACGACGAACACGCGGAAATCCTCAGCCAGGCGGAAATGATCCGGACGGGGGAGGTGGCCAACGAGTCCGCACCGCCTGCCGATCCAGCAGCGCCGCCCCTCACAGGTGCCTACACGCTGCAATTGAATGTGGCCGCACAGAGTGCCGAAGACCTGCGCCGGCTACTGGATATGGCGGTCTTCGAACTTCAGCAGCAGGTCACTGCGATGGTTACTACGGCTGACGCGGGTCCTCATTGGGGCGGTATGTCAGGCTCCCTCGGGGAGTATCGGTTTGAACTGGGCGGTCAGGGCAATGCCTGATTCCCTGGCGGCGAGGCGTTATGCAACCGGAACACTTTGATTTAGCCAGCCCGGTCTTCCTGCCTGTCACGGAGGAAACCTGCACGGCCCTGCTCGGCGCGGACGCTGCCAAGGCCCTGGTCGGCCTGACGGACCCGGAGTTGGCCGCCGTGCTGGTGATCCAGAACCTGGCCCAGGCGGCGCAAAAGGACCTGACGTGCGCGGGTGCCGAGCGCATCCTGGCCAAGTTGCTCGATTGGTCGGTGGATACCCAGGCAGAGGGCGCCGCCACGTTGTTGTCCGAAGCCCAGCGGCTGTTCGATCCGCGCAAGCTGTACTTCGGCTTCAATGCCCTTAAAACCGTCAATCTGCGCCTGCTCTCGGCTGAAGAAGTCGCGGCGCGGGATTACCTGCTGCCTACGGGTAAATGGGATATCGGCTACAAGGTCCGCCATTTGCGCAGCAACGATCCCTTCAGCCAGCAGATGGTCACGCCCCGGCACCGCGAGCGCTGGCTCAGCCCGGCCCAGGACAAGCTGGTGCGGACCTTTCGCGCCAACCTGAACGAAGACCTGCATGTCCAAGGCTACGCGGGCATCGGCAAGAGCCACCTGCTCGGCGCGTTGATGGAGTGCCTGCGGCCGGCCCAGACCCTGATATTGGCCCGCACGGGGGCAAAACTCGCGACTTTGCGTGAACGCATGGGGCTGGCCAAGGACAGTAAGACCGGTTCGACCTTTGCCGCCTTCGCCAAGGCACTCTTGCAAGGGCAGCGCCCCGCCGCGCAGGCCACGCCGGCCCGGTTGCCCGGCAAACACGAAGTGTCGCAGACCCTGAATATACATGGCTGGCGCGGACACGATGGCGCGGCCACGCTCGATATCTGCCTGAAGGTGCTCGACAGCTATTGCCACTCCAACCATCACTGTCTGTCGGCCCGGCATTTGCCGCATTTCAAACAGCCTCTGTCCAGCGTGGATGCCCAGGCGTTGCTGGAGTACTCCAGCCGGTTGTGGACGTACGTTCAAGCCAACCCGCAATGGGCCGGTCAGACGGCCTTTGCCGCGCTGTTACTGATCAAGCGTGCAAGCCTCGATGGATGCGTGGTGCCGCCTCGCTACACCCATGTGCTGATCGATGAAAGCCAAGACATTCCGCCTTCGTTGTTGCAGATTATCGAACGCGGCCGCCAGGTGTTGATCACCCTTGGCGATGAGTATCAATTGGCCAGCGGTGTAATGGTCAGGCGCAAGCGCGAAGTCCGGCACACCGATATCAATTACTCCGTGCGTTCGGGCCGCAACGTCGAGCGCCTGGTCAACCCGCTGATCAGCGTGCACTCGCAGAAGGGCAAGACACCCTTCGAAGGCGCGCGGGATGCCGACGTCGGCATTGAGCATTACCCCCAGGGTTTCGTGCCGCCCGAAGGCTGCGTGGTGTTGACCGCGTCCCCTTGGGACACCATGAAATGGGCCATCCAGTTGCAACAGGCCAACTGCCCGTTTGGCTTCTTCGACAGTGCCGCGCAACAGGATCTGCAGCGCTTCATGATCAGCGTCATCGCGCTGTTCAAGCCGGAGTTCTACAGCAACGAGCACAACGACAATGGTCCCCATGCGTACTTCAGTGACATGGATGACTGGCAACAGGTGCGCGATGCCAGCCAGTACGACGAGTCGTTCCTGTGGGTCGAGAGCGAGCTGGAAAAAGGCTTCAACGTCGCTGATATCACGCGTTTGAACCGCCTCAGCGGCATCCCCGGCAAACGCTGCCTGCTGATGTTGGCGGAGGAGGCGGGTGGCATGGAGTTCGACCGGGTGTTGCTCACGCCAGAGTTGTTGACCAACGTGAAGTTCAAGGACGCCTATGCGTTCGACCAGCGACTGTGTGCGGTGTACATCGCCATTTCACGGGCTCGGGTGCAGCTGTACCTGCCTTACGACGTGGTTGAGTGGATTGATTTCCACACCTATCAGAAAACCCGTGAATTCCACGGTTACTGATTTATTTAATTCGGCTGTTTCACAACTTTCAGCGGTCGCTCTGGACAACCTAAAACCACCTTGTTAGTTTCCGCCAGCCACTTGTTTCAGAGTATGACAAGGTGTGGAGTTGATATTGAAGTGCCATCACTTCTTTAACTAACAAGGATGTCTTTGATGAAAAGCCTGCAAGGGTTGCCCCGTCTTATCAGTGCTTCGGTAGGTGCGCCCGGTAAAGCCCGCAACTTGCCCGCCGATGTGCAGTGCATCCAATATTTATTCAATCTGATCATTCCAAAACTGGGTTTTCCGCTGACCGAAAACGGCAAGTGCGACGGCCAGTTGGTGCAGTGCATCAGCCAGTACCAGTTCCGTCATCTCAAATATGCGCACCCCGATGGGGTGATCGACCCGACCGGTAAAACCTTCAACAGTCTGATCGAAGAGGCGGTGAAGGTGCCGGTGAAGGCGTTTCCGAGCATGCGCATCCCGACTTTCCTGAATGTGTTCGGCAACAACCAGGGCGATGCGGTACAGGCCACGGTCAATGTGTACCTGGACCGCATGCGCGCGATGATCGAGGCCGAGAAGCGCAACCGCCAGTTGATGCTCCAGGCCACGTGCGACGGGGGCATGACCCTCAGCGAGAGCGATTTCCAGAATGCCGCCACGCAGTTGGGCGGCGGTATTTCGGTGAATATCATCAAGGCGTTCGCCACCGTGGAGTCCGGCGGGCGTTCGGGGTTCGGGCCGGCCAAGCTGCCGGTGATCGCGTTTGAAGGGCACCTGTTTCGCAAGTACACCAAGCACATCTACGACCAGGCGCATCCGCTGCTGTCCTACCCCTACAAGAAAAAGGCCGGGCCGCAGTGGCAGGCCAATAACAAGGACCAGGCCAAGGCCTGGGAAACCATGGCCACCGCCTTTGCGCTGGATCAGGAAGCCGCGTTGATGTCGGCGTCCTGGGGCATGTTTCAGATCATGGGCTTCAACTACGCGTCCTGCGGTTACAAGACGGTGTTTGAATTCTCGGCGGCATTAAAAGTGAATGCCGGCAACCAACTAAAGGCGTTCCTCGGTTTTTGCAGCAAGAGCCCGGCATTGATGAAAGCCATGAAAAGCAAAGATTTCACCGGCATGGCGCGTAACTATAACGGCGAGGACTACGGCAACTATGACGTCCTTATGCAAAAAGCCTACGAGAAACTTGAAGGGAAAAAATAAGATGATGCGTTTTCTAGCAGTAGGTGTGTTGTCGTTGTGCGCCGTTGTCCCCGCATTTGCTGGTTCGCCTGCGTTGCATTCTGGCAAGTACGAAGGGCTGATGCTGGCGGTGACGCCTGAGCACCAGGTGGAAGGTTATTACTCGGAAGCGATGGGCGAGGGCGTGACCCGCAGCTGCGCGTTCTACCTGCAAGGCAAGCCCGCCGCGCTGACCACCTGGCTCGATGAGGCTTATCCCGGCAGCGTGGCGCCTTCATCCGACGGAGTGACCCTGACCGTGGCGGAAGGCCGTCAGCACCCCGGCTGCCTTAATGTGCTGATGCCGGAGATTGCTACCGGTTTGGACTTGACCCAGACTGCCAGCACGAAATGGATCGGCCTGGTGAAGGTGTCCGCCGACAAGGCCTACCTGTTGAAGAGCCCGAGTGCCAAGGCCGCCAAGCGCCCCTACATTGTCAAGAATGACGTGGTCGGTGTGCTGGCCTTCAAGGATGGCTGGGCCCAGGTCGAGTTCATCAATGCCGATGACCGCTCGTTTACTGGCTGGATCAGCCAGGACCAGTACGCGCGTTTGGCGGCCCCTAAAAGCTGATCAGCCGAAGGTTTCACGCAACAACCCAGCAAACGCATCCCGCGCCAGATGCCGCTGGGTGTCCTTGTGCCAGAACAGCAGGTTGTCCACCGCCTGTAGTTCTTCGAACCGGTACGATGCCAGCTGATTGGCCTGCTCATAGCGGGCCAGGATGCCTTCCGGCGCCAGCGCCACGCCGATCCCGGCACTCACGCAACCAATGATCGTGCCCCAACTGGCATAGCTGGCAATGGTCGGCTTGAAGGCGTGGGGCTTGACCCAGTTCTCCAGCGCCGCCCGATAGGGGCAGCCCGGTGGCCACACCAGCAAGGTGCGGCCAGCCAGGTCTTCGGCGCTGCGGATCGGTTCGCTGGAGGCGCTGGCGATCAGCACCAGGCGCTCGCTGTAGACCACGCTGTGGTCGAGCTTTGCGCGTTTGTTGCCGGCGGCCACCAGCGCCACATCGAGGCGATGGTGTTGCAGGTCATCGAGCAGCTCGCCCCAGGCGCCGGTTACTAATTCCAGGCTGACATCCGGGTAGCGCCGGTGATACTCCGCCAACAGCGGCGGCAGGCGGCCACTGGCGCTGGACTCCACCGCGCCGATGCGCAAAGTGCCGCGGGGAATGGCGGTGGCGTCCACGGCGCGTTTGGATTCGTCCACCAGGGCGAGGATGCGTTCGCAGTAATCGAGGAAAATCTCCCCCGCCGCACTGATCGCCAACCCACGCCCCGCGCGGATGAACAGCGGCGTGCCCAACTCGCTTTCCAGTTGCTTGATCCGCGTGGTGATGTTGGACGGCACGCAATGCAGTTGCACGGCGGCCTGGGCCACGCTGCCGGTTTGCGCCACGGCTCGCACCATTTTCAGTTGGGCCAGTTCCATTGCTCAGTTCCAGTGATTTCAGAAGTCAGAAACGCTTAATTGTCCTACGCCTTGTGCGGGCCAAGACTGACGGCATTCCTTCTCAGTTTTCGGATGCCGTCGATGAACACCCCGTCACCCCTGAAGCTTACGCTAGTCATCGCCAGCGTCATCCTCTGTTGGGCCTATTCGCCGATTGGTGTGCACATGGGGCTGCACAGCTACAGCCCTGGCCAGCTGGCGCTGCTGCGGTTCTTGATCGCCTCGGTGTTCATGGCCGGTGTGGCGCTGGTGATGGGCATTGGTCGGCCACGTCTGCGGGATCTGCCGTGGCTGCTGGTGTTGAGTTTTTTCGGGGTGTTCCTGCATCACACCAGCCTGAATTACGGACAGCAATTCGTCACGGCGGCGGCGTCCAGCGTGTTGGCGCAATCGGCGCCGCTGTTCAGCGTGCTGATCGCATTTTTCTGCTTGAAGGAACGGGTCAGCCTCTGGCGCTGGAGCTGTGTGTTGCTCGGCCTGCTGGGTGTGCTGGTGGTGATCTGGGGCGATCACGGCCTGGGCGATATCGACCCGCGGGGCCTGTTGATCCTGCTGGCGGCGGTGTCGTGGAGCCTGTACTTCGCCATCCAGAAACACTACGCCCATCGCTATAGCCCGCTGACCATGGCGTGCTACATGGTGTGGGCGGGCACCTTGATGCTCTGCGTGAATCTACCGGGCCTGCCCGCTGCGGTGGTGCAGGCGCCGTTACCGGAAAACCTCGCGGTGCTGGTGCTCGGGATATTTCCCAGTGCCCTGGCGTACCTGGCCTGGGGTTATGTGTTGAAACATGTCGAGGTCAGCCGCGCCTCGGTGGCGATGTACCTGATCCCGCCCGTGGCCATGACGATGGCGGCGACACTGCTGGGCGAGCACATCGCCCTGCAAGTGGTGCTGGGCGGTGTGATCGTGCTGGCCAGCGTGGCCGCCATCAGCCTGGAAGGGCGCTGGCGGTCACTCGCTCAGGCAAAACGCGCGCAGCCGGTGGCCGTCGAGGTCCTGGGCGACGAAGGTGTAGCCGAAATCCAGGGTGGTCGGTGACTGGATGATCGTCGCGCCGTGTGCTACCCACTGGTCGTGCAGGGCATCCACGGCGGCCTTGTCGGCCAGGGACATCCCCACTTCACCGCCACCGCCCGTGAGCTGCGCGGCGGGTTCCACCGTATGGCGCGACCACAGGCCCAGCTTCACGCCACTGTCGAGAATGAACAGGGCGAAGGTCGGGTTGAGCTCCACCGGCGGCTTGTCCAGCAGGCGGCTATAGAAGTTGGCGCTGGTGGCCGGGCTGTCGACGTAGAGCAAAAAGTAATGGGCGACGGTGTGCATGCTGGCTCCTTGGAAGGGCGTGTTGTGAGGGAGCCGAGTCTATAAGGCGGTGCTGTCAGTTCCTGTCAGGAGTCTCACCGGTGTAGAGCTGGATGATCTGGTCGATCTCGCCCGACATCTTCATCCGTAACAAGGTGCGCAGGATCAACTGCACCGGCACGTTCGGGTCATTGCGCACGGTGCAGCCAAGGCTCTGTTCATCGATCACAGCCACCTTGTGCAGGCGTTTGCCCACCGGCATCCGCTGGTTGAAGCGATCGAGTATCCATTCATTGATCACTGCGAACTTGAAACGCCCGGCCACCAGTTTGTGCAGCACCTGCTCTTCGCTGCGCGCATCGTCGCGGCTGAGCTGGCCGCTGGCAAACAGCGGGTCGAGGGTGGCGTAGCGGTAATTGAGCACGGTGCCGATGGCTTGCGGCGCGAGTTTGTCGACCTGTACCGGCTGCGCAGGAATGTGCGTGCTGACCAACAGGTTGCGCTGCACCATCAGCGGAATGCTCCAGGTGTAGTCACCGGACTGGTCGTCGACCCAGGCCTGGGTGACATAACAGCGCACATCAATATCACCGTGTTCCATGGCGCTGGAGATGCGCGCCCGTGCCAGCACGTGGAATTGCGCCGGGCGGCCGACCTGAGTGGCCAGGCTCAACATCACGTCATACAAAATGCCCTGGGTGGGCAGGCCGTCCTCCAGCTGCACCATGGGCATCGCCCAACTGTCGGAAACCGAGAAGCGCAGCGGTGCGGGCGCTGCAAGGCTGGCCGTGGCAATCATCCATAAAACGCCCAGGACTGCGCGCATAAGCTCTCCGGGTTCAGGCCTTTTTGGGGCCAGTCACAAGAGCTTAGTCAGATTAGGCAAGCGTGCCGGATGCAATTTCCCCCTTGCTCCGCTAGCATTACCGGCTTCTGTTTCCCAGTTGCGACGGTTTTCCATGAGTTATCAGGTTCTTGCACGTAAATGGCGTCCGCGCTCGTTCCGCGAAATGGTCGGCCAGACCCATGTGCTCAAGGCTCTGATCAATGCCTTGGACAGCCAGCGGCTGCACCACGCGTACCTGTTCACCGGTACGCGAGGGGTGGGCAAGACCACCATTGCGCGCATCATCGCCAAATGCCTGAACTGTGAAACCGGTATCACTTCCACGCCATGCGGCACCTGCTCGGTGTGCAAGGAAATCGACGAAGGGCGCTTTGTCGACCTGATCGAGATCGACGCCGCGAGCCGCACCAAGGTCGAAGACACCCGCGAGCTGCTCGACAACGTGCAGTACGCGCCGAGTCGCGGCCGCTTCAAGGTCTACCTGATCGACGAAGTGCACATGCTCTCCAGCCATTCCTTCAACGCCCTGTTGAAAACCCTGGAAGAGCCGCCGCCGTACGTCAAATTCATCCTGGCCACGACCGACCCGCAGAAACTTCCTGCAACGATTCTGTCGCGGTGCCTGCAGTTCTCCCTGAAAAACATGACCCCCGAGCGGGTGGTCGAGCATTTGACCCACGTGCTGGGCGTCGAGAACGTTCCGTTCGAAGACGACGCGCTGTGGCTGCTCGGCCGCGCCGCCGATGGCTCGATGCGTGACGCCATGAGCCTCACCGACCAGGCCATTGCCTTTGGTGAAGGCAAGGTCATGGCTGCCGACGTGCGCGCCATGCTTGGCACCCTCGACCACGGTCAGGTTTTCGATGTGCTGCACGCGTTGATCGAAGGCGACGCCAAGGCGTTGCTCGAAGCCGTGCGTCACCTGTCGGAGCAAGGCCCGGACTGGAATGGCGTGCTCTCGGAGATCCTCAATGTGCTGCACCGCGTCGCCATCGCCCAGGCCCTGCCTGAGGGTGTCGACAACGGCCATGGCGACCGCGACCGCGTGTTGGCCCTGGCCCAGGCATTGCCGGCCGAAGATGTGCAGTTCTATTACCAGATGGGCCTGATCGGCCGTCGTGACCTGCCCCTGGCGCCCGACCCGCGTGGTGGCTTTGAAATGGTGCTGCTGCGGATGCTGGCGTTCCGGCCCGCCGATTCGGCCGATGCGCCGAGACAGCCGCTAAAGCCAGTGGGGATCAGCCAGGCCAAAGTTGATTCCGCCAAACCAGTGGCTGGCGCGGCGGTGGTCGCGCCAGTGGTGGCTGCGCCTGCGCCGGTCGCTCCGGTGCCCGAGCCGGAGCCTGTGGTCGCTGCGCCGGTGGTCGAGCCGGAACCGGTTGTCGAGCCTGAGCCGGTCGTCGACCTGCCCTGGAATGATCCGGTTGAAGCTGAAGTCGAAGCCGAGCAAGCGCCCGCCGTGGAGCCTGTGCTGGAAACCACCGGCGAGCAGCCCGAGCTGACGCCGATGCCTACGCCGACCCCGGACAGTGTGGTGCCGGACGCCCCGGAATGGGTGTCCGCGCCGGTCCCCGAGCCGACCGTGGCCCAGGTGGAAGCCGCCACGCCGGGCATCGACCTCGACGACGAACCGCCGCTGGACGAAGACTACATCGAGCCGGACATGGATTCGGCCTACAGCTACCTGGACGACCTGGCCAGCGAACACACCGCCGAACCGGCCCCCGAGCCCGAGGCGGAACCCGCTGCCGCGCCGGCCACCGGCCTGGCCCTGCAATGGCTGGAATTATTTCCGAAGCTGCCGATTTCCGGCATGACCGGTAGCATCGCCGCCAACTGCACGCTGATTTCCATCGACGGCGATCACTGGCTGTTGCACCTGGACCCGGCCCACAGCGCCCTGTTCAACGCGACCCAGCAACGTCGCCTGAATGACGCACTGAACCAGTACCATGAGCGCACGCTGACCATTGCCATCGAGCTGATCAAGCCGGAGCAGGAAACCCCGGCCCAGGCCGCGACGCGCCGGCGTATCAACCGCCAGCGTGAGGCCGAGGACTCGATCCATGGTGATCCGCTCATCCAGCAAATGATGCAACAGTTCGGTGCGGTCGTCCGTCACGATACTATTGAACCTGTCGAAGCCCCGGTGCCCCAGGCGTCATAAACCGGGCTACTAACTTGATCCACGTACTTTGAGGTGATTCCCATGATGAAAGGTGGCATGGCCGGCCTGATGAAGCAGGCGCAGCAGATGCAGGAAAAGATGGCCAAGATGCAGGAAGAACTGGCCAACGCCGAAGTCACCGGTAAAGCCGGTGGCGATATGGTCAGCGTGGTGATGACCGGTCGTCACGACATCAAGCGCGTGAGCATCGACCCAAGCGTATTGCCTGGCGTCGGTGAAGATGACCTGGAAATGCTCGAAGCCTTGTTCGCTGCGGCCGTCAACGACGCCGTGCGCAAGATCGAAGCCAACAGCCAGGAAAAAATGGGCGGCGTCACCGCTGGCATGCAATTGCCACCGGGCATGAAGCTGCCGTTCTGATCCGGTAGCGTTAGCTAGACTCCAATGCCAGGCCTCGTGCCTGGCATTTTTGTTTGTGCCAAATCTGATCGAACCCTGGCACGGCACGCATGGTCTGCACCCTATACCGATGGATTCGATAAAGGAGCCCCTTCATGCCTCAAGAACCGACCCTGAACCAGCGCATTGTCCTGGTCTCACGCCCCCAGGGCGCACCGACCCCGGAAAACTTCCGCCTGGAACGCGTGAATCTGCCGGAGTTGGCCGACGGCCAGGTCCTGCTGAAGACGTTGTACCTGTCCTTGGACCCTTACATGCGCGGGCGCATGAGCGACGCACCGTCCTACGCCGCGCCGGTAGAAATCGATGAAGTGATGACCGGCGGGGCTGTCAGCCGTATCGAGCAATCGCGTAATCCGAAATTTGAAGTGGGCGACCTGGTGGTCGGCTCGACCGGTTGGCAGAGCCACAGCATTTCCGATGGCCGTAACCTGATGCCGGTGCCCAAGGGCCTGGCCAGCCCGTCCATGGCCCTCGGAGTGCTGGGCATGCCGGGCATGACCGCCTACATGGGCCTGATGGACATCGGCCAGCCCAAAACCGGGGAAACCCTGGTCGTCGCCGCGGCGTCTGGCGCGGTGGGCTCAGTGGTGGGGCAGGTGGCCAAGCTCAAGGGCTTGCGCGTGGTCGGCATCGCCGGAGGCGCAGACAAGTGCCGCTACGTGGTGGATGAGTTGGGCTTCGATGCCTGCATCGACCACAAAAGTGAACACTTCGCCGATGAATTGGCCCAGGCCTGCTTCAAGGGTGTGGACATCTATTTCGAGAACGTCGGCGGCAAGGTGTTCGACGCCGTGGTGCCCTTGCTCAATCCCAAGGCCCGGATTCCACTGTGTGGGCTCATCGCTGGCTACAACGCCCACCAACCCCCCAGCGGCCCGGACCGGCTGCCGGCGCTGCAACGGACCTTGCTGACCAAGCGCGTGCGTATCCAGGGCTTTATCGTGTTCGATGACTACGGTGATCGCCAGCCCGAATTCCTCAGCGCGATGGCGCCGTGGGTGCGTGACGGCAAGATCAAGTTCCGTGAGGACGTGGTCGAGGGCCTGGAGCAGGCGCCCGAAGCCTTTATCGGTCTGTTGGAAGGGCGCAACTTCGGTAAGTTGGTCGTGCGCATTTGACGCTTATCCGGGGCGCGGGTATAAACCGCGTCTCGTTGTTTTGTCGGACCCTTCGCCCATGAGCTTCAGCCCCCTGATTCGCCAACTGATCGACGCCCTGCGCATTTTGCCGGGTGTCGGCCAGAAAACCGCCCAGCGTATGGCGCTGCAACTGCTGGAGCGTGATCGCAGCGGCGGCGCCCGGTTGGCCCAGGCCTTGAGCCAGGCCATGACCGGTGTCGGCCACTGCCGCCAGTGCCGCACCCTCACTGAAGAAGAACTCTGCCCGCAGTGCGCCGACCCGCGCCGCGACGATACGCTGCTGTGTGTTGTCGAAGGGCCGATGGATGTGTACGCGGTGGAGCAGACCGGCTATCGAGGTCGCTACTTCGTGCTCAAGGGCCACCTGTCGCCGCTGGACGGCCTGGGCCCGGAAGCCATCGGCATTCCGCAGTTGGTGGCGCGCATCGAAGAGCAGGGCACTTTTACCGAAGTGATCCTGGCCACCAACCCGACGGTGGAAGGTGAGGCGACCGCGCACTACATCGCGCAATTGCTGACCAACAAAGGCCTGATCACCTCGCGTATCGCCCACGGCGTGCCGTTGGGCGGCGAGTTGGAGTTGGTGGATGGCGGCACGCTGGCGCATTCCTTCGCAGGCCGCAAACCCATCGCCCTCTAACGGATGGCTTGATAACCAAGCAAGCGCTTGGTAAGTTCCCTCCACCTCACCGTGGAGCTTGCCGATGTCTGCCTATCAGGACTACTTCGACCCCAGCCACCAATTGGTCCGCGACAGCGTGCGTCGCTTCGTCGAGCGCGAGATGCTGCCGGGCATCGAACAGTGGGAGGAGGCAGAGAGCTTCCCCCGAGAGCTGTACCTCAAGGCGGGCGCGGCGGGGATTCTTGGCATCGGCTACCCGGAAACGTTGGGCGGCAGCCATGAAGGCGATCTGTTCGCCAAGGTGGCGGCCAGCGAAGAGCTGATGCGTTGCGGCTCCGGTGGCGTCGTGGCGGGGTTGGGATCGTTGGATATCGGCCTGCCGCCTATCGTCAAATGGGCGCGTCCAGAGATTCGCGAGCGTGTCGCCCCGCAAGTACTGTCGGGCGAGAAGATCATCGCCCTGGCGGTCACTGAGCCAGGTGGCGGTTCGGATGTGGCCAGCCTGCAAACCCGCGCCATTCGTGACGGCGAGCATTACCGCGTCAGCGGCAGCAAGACCTTCATCACCAGCGGCAGCCGCGCCGACTTCTACACCGTGGCCGTGCGCACTGGCGGGCCGGGCTTTGCCGGCATCAGCCTGCTGTTGATCGAAAAAGACACCCCCGGTTTCTGCGTCGGCCAGCCCCTGAAAAAAATGGGCTGGTGGGCGTCGGACACCGCTGAATTGTTCTTCGACGATTGCCGCGTGCCTGTCGGCCGCCTGATCGACGCTGAAAACATGGGCTTTGCCTGCATCATGGGCAACTTCCAAAGCGAGCGCCTGGCCCTGGCATTGATGGCCAACATGACGGCGCAGATGGCGCTGGAGGAAAGCCTCGAATGGGCTGCGCAGCGCGAAGCCTTCGGCAAACCCATCGGCAAATTCCAGGTGATCAAGCATCGCCTGGCGGAGATGGCCACCGCCGTGGAGGTTTCACGGGAATTCACTTACCGCCAGGCGGCCAAGATGGCCGCGGGCATCAGCGTGATCAAAGAGATTTCCATGGCCAAGAACCTCGCCACCGACACCGCCGACCGCGTCACCTATGACGCCGTGCAGATCCTCGGGGGCCAGGGTTACATGCGCGGGGCCCTGGTAGAGCGGCTGTATCGCGACAACCGCATCCTGTCCATCGGTGGTGGCACCCGTGAAGTGATGAATGAAATCATCAGCAAGCAGATGGGGCTTTGATCACTGTTCGGTCAGTGCAAACTGCGTCAGGCAAAAAGTCGGGATGCCCATGTCTTCCAGGCGCTGCGAACCGCCCAGCTCCGGCAGATCAATAATCGCCGCCGCTTCGAAGATCGTCGCCCCCATGCGCCGCACCAGGTTCGCCGCTGCGATCAGGGTGCCGCCGGTTGCGATCAAATCATCGAACATCAGCACCGAATCGCCTTCGCACAGGCTGTCGGCATGCACTTCCAGGAACGCCTCGCCGTACTCGGTCTGGTAACCCTCGGCCAGCACGTCAGCCGGCAGCTTGCCTTGCTTGCGGAACAGGATCAGCGGCTTGTTCAGTTGGTAGGCGATGATCGAACCGATCAGGAAACCCCGCGCATCCATCGCGCCGATATGGGTGAATTCGGCCTCGACATACCGATGGGCAAAGCTGTCTGCCACCAGGCGCAGGGCGCGGGGCGATTGGAACAACGGCGTGATGTCACGGAAGATCACCCCAGGCTTGGGGAAGTCGATGACGGGGCGGATCAGGGATTTGATGTCGAACGAATCAAAGGTCATCGTCGAAGAGTCCTGGGGCTGGAAACGGACTCGAAGTATACCTGCGGCCTCGCCGGTTGGCGCGGCCGCAAGTGTCTGCATCAACCTTCCAGCGAGCCACCGGCCAGCGCGCACAGCTGGATCGGGTCGAGGATATGCACTTCTTTACCTTCGGCGGCGATCAGCTCGTTCTGCTGGAAGCGGGTAAACACGCGGGACACGGTTTCCACCGCAAGGCCCAGGTAGTTGCCGATTTCATTGCGCGACATGCTCAGGCGGAACTGGTTGGCCGAGAAACCACGGGCCCGGAACCGCGCCGACAGGTTGACCAGGAAGGTCGCAATGCGCTCGTCGGCGGTTTTCTTCGACAACAGCAGCATCATTTGCTGGTCGTCACGGATCTCGCGGCTCATCACACGCATCAACTGGCGGCGCAGTTGTGGCAGTTGGATGGCCAGTTCGTCCAGGCGTTCGAAGGGGATTTCGCAAACGGATGTCGTTTCCAGCGCCTGCGCCGACACCGGGTGAATCTCGGTGTCCATGCCCGACAACCCCACCAGTTCGCTGGGCAAGTGGAAACCAGTGATCTGCTCTTCGCCGCTGTCGCTCAGGCTGAATGTCTTCAACGCACCTGAACGTACTGCATAAACGGAATCGAACTTGTCGCCCTGGCGGAACAGAAACTCGCCTTTTTTCAGCGGGCGGCCACGTTTAACGATGTCGTCCAGCGCATCCATGTCTTCCAAATTCAACGAAAGTGGCAAGCAGAGGGGGGCCAGGCTGCAATCCTTGCAATGAGCCTGGCTGTGAGCGCGCAGTTTAACTGGCTCGGACATTTCTTAAATCCTTGTGGGAAAACACACATAAGACGTAAGGGTAACGCACTGGGGGGCCGTGAGGCCAGCCTGTACAAAAAACCGGCAGCGGTATAAAGGTTTTTGTGTCGGGGTCGATACAGAAGGCATACCTATTGAGTCGGAGCTTGGATCATGTCTGTTATAGCTGCCTACAACCCTGCCATCCGCATTCCGACCGTCCCGGATGCAAAGCCTGCGGCTGAGGCCAAGGAAGCAGCGCCAGAGGTTGAAACCACCCATGCACCCAAAGTGGTGGAGGGTGTGACGGTGACTATTTCTGCCGATGCGTTCAAGGCGGCAGGTGCGGCCAAAAGCTCCAATGCGGATATCGATGACAGCGGCCTGGACGACAACGTCAAGCAGGTGCTGAAAATGATCCGCCAATTGAAACAACAGATCGCCGAAAAACAGGCGGAGCTGGCGGCTGTTGCTGCAGCCACTAACCTCTCCCCCGAAGAGGCTCGCGCAAAGGCCAGCGCTTTGCAGAGCGAGATCAGTTCATTGCAGGCGGGCCTGATGTCGGCCCAGACCTCACTGGCTAAGTCGATGAAAGGTATGAGTGCCGAGGATTCGATGAAGACCGCCTCACTGGCGATGTAATCAGATCACCCGTGAAAATCGTTGCCTGTTCTGGTGCTCCAGGTAGGCATCGAACACCATGCACACCGAACGCACCAGCAATCGCCCGGCCGGCAATACACGAATGCCCTGGGCGTCGAGTTCGATCAGGCCGTCCTCGGCCATCGCCGTCAGTTGCGGCCAGATGTCGTCGAAATACCCGCGAAAATCCATGTTGAAGGCCTGCTCGATCGTCTCGAATGCCAGGCTGAAATTGCAGATCAACTGCTGAATCACTTCCCGCCGCAACCGATCATCCGTAGTGCAGACCAGGCCGCGACTGGTGGCCAGCTGCGCGCCGGCCAGGGTGTTCTGGTAGCCGTTGAGGTCGCTGCTATTCTGGCAGTACAGGTCACCGATCTGGCTGATCGCCGACACGCCGAGCCCGATCAAATCGCAATGACCGTGGGTGGTGTAGCCCTGGAAGTTGCGTTGCAGGGTGCCTTCTTCCTGGGCGATGGCCAGTTCGTCGTCGGGCAGGGCGAAGTGGTCCATGCCGATGTAGCGGTAACCGGCCTGGGTCAGTTGCTCGATGGTGGTTTGCAGCATCAAGAGCTTTGACGCGGGGGAGGGGAGTTCATCCGTGTTGATGCGCCGCTGGGGCATGAAACGCTCCGGCAGATGCGCGTAATTGAACACCGACAGACGGTCCGGTTGCAGCCTGATCACCTCTTCTACGGTGCGCGCGAAGTTGATCGGCGTTTGCTTGGGCAGACCGTAGATCAGGTCGATATTGATCGAGCGAAATTGCAGGGTGCGCGCTGCATCGATCACTGCACGGGTTTCCTCAAGGCTCTGCAGGCGATTCACCGCCCGTTGCACCTCGGGGTCGAGGTCTTGCAGGCCGATGCTCACGCGGTTGAAGCCGAGCTCACGCAGCAGGCCCATGGTCGCCCAGTCCGCTTCGCGGGGGTCGATCTCGATGCCGTAGTCGCCGGAGTCGTCATCCAGCAGATTGAAGTGCTGGCGCAGGCAGCCCATGACCTGGCGCAGTTCATCGTGGCTGAGAAAGGTCGGGGTGCCGCCGCCAAAATGCAGTTGCTCAACCCGCTGTTTCGGGTCGAGATGGCAGGCCACCAGTTGGATCTCTTGCTCCAGGCGTTGCAGGTAGGCCTGGGCGCGGCCACGGTCCTTGGTGATGACCTTGTTGCAGGCGCAGTAGTAGCAGATGTTCGCGCAGAACGGCACATGCACATACAGCGACAACGGTCGCACGGCTTTGCGGCTGTCGCGCAGGGCGTGGAGCAGGTCGAAGGTGCCGACCTGGCTGTCGAATTGTACGGCGGTGGGGTAGGACGTGTAGCGCGGTCCCGCCAGGTCGTAGCGGTGAATCAGATCGGTGTCCCAACGAATGGCGTCGAGCATGCGGGCGTTCCCCCGGATAGGCTAGTGGGCCGAGTCTAGGGGCGTGGCGCAGGTGCCATCTTGATTTGCATCAACGGGGAGCGGCGCTATGCCACATGGCGCTTTAATGGCCCATTAGCCAGTGCTGGTGCGGACCGGGCAACGTCCAGATACCGAACAGAATCACCAGCAAACCTCCGGCCATCCGAATACTGCGTTTACGTAAAAGCGCCGTCACTCGTTCAGCGGCCAACCCCGTCGCCAGCAACACCGGCCAGGTCCCCAGCCCGAACGCCAGCATCAGCAACCCGCTGTCCAGCGCATTGCCCTGGCTCGCCGCCCATAGCAGGGTGCTGTAGACCAATCCGCACGGCAACCAGCCCCACAGCGCGCCCAGCAGCAAGGCGCGCGGCACGCTGGACACCGGCAGCAAACGGTTGGCGACTGGCTGTATATAGCGCCACAGGCCGCGCCCGAGGCTTTCGATACGGGTCAGGCCGCTCCACCAGCCAGCCAGGTACAGGCCCATGCTGATCAACAGCAACCCGGCCAGTACGCGCATGAACATCGCCGCCGGGCTGTTGGCGACTGCCCAACCGGCCAGGCCGATCAACACGCCCGCAGCGGCATAGCTGAAGATGCGCCCCAGGTTGTACGCCAGCAGCAGTTGAAACCTGCGGCCGCGCTGTTCCTTGGGGATCGCCAGAGTCAGCGCGCCCATCAGCCCGCCGCACATGCCCAGGCAATGGCCGCCGCCGAGCAGGCCGAGGATCAGCGCGGAGACCAGCAGTGGCGCCAGTTCAAGCATGGGGCGGGTCTTTCGGCGGTTGTTCTGGGTGGTTGGCCTCTTCGATGCCGGCCAGGTGGTTGGGGTCCTGGTCGTCGAACAGCACACTATGAGCCGGGCCGTCGAGGTCGTCGTACTGGCCGCTGTCCACCGCCCAGAAGAAGATGTAGATGGCCACGCCCACTAACAGCAGCGCCGCCGGAATCATCACGTATAAAGCTGGCATCTGCACTCCATGGCCGTGCGGCTCACACCGGCAGCGGGCGGGTTAATGAGGGGGCTCGGGCCGTTGGCGCGCTCGGCAGGCGAGTCAGGCGCAGGGCATTGAGCACCACGGTCAACGAACTGAGGGACATGCCCACTGCGGCCCAGATCGGGGTGATCCAACCCAGGGCGGCAAACGGCAGCATAAGGCCATTGTACAGCCCGGCCCACAGCAGGTTTTCAATGATCACCCGACGGGTGCGCCGTGCCAGGGTAAAGGCTTGTACCAGGGCGTCCAGGCGGTTGGACAGCAGCACCGCGTCGGCGCTGGTCTTGGCCAGGTCGGTAGCGGTGCCCATGGCCACGCTGATATCCGCGGCGGCGAGGACCGGCACATCGTTGACCCCGTCGCCGAGCATCAGCACCTTGCGGCCTTCCTTGTGCAGTTGTTGCAGCACGTGCAGCTTGTCATCGGGGCGCAAGCCGCCGTGGGCTTCGTCGATTCCCAGTTCGGCGGCGACGCTGGCGACCATCGGCGAACTGTCGCCGGACAGCAACAGCGTGCGCCAGCCACGTGCCTTGCACGCGGCGAGCAAGGCCGGTGCGTCGCTGCGCAGGCGGTCGTCGAGGACGAACCAGGCCAGGGCGCCTTCGCGGTCGCCCAGGAGCAGCCATTGGCCAGAAAGCTCAGGCGCAGCTGGGATTGGGCAACCACTGAGTTCGCAGACGAAACCCGGTTGGCCAATGCGCAATACGCGCTCGCCGACACGGCCTTCAAGGCCCAGCCCAGGCGAACTGATGACTTCATCGGCGGCCAGTGGCGCGCGGCCAAAAGCGCGGGCAATGGGGTGTTCGGAGCGGTTTTCCAGGGCGGCGGCGAGGCTCAGGCACAGGTCGGTGCTCAAGCTGCCCAGGGGGCGGATGGCCCGCAACGCCAGGCGCCCTTCGGTGAGGGTGCCGGTCTTGTCGAAAATCACCGTGTCGATCTGGTTCAAGCCTTCCAGCACATGGCCGCGCGTCAGCAGCAAGCTGAGTTTGTGCAGGGTGCCGGTGGCAGCGGTGAGGGCGGTGGGGGTGGCGAGGGACAGCGCGCAGGGGCAGGTCGCCACCAGCATCGCCAGCACAATCCAGAACGCCCGCGACGCATCCAGCTCCCACCACAACAGGCCGATCAACGCAGCGGCGATCAGCGAGCACAACAGGAACCACTGCGCGGCACGGTCGGCGATCTGCGCCAAGCGCGGTTTCTCGGCCTGGGCCCGCTCCAGCAGGCGCACGATGGCAGACAAGCGCGTGTCGTGGCCCAAGGCGCGCACTTCGACGGTCAGCGCGCCCTCGACGTTGAGGGTGCCTGCGGTGACCGCGTCGCCGCTCTGGCGCGGTTGCGGCAGGTATTCGCCAGTCAGCAGGGACTCATCGATGCTCGATTGCCCATCGAGGATCACGCCATCTGCTGGCAGCACGGCGCCAGGGTGGACCAATACGCGGTCGCCCAGTGCCAGTTCAGGGAGCAGGATGCGTTCACTTTGGCCATCGGCTTTCAGGCGCAGGCATGAGGCGGGCAGTAAATTGACCAATTGCGCAGTGGCGGCCGCCGTGCGTTCGCGGGCGCGGCGCTCCAGGTAGCGACCGGCCAGCAGGAACAGCGCAAACATGCCCACCGCATCGAAGTACAACTCGCCCACGCCGGTGATCGCGGTCCAGATCCCCGCCAGATACGCGCCGCCGATGGCCAACGACACTGAAACATCCATGGTTAGGTGACGCGTGCGCAAGTCGCGCATGGCACCTTTGAAAAACGGTGCGCAGCTGTAGAACACGATGGGTGTTGTCAGAAACATTGCGACCCAGCGCAGGATCACGTGCAGCTCCGGGCTCAGGTCGATATTGAATTCCGGCCAGGTGGCCATGGTTGCCATCATTGCCTGGAACCACAGCAGCCCGGCGACCCCCAGTTGGCGCAGGGCCAGGCGGTTTTCGCTGGCCAGTTGCTCGGCGGCGCGGTCGGGCTGATAGGGGTGGGCGGCGTAACCGATATGGCGCAATTCGCTGAGCAGTTGGCTCAGCAGCAGTTGTCCGTCAGCCCAACGCACTTGCAGTCGATGGTTGGACAGGTTCAGCCGCGCCTCGGCCACGGCGGGCAGGGCGCGCAGGTGTTTTTCGATCAACCAGCCGCACGCAGCACAGCTGATGCCTTCCATCATCAGGGTGGCTTCGGCCAGTTCGCCTTCGTGGCGCACAAAAGGTTTTTGCACGTCGGCGCGGTCATACAGCGCCAGCTCGTCCACCAGTTGCACCGGCAATGCCTCGGGGTTGGCCGAGGCTTCGCTACGGTGCTGGTAATAGCTTTCCAGGCCGCCGGCCACAATGGCTTCGGCCACCGCCTGGCAGCCTGGGCAACAGAGCTCGCGGCGTTCGCCGAGGATCACTGCGGTGAAGCGGCTGCCCGGCGGAACGGGCAGGGCGCAGTGGTAGCAGGGGATTAGGCTGGTCATGGCGCTGCTATTTTTTCAGGTCTTCAGCACCCTGCAACGGTTCATCGCCCAGCAGCAAGTCTTTGTCGTGGCTGACCTGTTCTTCTTCGAACATGCGCCAGGTGCGGTCGCCTTCGACGCCGAGCAATTCGACGAAGCGACGGCCTTCGACCTTGTCGGTGACCTGGCCGATGTAGCGACCGGGTTCGCTGTCGCTGCGGGCCAGGTTGATCTTGCGATCTTTCTCCGGCTGCGTCGGGGAAATCAGGTTCAATTCCAGGGTGGTCGGGTTGCTGTTGCCGGTGAGGTTCACCTCGACTTCACCGGTCAATTCATCCAGGTGCACCTTGGCGCGCAGTTGCAGGGTCTGGGCCAGCAGTTCGCGATCCAGGGAGCGGTTGATGCCTTTGCCTGCCTCGTAGTAGTTGTCATTGACCAGGTTGTCCGGGTTGTTCACCGCGATGGTCACCATGGACAGGGTCAAGGTCACCGAACAGGCGAGGATCCCAATGATGATCCAGGGCCAGAGGTGCTTGTACCAGGGGCTTGCGGCAGTGGCTACGGACATGGTTCTGCTCTCTTCTAACGAACTTGTGGGCCGATGAATCGGCTCTTGGCTTCAATATGGACGCTGGCGTCATCGGCATCGGTGAGGATGAATTTCACCTCGTTGGTGCTCGACGGCAACTGTTCCGGCGCACTCGACAGCTCGACCGGCATGCTGACGATATCGCCGGCGGCCACCCTGATTTCGCGGCGGCCTTGCAGCTTGAGGTCGGGCAAGCCTGCGGCGTCGAGCACGTAAGTGTGGTCGCGCTGGTCCTTGTTCATGATCTTCAGGCTGTAGACGTTTTCGATGCGGCCTTCGGCGTTTTCGCGGTACAGCACGCGGTCCTTGCTCACGTCGAAACCCACCAGCGAGCGCATGAAGAACGCGGCCACCAACAGGCTGATCATCGCCAGCAGCACCAATGCATAACCAATCAGGCGCGGGCGCAGCTTGTGGGTTTTCTGCCCCGACAGGTTGTGCTCGGTGGTGTAGCTGATCAGGCCGCGTGGGTACTCCATCTTGTCCATGATGTTGTCGCAGGCGTCGATGCACGCGGCGCAGCCGATGCACTCGATCTGCAGGCCGTCGCGGATGTCGATGCCGGTCGGGCACACCTGCACGCACATCGTGCAGTCGATGCAATCGCCGAGGCCTTGGGCCTTGTAGTCGACGCCTTTTTTGCGCGGACCACGCAGTTCGCCCCGGCGTGGATCGTAGGAAACGATCAGGGTGTCCTTGTCGAACATCACGCTCTGGAAACGCGCGTACGGACACATGTAGATGCACACCTGTTCGCGCAGCCAGCCGGCGTTGCCGTAGGTGGCGAGGGTGAAGAAACCTACCCAGAAATATGACCAGCCATCCGCCTGGCCGGTGAAGAAGTCGAACACCAGTTCGCGAATCGGCGAGAAATAGCCGACAAAGGTCATGCCGGTGACAAAACCGATCAGCAGCCACAGGCTGTGCTTGCTGAATTTGCGCAGGAACTTGTTGACGCCCATCGGCGCTTTGTCGAGCTTGATGCGCTGGTTGCGGTCGCCTTCGGTGACCTTTTCGCACCACATGAAGATCCACGTCCACACGCTTTGCGGGCAGGTATAACCGCACCACACACGACCGGCGTACACGGTGATAAAGAACAGGCCAAATGCCGCGACGATAAGAATGCCCGACAGCAGGATGAAATCCTGGGGCCAGAAAGTCGCGCCGAAAATAAAGAATTTACGCTCCGGCAGGTTCCACCACACGGCCTGGTGACCACCCCAATTCAGCCACACGGTGCCGAAGTAGAGCAGGAACAGACCGGCACCGCCGAGCATGCGCAGATTGCGGAACAGGCCAGTGAAGGCACGGGTGTAGATCTTCTCTCGCGAGGCGTAGAGGTCGACAGTTTTGGCAGGCGGGGTAACGTCATGTACCGGTATTTGGTCGCTCATCATTGCATCCCACGGCGGTGGAGATTTGCCTCGGCCAGTACGTGCCAACCGGGGTCAAATTAGGGGTGTTGCAGTGGCCTAATGATACGCCCCCGATGCTGCGCAAAGGGTGCGACCTTTGGTCGCGTTGGGGGAAATCAATTGATGGTGTACGTGATCTGGATCAATTGACTTGGGAAGTATGGACGGTTTTGGCAGTTGTGGTGAGCGGGGCAAGCCCGCTCACCACAAGAATGTGCTCGTCTTTCTTTTCATTAACTGGCACTAGGGCTTGCCACAAAATCGTTGCTTCATTTAGAAGCTGCAAATAGAAGCTGCAAACGTTCCCTCATCATTGCAGAACTCATTGTGAGCCGGCCGATTGACGATGGTTACGCGCTCAGGATCGAAGTCGATGCTGTCTTCGAGCATGCGCAACATGTCGACTATATCTTCCTGATCGTTTTGCTGAAGTATCCTGTCACTGTCACTCATGAACGACCCCCTTTGAATCGGTAGGGCTTAAAACTTATCGCCTACCGCCATGCAGAGCAATTAAAACGGCCCCGTCAGTGTTTGCTGAGGGAGCCGTTTTAATTGCTATTTTTTACTGCTCTTCAGCCTTCTTATCCCCATGGGACAAGCTGTACACATACGCCGCCAGCAAGTGCACCTTGTCATTGCCTTGCAGTTGTTCCTGCGCCGGCATCTGGCCCTGGCGGCCCCAACGGATGGTCTGCTGCAGTTGGGCGAAGCTCGAACCGTAGATGAACGCACCTGGGTGGGTCAGGTCAGGCGCACCCATGGCTGGGGTGCCTTTACCGGCCGGGCCGTGGCAGGCCACGCAGTTGGCAGCGAAGAGTTTCTCGCCGTTGGCCACATCGGCTTTCACGCCTTCGGGCAGCTTGCGGCCGTCGAGGTTGGTCACCACGAACGCGGCGACGTCGCTGACACCTTGTTCCTTGAGGATATCCAGCCAGGCCGGCATCACGGCATGGCGGCCCTTCATGATGGTTTCCTTGATGGTGGCGGGCTCGCCACCCCAGCGCCAGTCGGCGTCGGTCAGGTTGGGGAAGCCATAGGCGCCTTTGGCGTCAGAGCCGTGGCACACCGAGCAGTTGGAGGCGAACAGGCGGCCGCCCATTTTCAAGGCTTGCGGGTCCTTGGCCACTTCTTCAATCGGCATCGACGCGAATTTGGCGAAGATCGGGCCGAACTTGGCGTCCGACTTGGCCATTTCCTTTTCCCATTCGTGTACGCCGGTCCAGCCGGTCTGGCCGTTGGCGAACGGGGTTTGCTTGTCGGTGTCGAGGTAGTTGTAGCCCGGCAGCAGGCCTTTCCAGTTGCCCAGGCCGGGGTACAGCGCCAGGTAGCCGAGGGCGAAGATGATGGTGCCGACGAACAGCATGAACCACCATTTCGGCAGTGGGTTGTCGTACTCCTCGATGCCGTCGAACGAGTGGCCGACGGTCTCGTCGGTTTGCTCGGCGCGCTGGCCCTTGCGGGTCGACAGCAGCAGCCAGGTCAGGGCGAAGATGGTACCCAGACTGAGGACTGTGACGTACAGACTCCAGAACGTAGTCATTCTTTGTTACTCCTAGAAGCTTGCTCGACGTGCTTGATGGCTTCGGGATCATCCGCAAAGGGCAGCAAGGTCGCGTCTTCAAACTCCGACTTGCGCTTGGGGCTGAACACCCACAACGCCAGGCCGATAAAGGCCACCATCACCACAACGGTGCCCAGGCCACGAATCATCCCGATATCCATGAAGAATCACCGTTTGCTTTTGATGATGGTGCCCAGGCCTTGCAGGTAGGCCACCAATGCGTCCATTTCGGTCTTGCCCTTCACGGCTGCGGCTGCACCGGCGATGTCTTCGTCGGTGTAGGGCACGCCCAGGGTGCGCAAGACTTCCATCTTCTTCGCGGTGTCCTTGCCGTCGAGCTTGTTTTCCACGAGGAACGGGTACGCCGGCATTTTCGACTCAGGCACCACGTTGCGCGGGTTGTACAAGTGCGCACGTTGCCAGTCATCGGAGTAACGACCGCCGACACGGGCCAGGTCCGGGCCGGTGCGCTTGGAACCCCACAGGAACGGGTGGTCCCACACGCTTTCGCCAGCGACCGAGTAGTGACCGTAGCGTTCGGTCTCGGCGCGGAACGGGCGGATCATCTGCGAGTGGCAGCCGACACAGCCGTTGGCGATGTAGACGTCGCGTCCTTCCAGTTCAAGGGCGGTGCGTGGCTTCATGCCTTCGACCGGCTTGTTGGTCACGTCCTGGAAAAACAGCGGAACGATCTGGGTCAGGCCGCCGATACTCACGGCGATGACCATGAAGAAGGCCAGCAGGCCGATATTCTTCTCGACTACTTCATGCTTCATCAGTGGGCTCCCACAACGGCGATCTTGGCGGCGGCTTCGGCTTCTGCAGGGTCGGAGGCACGCACGGTGCGCCAGACGTTGTAGGCCATGAACAGCATGCCGGCGGCAAAGAACGCACCGCCCAGGGCGCGGACGATGTAGCCCGGGTGGCTGGCTTGCAGCGCTTCGACGAAGGAGTAGGTGAGGGTGCCGTCATCGTTGATCGCACGCCACATCAGACCCTGGGTGATGCCGTTGACCCACATCGAGGCGATGTAGAGCACGGTGCCGATGGTGGCCAGCCAGAAGTGCGTGTTGATCAGCGCGACGCTGTGCATCTGCGCACGGCCGAACAGTTTGGGGATCATGTGGTACAGCGCGCCGATGGAAATCATCGCCACCCAACCCAGCGCCCCGGCGTGTACGTGGCCGATGGTCCAGTCGGTGTAGTGGGACAGCGAGTTGACGGTCTTGATCGCCATCATCGGCCCTTCGAAGGTCGACATGCCGTAGAACGCCAGCGACACCACGAGGAAACGCAGGATCGGATCGGTGCGCAATTTATGCCAGGCGCCCGACAGGGTCATCATGCCGTTGATCATGCCGCCCCAGCTCGGGGCGAGCAGGATGATCGACATCGCCATGCCCAGCGACTGCGCCCAATCCGGCAGCGCGGTGTAGTGCAAGTGGTGCGGACCTGCCCAGATGTACAGGGTGATCAGCGCCCAGAAGTGCACGATGGATAAGCGGTACGAGTAAATAGGACGTTCGGCCTGTTTGGGCACGAAGTAGTACATCATCCCCAGGAAACCGGTGGTCAGGAAGAAACCCACGGCGTTGTGGCCGTACCACCACTGGATCATCGCATCCGTGGCCCCGGCGTAGGCTGAGTAGGACTTGAACAGGCTGACCGGCAACGACGCGTGGTTGACGATGTGCAGCATCGCCGTCACCAGGATGAAGGCGCCGTAGAACCAGTTGCCCACGTAGATGTGCTTGGTCTTGCGCTTGACGATGGTGCCGAAGAACACCACGGCGTAGGTCACCCACACGATGGCGAGCAAAATGGCGATCGGCCATTCCAGCTCGGCGTATTCCTTGGTGGTGGTGTACCCCAGCGGCAGGGTGACGATGGCGCTCACGATGACGGCTTGCCAACCCCAGAAGGTGAAGGCCGCGAGGCTGTCGGAGATCAGTCGCGTCTGGCAGGTTCGCTGCACGACATAGTAGGAGGTGGCAAACAATGCACAGCCACCGAAGGCGAAAATCACCAGGTTGGTGTGCAGCGGGCGCAGGCGGCCAAAGGTCGTCCATGGCAAACCGAAATTCAATTCCGGCCAAACCAGTTGCGAGGCGATGAACACCCCGAGCCCCATGCCAAGGATCCCCCAGACCACCGTCATGATGGCGAACTGGCGGACTACCTTATAGTTATAAGCAGTCGGACTGATTGCTGTGCTCATTCTAAGGTTCCACGGTTTAGGTTTTTTTATAGGTAAAATCGGCCGCAAGTATGTAGAAAGCGAGGGGCCATTGCAACGCAATGGCTGACCTGTATCAATGCGTTCCACGCCAGATTCTGCGCCCTTTCCATGTTTGGCGTAAGGACAAAATCCGAAATCGAAAGCTGATCGAGTGGACAGGAAAATTTTGGGGTCGCAACGAATGCCGTCGCGTACGCCAGGATTGGTCCGCTGTGGGAACAAGCGTAGACCCGAAAGTGAGGAGGGGAAAGTTGTGCTTTGGAAGGGTGCGACACTTGGTCGCTCAGTATCAACCTACTGTCGGAACGAGCTTGCTCGCGAAGAATTCAAGAACGCTGCGTTCATTCTGGGTAAACGGGGTGTCCTCAGGTTTTTCGCGAGCAAGCTCCACCGACAGCTCATCGCGGGACACGATTCGTTTTTTCTCTCCACATACTTTGCAATAAACTCTCATAGCCCCACCCCATAAGCCCTGACTGAACGGAATTTCATCACTCCCACATGTCTTATTCGTTCGTGGGTTGCGGCGTTAGATACATAGCGTTATCTTCCCTCCGTCGCTGCTCATCAGCGAACGGGCGTGGAATCCCGCGGGGAAAGACGTTACAGCGTCGCCAAACAATAAACAGATGCTATTTCAGATCTGTTTTTTGTGCGTTTTGGCGGCTGTACGTGGGAGACATTCGTGTCTGCCGAGTAAATTCCCCTCGGATTCCAACCTGCGTACAGCTGCCACCTTTACGCGTGGAATCGTAAATGGCAGTTCTTTTTGTTCATACAAAGGGAATTAAGCTATGCCGTACGAAATATCCGTAATTGCTTTCACAATTGTTCGTAACGATTGCCCACCTCTGAAATCGGGAGGTGAGCAATGAGCATCCCACCCTCAGCAAAAACCATTGGCGTTCAAACCTTCGCAGACTGCGGAGAAAACAAAAGTCATCTGAAACTGTTCCGTGTAAACGCCGGGGTCCCACTGCGTGAAGCGCTTGAACACGCAGCGCACGTCCTCGACTGCGCCACCACCCTCTCGCTTGAAGTTGCCATGGACCCCAGAAACGCGAGGCTCGCATTTGCCGCGCACTATCTGTGTGAAATGGGCAAAGCAGTTCTGGATGACCTGCATCTGGCTATCCAGCCGGGCGTCCCTCACCCGCAGTAACTGAAGTTGACCGGCGCCTGATACGAACTATCAGGCACCGGCCAAAACTCAATTCCCGTCTTTGCGTCTTCCACTATCAAAGCCACTCTATTTCAAATCGTTTCTAATCTAACGAATTTAATGGTAACTACCCGCTAATCACCTCGCACTAGAGCCTCCGACATAAAAAGTAATAACCCCGCATTTTAGCCATGGCTAACGACGATTACTCTTCCGTATCCCTTTCACGAGGGAAATAAATATCTCGGCTGAACCCAATCAGGAAGATAATCAATGCGCCTAATTCACTGGAATGAACGTGAACGCGAAGGGATAAGTTTAAGCCAAATAGAATCCCCATTTTTTGCTGTTTCTACTGTAAGAAATGCCTTTCAGAGTTCTGCATCTTCACTGATGTATGGACTACAGTTCCACTCCAACGGGAAAGTCTGGAGCCAAAAAGAAATTCTAAGCGCGCTCGAAAACTGCGATCTTTTTTTGGTGACCAACGACCCGTTCAGCCCATTGAGCAATGACACCTTAGGAAGGTATTCATTCTTCACCGGCAAAGGCAGGACCGGCAGTATTCAAAGGCCCCAAGCAAGCGAACCGTCCCCCGTTCCAACACGCCGGCCAAAAGTTAGACCCCACCCGCAAGAGCCCGGCTTCTACATCGTGCCAAAAAGCACGACCGTCGATGAATTGAAAACCACGTTATTTCCCGCCCCAAGTGCCGAGGTGCTTGAGAAGTTTCAATCGCTGAACCCCAATCTCGGCGAAGTGAAAGCGGGCTCAATGATCGTATTGGCCGACCCAAACAGTCCTCGATGCACCCGAGAAGACTCCATCTTGATGGAAGCCGCTGCACAGACCAATGACGCCCTTGAGCCCCTTAGCACGGATGAGGCTGACTTCATGCAGCGCCATCGCGAAGAAATCCAAGGCTTCCTCGCCCTAGGTTCCACTTCAATTGGGGCAGGCGAAGCCATGTTCGCCAGAAATATGGGCAGCCTCAAAAGTGTCCTTCAGGAAATCGAAACATTGCATCAAACAACATTCCTCAAGGATGGGCACCTTCGATCGCCTGAGTTTTTCAGTGAACGCAAACGCCTGCTCGCCCAGCTCGATACCCAACTGACGTCCCTTGTACGCAAAGGCATCGGCTTGCCCGATCATCCAAACCTGAAGTCCGCTTTAGGCATCTCAAGTCGAAGCCTTGTTCATCGATGGACACAGGCCGGCGCACCTGGGCAGATACCTGGATACGCCACCCACATTCAAAAGCTGGCCAAGGCAGCGACGGTGATCAAGTACGGCGGCTGGGTCGGGACGTCTATTGGTGGGGGCGCGTCTTACATGAAGGTCCAAAACGTGTGTTCGGCAGGCGACGACGAGGCCTGCCAGAAGGTCAAATTTACGGAAACCGGTAGTTTTACCGGTACGATCGGGGGCGGCGCCGTTGCGGGGGCGGCGCTATCAACGGCTGTCGTTGGCGGTTTGTGTGTTGGGCTGGGCGTGCCTACGATGGGCGCTGCTACTCTGGCGTGCGGCCTGATTGTGGTGGGCGCAGGCTCTGTCGCGGGAGGCGCCCTTGGCGGCGCATTTGGCGAGTGGGTCGGCGAGAAGATCTACGAGGCTGTGAAATGACACTAAGCACCGGCGACACAGTTCTTTTGACTATAGCGCTAGCCGACTTCGCTGGGATTTTCCTTTGGATTGGCGTCTGCCTGCACTTGGCATACACCAAAGCGGAAGTGATGCTGGAACACCTCAAAAATAGTCCTGCAATTACATTTTGGGCTCCCATGCGACACGGCGGCCCCTGGGGCAAACTGCTCTTGATAGGTGGCATTTCCGGGCTGATCACGTTTCCGGGCTACCAGCTCAGAAAAGGGAATTTAAGCGCCAAAGACTTTGCAGGGTTTCCTGCAGATCTCAAACGCAAGTTGGTTTTTTTGCAGTGGTGCATGATTGGGCTTTTGGTGGTGATGGTGAGCTTCGGCATCGCCGTTAAGCTCGGCGTGATTTAAATCTGCAACCCTCAAGCGCCTCCCCCCCGGGCCGGGCGAGGTTTCAAAAACGCGAGTACCCCGGAAGAATGGAGTCCGGTCCCCATTCCCCCCATTTTCCTGAAGGAGCAAGCTCCTTGGAAAAACGGTTGCCGCCCCGGATGAGGGGCGGCAGTTAAAGGTTATCGCGCGGGGCTTTCTGGCGTTGCGCCATCAGCGTTGTGGGACAGGCTGTAAACATAGGCGGCCAACAGGTGCACCTTGTCATTGCCTTGCAGCACTTCCTGCGCCGGCATCTGGCCTTGGCGGCCGTGACGGATGGTCTGCTGCAACTGCGCGAGGCTGGTGCCATAGATGTAGCCGGCCGGCTTGGTCAGGTCAGGCGCACCCATGGCTTCCATGCCGTGGCCTTCCGGACCGTGGCAGGCGACACAAGTGGTGTTGAACGCCGCTTTGCCGGCCGCCAGGTCGGCGCTGTTGTCGGCCGGTAGAGGCAGTTTGGCCAGGTCGTGACGCACATAGGCCGCGACGTTTTTCACCCCTTCATCACCAAGCATGTCACCCCAGGCCGGCATCGCCGCGTGGCGGCCATTCAGGATGGTGGTCTTGATCGCTTCGGCCGAGCCGCCCCAACGCCAGATATTGTCCGCCAGGTTCGGGAAACCAAACGCGCCCTTGGCATCCGAGCCGTGGCACACCGCGCAGTTGGAGGCGAACAGGCGGCCGCCCATTTTCAGCGCTTGCGGGTCCTTGGCCACTTCTTCCACGGGCATGGCCGAGAATTTGGCGAAGATCGGCCCGAACTTGGCGTCGGCCTTGGCCATTTCCTTGTCCCATTCCTTGGTCTGGGTCCAGCCGTCTTCATAGCCCGGCAACACGCCTTTCCAGTTGCCCAGGCCCGGGTAGAGGATCAGGTAGCCGACCGCAAACACCAGGGTGCCGGCGAACAGCATGAACCACCACTGGGGCAGCGGGTTGTCGTATTCCTCGATACCGTCGAAGGCGTGGCCCATGGTCTGGTCGACGCTGCCCTTGGTCTCGCCCTTGCGGGTGCCGACCAAGAGCCAGGTCAGGCCGATCAGGCTGCCCAGGGTCAGTACGCAGATCCATGTACTCCAGAATAGGGTCATGGCCGAGTGCTCCTTATTGCAGGCTCTTCTTGAGCGTCGGATGGAGAAGGTTCATCGGCGAACGGCAGCAGGCGCGCCTGCTCGAATTCCGCATTGCGCCGGTTGTTGAACACCCACAGCGACAGGCCGATAAAGGCGATGGCGACGACCAGCGTGCCAAGGCCGCGGATGGTGCCCGCATCGAATTCAAATCCCATGGCTCACCTCTTGCTCTTGATGGCAGTGCCGAGCACCTGCAGGTACGAAACCAGCGCGTCCATCTCGGTCTTGCCCTTGAGGCTGGCGACGGCGCCACTGATGTCGTCGTCGGTGTACGGCACGCCGAGGGTGCGCATCACTTTCAACTTGGTCTCGGTGTGGCTGCTGTCGACGGCGGCGGTGACCAGCCACGGGTAGGCCGGCATTTTCGACTCGGGCACCACGTTGCGCGGGTTGTACAAGTGCGCGCGGTGCCAGTCGTCCGAGTAGCGCGCGCCCACGCGGGCCAGGTCCGGGCCGGTACGCTTGGAGCCCCACAGGAATGGGTGGTCCCACACGCTTTCACCGGCGACCGAGTAGTGGCCGTAGCGTTCGGTCTCGGCGCGGAAAGGGCGGATCATCTGCGAGTGGCACTGCACACAGCCTTCGCGGATGTAGATGTCACGGCCTTCCAGTTGCAGCGCGGTGTAGGGCTTCATGCCCTCCACCGGCTTGTTGGTGACGTCCTGGAAGAACAGCGGGACGATCTGGGTCAGGCCACCGATGCTCACTGCCAGTACCATGAGCAGCATCAGCAGGCCGACGTTCTTTTCAATCGTTTCGTGTTTCATCACAGACTCCTCAGGCCAGCTGCGCAGTGGTGGCGGCTTCGACGGGCTGCGCCGAACGCACGGTGCGCCAGGTGTTGTAAGCCATCAGGAACATGCCGCAGAGGAACACCGCACCGCCCACCAGCCGCACGATGAAGCCAGGGTGGCTGGCCACCAGGGTTTCGACGAAGGAGTAGGTCAAGGTGCCGTCTTCGTTGACCGCACGCCACATCAGGCCCTGTGCGATGCCGTTGACCCACATCGAGGCGATGTAGAGCACGGTGCCGATGGTGGCCAGCCAGAAGTGCGCGTTGATCAGGCCGAGGCTGTACATCTGCTCACGACCGAAGACTTTCGGGATCATGTGGTACAGCGCGCCGATGGAGATCATCGCCACCCAACCCAGCGCCCCGGCGTGTACGTGGCCGATGGTCCAGTCGGTGTAGTGGGAGAGGGCGTTGACGGTCTTGATCGCCATCATCGGGCCTTCGAACGTGGACATGCCGTAGAAGGCCAGGGACACCACGAGGAAGCGCAGGATCGGGTCGCTGCGCAACTTATGCCAGGCGCCCGACAAGGTCATCATGCCGTTGATCATGCCGCCCCAGCTCGGTGCCAGCAGTACCAGCGACATCACCATGCCCAGGGATTGCGCCCAGTCCGGCAGCGCGGTGTAGTGCAAGTGGTGGGGACCTGCCCAGATGTACAGGGTGATCAGCGCCCAGAAGTGCACGATGGACAAGCGATAGGAATACACCGGACGTTCGGCTTGCTTGGGCACGAAGTAGTACATCATCCCCAGGAAGCCGGCGGTGAGGAAAAAGCCCACGGCGTTATGCCCATACCACCACTGCACCATGGCATCCGTCGCACCGCCGTAGAGGGAGTAGGACTTGGTCAGGCTGACCGGGATTTCCAGGTTGTTGACGATATGCAGGATGGCCACGGTGATGATGAACGCACCGAAGAACCAGTTACCGACGTAGATGTGCTTGGTGTTGCGCTTCATCACCGTGCCGAAGAACACGATGGCGTAGGCCACCCAGACAATGGTGATGAGGATGTCGATCGGCCATTCCAGCTCGGCGTATTCCTTGGAGCTGGTGTAGCCCAGCGGCAAGGAGATCGCGGCCAACAGGATGACCAACTGCCAGCCCCAGAAGCAGAACGCGGCGATCTTCGGCGCGAACAGCTGGGTCTGGCAGGTGCGTTGCACCGAATAGAAGGAGCTGGCGAACAGCGCGCAGCCGCCGAAGGCGAAGATTACCGCGTTGGTGTGCAACGGGCGCAGGCGGCCGAAGCTGGTCCACGGCAAGTCGAAGTTGAGTGCAGGCCAGACCAATTGGGCGGCGAGAAAAACCCCGAGCCCCATGCCGACGATGCCCCACACCACCGTCATAATGGCGAATTGGCGGACCACCTTGTAGTTATAGGCGGTACTTAATGTAGTGTTCATGGTTCCCCATCCACGGTTCAACCCAAGCAAATGCGGCACTTGGGCTGGAGTTATAGGCAGACTAAATAGCGAGGCAAGCATGGGCAAAGAGCACAAGGCCAGTATTGACGGGGATCAATGGGCGCAGTGTGTGCGGGAACACGGCTGGTTGTGGGATGTCGCGGCGAACGTGGCAGGGCGTGAACCTGTGACGCTGATCCTGGCCCACGGCGCCGGCGCACCGATGGACTCAACCTTCATGAACGACATGGCTGCACGCCTTGCCGGGCATGGCGTCAACGTGTTGCGCTTCGAGTTTCCCTATATGGCGCAACGCCGTGTCGACGGCGGCAAACGCCCACCCAACCCGGCGCCAAAACTGCTGGAAGCATGGCGCGAGGTGTATGCGCAAGTGCGACGTCATGTCGCTGGGAAACTGGCGATTGGCGGCAAGTCCATGGGCGGGCGCATGGCCAGTTTGCTGGCGGATGAATTGGGCGCGGACGGGTTGGTGTGCCTGGGGTATCCGTTTTATGCGGTGGGTAAACCGGAGAAGCCGAGGACTGAGCATCTGGCTGGGTTGAAGACGCCGACTTTGATTGTGCAGGGCGAACGGGATGCATTAGGGAATCGAGCTGCGGTTGAGGGGTATGCGTTGTCGCCGAGCATCGAGGTGATGTGGCTGGTGGCGGGGGATCATGACTTGAAGCCGTTGAAGGCGTCGGGGTTCAGCCATGAGCAACATCTGGAGGCTGCGGCGGTGAAGGTGGGTGATTTTCTCGGCGGCTGTTAGGGCCTCTTCGCGAGCAAGCCCGCTCCCACATTCGACCGCATTCCAAGGGACGTGCACGGTTAAATGTGGGAGCGGGCTTGCTCGCGAAAGCGGTCTACCGGTTAAAACGCTCGACCAGGGAGTACTGGGTATTGGCTGTGTGAGTCAATTCTTCACTCAACTGCGCCGAATTCAACGCCTGCTCCGACGTCTGATCCGCCAGCAATGCAATGGTGCTGATGTTACGGCTGATCTCTTCGGCCACCGAGCTTTGCTCTTCAGTTGCCGCCGCGATCTGCGTGGTCATGTCGGTGATATGCGCCACCGCCTCACTGATGCCCACCAGCGCCTGATCCGCTTCCATCACCCGCGCCACACCTTCTTCAGCCTGGCGGTGCCCGGCGTCCATGGTTTGCACGGCGGCGGCGGCAGTCTGTTGCAGCTTGGCGATCAGGGCGTGGATCTGCCCGGTCGATTCAGCCGTGCGTTGTGCCAGTTGACGGACTTCGTCCGCGACCACCGCAAAACCCCGGCCCATTTCACCGGCGCGTGCCGCTTCAATGGCCGCGTTCAGTGCCAGCAGGTTGGTTTGGTCGGCAATGCCTTTGATCACGTCGACCACGCCACCGATTTCGTCACTGTCCTTGGCCAGTTGGGTCACGGTCACGCCGGTCTCGCCCACTGCTACGGACAAGCGCTGAATCGCCTCGCGGGTTTCCCCGGCGATATCGCGGCCGCGACCGGTCAGGCGGTTGGCCTCCTGGGTCGCATCGGCGGTACGTTGCACGTGGCTGGCGACTTCCTGGGTGGTGGCTGCCATCTGGTTGACGGCGGTCGCCACCTGCTCAGTCTCGACGCGCTGGCGCTCCAAACCGCTGGAGCTGTTATGCGCCAGGGTGTTGGACTGCGCCGCCTGGTCGTTGAGGTGTTCGGCGGTGTCCTGCAAGCGCGTCAGACAGGTCTTCAGACGTGCCTCCTGGCTGAGGATCGACATCTCCAGCCGCGCCTGGGCGCCACGGCTGTCGGTGTACATCTGCGCGATCAGCGGGTCGGAGGTGGTCTGTTCGGCCAGGCGCAGCAAGCGCTTGAGGCCGCGTTGTTGCCAGCTCAGGCCCAGCAGGCCCAGCGGCACCGACAGCCCCGCCGCCAGGGCAAAGCCCCAGTGGGAGTTGAGGGACGCGCCGATCATGAAGCTCAACTGGCTCACCAGGATAAACGGCAGCCAGTCCTGCAGCACCGGCAGCCACTTGTCCCGCTGAGGGATCGCTGACTTGCCTTGGTTGATGCGGTGGTAGAGCGCTTCGGCCCGGCGGATCTGCTCGGCGGTGGGCTTGATGCGCACCGATTCGTAGCCGACCACCTGGTTGCCTTCGAAAACCGGCGTTACGTAGGCGTTGACCCAGTAATGATCGCCAGTCTTGCAGCGGTTCTTGACGATGCCCATCCATGGCAAGCCTTGTTTGAGCGTGGACCACATGTGCGCGAACACCGCCGCCGGAACGTCCGGGTGACGGACCAGATTGTGCGGGGCACGCACCAGTTCGTCACGGGAGAACCCACTGATTTCGACGAAGGCGTCGTTGCAGTAGGTGATCACGCCTTTGGCATCTGTGGTGGAGATCAACCGTTGCTGAGCGGGGAAGGTACGTTCGCGCTGGGTAACGGGTTGGTTATTACGCATGATTGTTCAATCCGCAAGGCTTTCAGGGGGTATCGGCAAGAACGGCGGTTTATTTAACTTATTTTTGCAACAATCAACCGGCGAGCATCGGGTAGGTAAACAAGCCGAAGTGAAGCAGATTCAAACCAAAGTGCGTGGCCACTGCCGCACCCAGGCCACCAAAGCGATACGCCAGGCCATACCCCACCCCGGCGATGCTCGCCAGCAACACCCAGTGCCAGCCCGCGCCGAGGTGCACCAGGCCGAACAATAGCGAGGCCAGCAGCAGTGCGAGGTTTTCGCCATAGGGCAGGTGTTTGAAGCGCCGGCTCAAGCCGCCCTGGACATAACCCCGGAACAGCGCTTCTTCCACCAGGGTCACCAGCAGCAGGTTATTCAGCACCCATAGCCAGGCCTGTTCCGGCCATTTCGGCGCCCAGCTGATCATCCCCAGCAAGGCGGCACCGCCCAAGGCCGCGATGGCGGTGAGCGTCAAGGCCAGGGCGGTCACGCAGATCGACAGGCGCAGCGAACGCCGCGCCACGATCCACGGGCAGGCCAGCAACAGCCAGAAGCCGATCAGCGGTTTGTCCTGGTTCAGGTACATCGAGAAGGGCACAGCATCGTCGGTGAGCCGTTGCGGGGCAATACCGCGCCCGTTGTAGAAACCCGGCAACCAATGCATCGCCAGGCTCAGGGCCAAGACGATAAACAACCCGTGACCCAGGTAGCGCGCCCAGGGCGTGCGTTGCTGGCGTACGGCGTAACCGGCGATCAGCAACAGGGCGACGGACACCCCCGCCAGCACCCCCAGTTGTCCGTAGATCAAGGCCAGCAGATAGCCGATGGAAAGAAGCGCCAGGTACAGCCAGGGCAATGCGATCATGGGGAATCCTTGGAAAAACCTGGGCAGCATTATAGCGACCCGTCCTATAGGGCCCACATGAAAACTCCTCCATTCAGGGTGATTGCAAAACCTGTCACCGGCTGGTTATAGTCCGAGCCTCTTTATCCCTTCACACAAGATCAGCCCATGCCAGCTCGCCAGCGCACAGCGGTAGTCGATTCAGCGGTCAACGCTGCGGTCGTGCCGTGCGGGGACAAGCAGCCTGCGCAGATCAGTCACTACCCCCCACCTGTCCGTAGCACGCCGGTGTACGCAGTCGTATCACCGCCGGGTGTTGGCATTTCGGGCTGACCAGCTGATGGCTGTTCCCGTCTGCCCGCCTGAAAAAACCTACTGAGTTTCAGCGTCTGCTGAATTGGCTTTTTTGCCTGATGACAGGTGGTATCCATGTCTGTTCTTTCGAAACAATCCGTGGCCGCGGCGGCCTCGACGAGCCTGTTTGTCCTGCTGTGGAGCAGCGGGGCGATCTTCTCCAAATGGGGCCTGGCCCACGCGTCACCCTTTGCGTTTCTGTTGATCCGCTTTGCCATCGCCCTTGTGGGCTTGGTGATCCTGATACCGATCCTCAAGTTGAAACTGCCGCGTCCCGGCAAGCCCATGCGGTACGCGGCGGCAACCGGGTTGGTGCTGCTGGGGGCTTATCAGATTTTCTATCTGCTGGCCCTGGACCTCAACGTCACCCCCGGCGTGATGGCGACCCTCATGGGTGTGCAGCCGATCCTCACCGTAGTGTTGATGGAGCGCCAGCGTTCGCTGAGCCGGCTGTTTGGCCTGGCGCTGGGGTTGGCGGGGCTGATCATGGTGGTCTACCAGGGTATCGGTTTGTCCGGCATGTCGTTGGCGGGGATGCTGTTCGGGTTATTGGCGCTGGCCAGCATGACCTTCGGCTCGATCATGCAGAAGCGCATCACCGACAACCCCCTGGGCACGTTGCCGGTGCAGTACCTGGCAGGGTTGCTGCTGTGTTCGGTGTTCGTACCGTTCCAACCGTTCCACTTCGAGCACGCCAGCGGTTTCTACCTGCCGGTGCTGTGGATGGGGGTGGTGGTGTCGTTGCTGGCCACCTTGTTGCTGTACCGCCTGATCGCCCGGGGTAACCTGGTGAATGTCACCAGCCTGTTTTACCTGGTGCCAGCGGTGACGGCGGTGATGGATTACCTGATCTTCGGTAACCGGCTCGCGATGTTGAGCCTGCTGGGGATGGGGTTGATCATCATCGGCTTGGCCTTCGTTTTCCGTAAAGCCTGATACAACTCCCCTGTAGGCGTCCACTAGCGGGCGCCTACAGGGTTTTTTTCGGCCGCAACACCAGCCACAACGCCCCGGCAATCAACACCCCGCCATACAGATGCGCCATCGACAACGGCTCATCCAGCAACAGTGCGCCCCACAGTACGCCGAACGGCGGGATCATGAAGGTCACGGTCATCGACTTCACTGGCCCGATGGACGTCAGCAGGCGGAAGTAAAGAATGTAGGCAAACGCCGTACACACCAGCCCCAAGCCCAGCAACGACAACCATACCTGCCACCCACCCCAACTCGCGGGCGGCTGGCTGATCGCGCTGTAGGCGAAGAACGGTAACAGGAACAGCGTTGCACCGAGCATGCTGCCCAGGGCCGACAGGCGACTGTCCAAGCCGCCGCGCTGATCCAGCCAGCGTCGCGCGAGGAACCCGGCAAAGCCATAACAGGTGGTCGCTAGCAAGCAGGCCAGCGCGCCCATCAACAATTCCAGGTCAAACGCCACCGGCCCGGCGCGGGTCAGTACACCCACACCGAACAAGCCCAGGCACACGCCGGCAATTTTTGACGGCGTCAGGCGTTCGCTGAAAAACAGCCCGCCGATCAACACGCCCATCAGTGGCGTGGTGGCGTTGAAGATCGCCGAGTAACCCGCCGGCAACACCTGGGCCGCCACCGAGTACATGGTCGCCGGGATCCCGGAGTTGATCACGCCCAATAGCAACACCGTCTTGAACTTGCCCTGGAAATCCCAGCTCACGCGCATCATCGCCAAAATCACCAGCAACCCGGCGGCGGCAATCGACACGCGGAAAAACGCCGTCGGCACCGTGCCGATCTCCGGCGCGATGATGCGCATAAACAAGAAACTCGCCCCCCAAATGGCAGCAAGCCCCAGCAAATACAGGCTATCGACAGGTCTCACGCAACACTCCTACCTCAATAAGCCCGCGAGTGTTGCATGACATTTCCAATGATTACAGGACAAACCGCGTCACCAGCCCATTCAGGTCCACCGCCAGGCGCGACAGTTCCTGGCTGGCCGCCGACGTCTGGGTGGCGCCGGCGGCTGTCTGGGTCGACAGGTCGCGGATGTTCACCAGGCTGCGGTCTACATCTCGCGCTACCAGCGCCTGCTGTTCGGCGGCGCTGGCGATCACCAGGTTGCGCTGGCTGATTTGTGAGATGGCTGCGGTGATTTTCTCTAGGGCAGTGCCGGCGCTATTGGCCCGTTGCAGGGTCTGGCCGGCATGCTCGGCGCTGCTGTTCAAGGCTTCGACGGTATCTTGGGTGCCCTGCTGGATACCGGTGATCATCTGCTCGATTTCTTCAGTGGAATCCTGGGTGCGCTGCGCCAGGGAGCGCACTTCATCGGCGACAACGGCAAAACCACGGCCGGCTTCGCCCGCGCGGGCGGCTTCAATGGCGGCGTTGAGCGCCAGCAGGTTGGTCTGCCCGGCGATGCCACGGATCACTTCCAGCACCTTGCTGATGTCCTGGGCCTGTACTGCCAGGCCTTCGGCTTTGTTTGAAGCACCGAGTACTTCGTCTACCAGGTTCTGGATCGAGCTGATGGTTTCGCTGATCTGGTAGTGGCCGTGCTTGCTGTCCTCGTCGGAGGCCTGGGACGCCTCGGCGCTGGACACCGCATTGCCCGCCACTTCGTCCACGGCCGCGCTCATTTCGGTCACGGCGGTGGCGGCCTGCTCGATCTCGTCGTTCTGCGCTTGCAGCCCTCGGGTGCTTTGTTCCATCACCGAACTCATCTCTTCGGCCGCAGAAGCCAACTGCTGCGCCGACTCGCTGATGCCACGGATGGTGCCTTGCAACTGCGCTTGCATGGTGGCCAACGCCGTGAGCAATTGCGCGGGTTCGTCCTTGCCGCTGACGGCGATCGGCTGGCTCAAGTCGCCGCCGGCAATGGTGCGTGCCACGTTCAGGGCCTGGCCGAGCGGGGCGGTGATGCTGCGGGTCAGCAGCCAGGCCAGCAGCAAGGTGGCGATCAGCGCGAACACGATGATCGAACCGACGATCCACTGCGCGCTGGAATAGGTTTGCGCGGCGGAGTCCACGGCGGTCTCCACACCGCTCTGGTTGAAGGTGATCATGTCCTCCAGGCTTTTGTTGAGGATCACGCCCTGTGGCGCCAGGCGGCTGTTGAGCAGGTCGATGGCGTCCTGTTGCTGATCTTTGTCCACCAGGGCAACGATCTGTGCGACGAGGGTCAGGTAGGCATTCACGTTACCTTCGAGCTGCTTGAGCATTTCGCGCTCTTCATCGCCGCTGAGCAGGGTTTTGTGATGGTCAAGCAAGGTTTGCAGCTCGGTGCGCTGGCGGGTGATCAGGGCTTTGCTGTTGTCGCGGATCCGCGATTCGTCGGTGGTTGCCAGGCGCAACGCCTCCAGGCGGATACTGGCCACGAAGGCCGCGCTGTCGTGGATGTTCTCGATGCTCGGCATCCACGATTCTTCGATGACCAGTGCGCTCTGCCGCAACTTGGCCATCTGGCCCAGCCCAAACATCCCGACGATCACCAGCAAGCTGGCCAAAACCCCAAAACTCAGACTGGCACGCAGACCGATCCTCATGTTCCTCAATGACATCTCAATGCTCCTTGGGCGATTAGAACCTGTTCCCGGATCGGTCTTTGGACCTTGTTAGGGTGGGAGAGGGCGCGCTATATATCAAAGTGCCATCAGCGTGGTAATCAGGGTTTCCCTTAGTTGGATCCAAAGCGCTGAGCGGAGATCGGGCCCGGCGTTGTGCGAGGTTTTTCGGCATCGACCTGGCAAGCCCCGCCGTTGCAGGCGTGCGGGAAAAGCGCAGTGCGACTTTTGGGTACGTTTATTGACCGGATGGTCGAATTAAAAAAATTGAAAATAAATGTACGAAATGAACGAAGTTGTACAAGGCAGTGCAAGAAATGACCCTTCTCCTGTTCTCGTACACTGGCTAAGCTCAGGGCTTCCAGATGCCCGTAGAGGTTTCCCGCATGTCGCAATCCGCCCTCGCTGTCGCCCGGATGATCCTCGATGGCTTCGACGATTACCGTGAGCACTTCCGCCAAATCACCGATGGCGCCCGCGAGCGTTTTGAAAAGGCCCAGTGGCAGCAGGGGCAGGCGGCGTCGGCGGCGCGCATCAACCTCTATGAAGAAAAGGTCAGCGAAGTGATTGCGCGTTTGCGCAGCAGCTTTGATGACGGCGCATTACTCGATGTTGACCAGTGGCCCGTGGTGAAAAGCGCCTACATCGGGCTGATCGACCTGCGTTTCGACGATGAGCTGTCCGAGACCTGGTACAACTCGATCTTCTGCGGTCTGTTCAGCCACGACCTGATCAGCGACGGCTGCATGTTCATCCACACCACCCGGCCCAGCCTGCGCCGGGCACGGGCCGCGCAGACGCGTACCTACACGCCTGCCGGGAAAATCCCGGAAATGCTCGCGCAGATCTTTGCCGACTACCGTTTCAGCGAGCCTTACGCCGACCTGGCCGGCGACCTGCGCCGCCTCGAGACCCAACTGCGGGAAAACCTGCCGGACTGGGTGTGCAAGGACCCGGACCTCAAGGTCGAGCTGTTTTCCTCGGTGCTCTACCGCAATAAAGGCGCCTACCTTGTAGGACGTATCTACACCCGCGACGAACAATGGCCACTGGTGATCCCACTGCTGCACCGTGAAGGGCAGGGCATCCAGATCGACGCACTGATCACCGACGAAGCCGACGTGTCGATCATCTTCTCGTTTACCCGTTCCTACTTCATGGTGGATGTGCCGGTGCCGGCGGAATTCATCGGTTTTCTCAAGCGCATCCTGCCGGGCAAGCACATCGCTGAGCTGTACACCTCCATCGGTTTCTACAAGCACGGCAAGTCAGAGTTCTACCGCGCCTTGATCAACCACCTGGCGACCACCGACGATCAATTCATCATGGCCCCCGGCGTGCGTGGCATGGTCATGAGCGTGTTCACGCTGCCGGGTTTCAACACGGTGTTCAAGATCATCAAGGACCGCTTTTCACCGTCGAAAAACGTCAACCGCGCCACCGTGATCGAGAAGTACCGGCTGGTCAAAAGCGTCGACCGGGTCGGGCGCATGGCTGATACCCAGGAGTTCGCCGACTTCCGTTTTCCCCTGAGCAAATTCGAGCCCGAATGCCTGGCCGAATTGCTGGAAGTCGCCGCCGGCACCGTCGAAGTCGAAGGCGACAGCGTGCTGATCCGCCACTGCTGGACCGAACGACGCATGACCCCGCTCAACCTCTACCTCGACAACGCCAACCCCGCCCAAGTGCGCGAAGCCCTGGAAGACTACGGCCTGGCGATCAAGCAACTGGCGGCCGCGAATATCTTCCCCGGCGACATGCTGCTGAAGAACTTCGGCGTCACCCGTCACGGCCGCGTGGTGTTCTACGACTACGATGAGATCTGCTTTCTCACCGAGGCCAACTTTCGCCACATCCCCGCGCCGCGTACCCCCGAAGATGAAATGGCTTCCGAGCCCTGGTACTCCATTGGACCGCTGGATGTATTTCCCGAGGAGTTCCCGCCGTTCCTGTTTGCCGATGCTGGCCAGCGCAAGTTGTTCGACGAGCTGCATGGCGAGTTGTACAACGCCGATTACTGGAAAGGGCTGCAGGAGGCGATTCGCGCCGGCAAGGTGATTGATGTGTTTCCTTACCGGCGCAAGGAGCGCGATCACTGTTCTTGAACTTGATTTACGGACCGATCTGTCTTCAGAAAACACCCAATTGGCTTTTGGTCGACTTCACGCCGATTTTTTCCAAGTAATCCTGTGCGGGCCTCATGTTCTCCTTTGTGGGGAGGTAATGGCCCGAGGTATTGGATAGGTGAGTTCTCCCTGTCATGGTTTGCTTTAAATAGCCGGCACTGACGATGTTATTCGACTGTCCGGCACCGACGCCTAGTTCGGCGGTGGCGGGGTGGGATATCATTTTTGGCGCTACGTCTTTACTGATGTTGGCGATCGCCATCTGTCCGTCTCTCGTCACGACAAACTTGGTAATCGTATTCGGTGTCTTAGCGATGTTCAGATCCTCTGGCTTTTTTACGTTTGTCACCGTTGCCGTGCGGGTTCGGGGGTTTGTAGCCCATCCCGCCAAATGCAGCTCAGCGTCCAGATCTCTCTCCTTGGTATTGGGTAGCTTCGGATAGTCCTTGGCGGCGTAGGACGACCCAGAGGGGTGTGAGGTCCAGGACCCGGTTGTCGATTGGGATGTAGGTGCAATGTCCTGGTATTTGTTGGCGTAACTATGAAAGTTTTGGGTGGATGCGTTGTAGTAGCGGCTGGAGTCAATGGGCATAAGAGTTCCTCGGGCGTCAAAGGCGATATCAATCAGGTTTTTGCCATTGAGTTACAGGCTGCTCATGAAATTCATGCCGCGTACTGCCTGACTGGTCGTGTGGAAATTCGAGATTCGATTGGCCGTCAAATTGGTGGGCGGTGTCGACGCGCTCTGCGGGGCTGCGTTGGACGACGGCTTTTCTGTGTAGGCGGGCGGGAACTCATATTTGGGCGGTGGTTGCGACGCTGCCGAGCGCGGTTGGGCCTGCATGGATACAGAGTAGCTGGGTAGATAAGGTTGGCTGTTTGTCGAATCGATAGGCATAAAAGCTCCGGTTTCATGAACGATACAGCGATCTGCCAATGGCTTCTGGCAGGTTGATTTGGCCCTGCGTACGTCACTCAAACCATCGGATTTGCATGGTGAGATGGTCGGATGAGCGACTTTCTCTCGTAAGAAATATGTTCATTCACAGGCGCGACGAGGCCAGTCACTGACTGAACATCTCCAGAAATGTAGAAATCTGCGACAATCGCCCCTCGTTTTTTCCATCCACCGTTATGCAGGCGCGCCCTGCCTCACCCAGAAGACCTTTGCCACCCTGATGACCGACCAAGCGCCCACTATCGACCAACTGCTCAAGACCCTCGATCACGCTATGCTCGCCGACCGCCACCGCTTGCGGCGGCAGTTGCTTGAGCTGCGCAAGAAGCCCGACGAGGAAAAGCTGGCGCAGTGGGTTGCGCGCATGCAGGCGTCTTGCGCCCAGGTCACGGCGCGTCGTGCCAGCGTGCCGGTGATCCGTTATGACGACAGCCTGCCGATTGCGGCCAAGCGTGATGAGATCAAAGAGGCGCTGAACAAGCACCAGGTGCTGATCATTGCCGGTGAGACCGGCTCGGGTAAGACCACCCAGTTGCCGAAGATCTGCCTGGAAATCGGTCGTGGCCAATTCGGCCTGATCGGTCACACCCAGCCACGGCGAATTGCGGCACGCAGCGTTGCCAGTCGGGTGGCCGAGGAGTTGGCCACGCCGTTGGGCGCGTTGGTCGGCTATCAGGTACGTTTTGAAGACCAGAGCGATTCCAATACCCTGATCAAGCTGATGACCGACGGCATCCTGCTGGCGGAAACCCAGAACGATCGCTACCTGGAACGCTACGACACGATCATCGTCGATGAAGCGCACGAACGCAGCCTGAACATCGACTTCCTGCTGGGCTACCTGAAGACCCTGCTGCCGCGTCGTCCGGACCTCAAAGTCATCATCACTTCGGCAACCATCGACCTGGAGCGGTTTTCCAAGCATTTCGATGACGCGCCGATTGTCGAAGTCTCGGGCCGTACCTTCCCGGTCGACACCTGGTATCGCCCGCTGACCCTGGAGCAGGACGAGGAGGGCAACCGCGTCGAGGATGACTTGACCGTTGACCAGGCGATCCTCGCCACACTCGATGAAATCGCCGCCTATGAGCGCAGCGAGCGGCGCAGCCCTGGCGATGTGCTGGTGTTCCTGCCCGGCGAGCGCGAGATTCGCGACGCCGCCGACATGCTGCGCAAGGCCCAGCTCAAGCACACCGAAATCCTGCCGCTGTATGCGCGGCTATCGCCGGCCGAACAGCAGCGCATCTTCCAGTCCCATCCGGGCCGGCGCGTGGTGCTGGCGACCAACGTCGCGGAAACCTCGCTGACCGTGCCGGGCATTCGTTATGTGATCGACAGCGGCACCGCTCGCATCAGCCGCTACAGCTACCGCGCCAAGGTGCAGCGCCTGCCGATCGAGGCGATTTCCCAGGCCAGCGCCAACCAGCGTAAAGGCCGTTGCGGCCGTGTTGAACCGGGCATCTGCATTCGCTTGTACAGTGAAGAGGATTTTATCGGGCGTCCGGAATTTACCGACCCCGAGATCCTGCGCACCAACCTCGCGGCCGTGATCTTGCAGATGCTGCACCTGCGTCTCGGCGAGATCACCGATTTCCCGTTTATCGAGCCGCCGGACGGCAAGGCCATCAGCGACGGTTTCAACTTGCTGCAAGAGCTGTCGGCGGTGGACCGCAACAGTCAGCTCACGCCATTGGGCCGTCAGTTGGCGCGCCTGCCGGTGGACCCGCGCATGGGCCGCATGCTGCTGGAAGCCGCCAAGCTCGGCAGCTTGCAGGAAGTACTGATCGTCGCCAGCGCCATGTCGATCCAGGACCCGCGCGAGCGTCCGCCGGAGCGTCAACAGGCCGCCGACCAGGCGCACGCGCAATGGAAGGATCCGGATTCGGATTTCGCTGGGCTCGTCAATCTATGGCGCGGCTTTGAAGAGCAGCGCCAGGAACTGACAGCGAGCCCGTTGCGCAACTGGTGCCGCAAGAACTTCCTCAACTACCTGCGTTTGCGCGAGTGGCGCGACTCCCATCGCCAGTTGAGCCTGATCTGCCGCGACATGCAGCTGACCGTCAATAAAGAGCCGGCGGATTTCCCGAAACTGCACAAGGCGGTGCTGTCCGGCCTGCTCAGCCAGATCGGCCAGAAAACCGAAGACGGCGATTACCTCGGCGCACGCCAGCGCCGTTTCTGGATTCACCCGTCCTCGGGCATCGGCAAGAAGCGTCCGCAATGGCTGATGACCGCCGAGCTGGTGGAAACCACCAAGCTGTATGCGCGCATGGTCGCCAAGATCGACGCCGACTGGATCGAGCCGCTGGCCGGGCATTTGATCAAGAAAAACCACTTCGAACCCCATTGGGAGAAGAAGCGTGGCCAGGTGGTAGCTTTTGAGCAGATCACCCTGTTCGGGCTGATTGTGGTCGGGCGTCGCCCGGTGCATTACGGGCCGATTGACCCGGTGGTGTCTCGCGAGTTGTTTATCCGCGAAGGCCTGGTGCGTGGCGAGATCCAGTCGCGAGCCAAGTGCCTCACGGCCAACCAGCAACTGCTGGAGCAACTCGACGAACTGGAAGCCAAGGCGCGCCGTCGCGACATCCTGGCGGACGAAGAAACCCTGTTCGCCTTCTACGACGCGCGGTTGCCGGCGGAGATCCACCAGACCGCGACCTTCGACAGCTGGTACAAGGTCAACAGCCAGAAAGACCCGCAACTGCTGATCATGCGCGAAGAGGACGTACTGGCCCGTGAGGCCAGTGAAGTCACTGCCGCGCATTATCCGGATACCCTGCACCTGGGCGACCTGGAACTGGCACTAAGTTACCACTTCGAACCCAACCACCCGCGTGACGGTGTGACCCTGCGCGTGCCGGCGCCGCTTTTGCCAGCGTTGCCGCCAGAGCGCCTGGAATGGCTGGTGCCGGGGGTGATCGAAGCCAAGTGCATTGCCTTGGTGCGTAACCTGCCCAAAGCGCTGCGCAAGAACTTCGTGCCGGTGCCGGACTTCGTAAAGGCTGCGCTGCAACGCATCGAGTTTGGCCAGGGCTCGTTGCCTCAGGCGCTGGGCCGCGAATTGCTGCGCATGACCGGGGCGCGGGTCAGCGATGAAGCCTGGGCCGAAGCCGCGCAGCAGGTCGAAAGCCACCTGAAGATGAACCTGGAGGTGGTCGATGGCCAAGGCAAGTTCCTCGGCGAAGGTCGCGACCTGGCCGAACTGACGGCACGTTTTGCCGAGGCCAGCCAGGCCGCGCTGGCCGTGCCACAAACCGCGAAAAGCCAACAGCCGGTGGAAGCCAAGGTGTTTGCCGCGGTGGCGGAAAAGACTCAACAGAAGATCGCCGGGCTGTCGATGACGGTGTATCCGGCGTTGGTGGAAGAAAACGGCACGGTCAAGGAAGGGCGTTTCTCCACGGCTGCCGAGGCGGAGTTCCAGCATCGCCGCGCGTTGCAGCGTTTGCTGATGCAACAACTGGCGGAACCGGCGAAATTCCTGCGTGGCAAATTGCCGGGCCTGACCGAACTGGGTCTGATGTATCGCGAATTGGGCCGCATCGATGCGCTGGTGGAAGACATCCTGCTGGCCAGCCTCGACACCTGTGTACTCGAAGGCGAAGCCAACCTGCCGCGTGATGGCGCGGGCCTGGCCGCCTTGGCCGAGCGTAAGCGCGGCAGTTGGACCGAACACGCCGAGCGCCTGGCGCGCTTGACCCTCGATGTGCTGAAACTGTGGCACGGCCTGCAAAAGCGCTTCAAAGGCAAGATTGACCTCGCCCAGGCCGTGGCCCTGAACGACATCAAGCAGCAACTGAGCTACCTGGTGTACCCCGGTTTCGTGCGGGAAACCCCGGCGCAGTGGTTCAAGGAATTGCCGCGTTACCTCAAGGCCATCGAGTTGCGCCTGGAGAAACTGCCAAGCCAGGTGCAAAAGGATCGGGTGTGGAGCGGCGAACTGGCCGGTTTGTGGACGCAGTACGAAAACCGCCTGAAAAAGCATGCCCAGGAAGGCAAGCGCGACCCTCAGCTGGAGCTCTATCGCTGGTGGCTGGAGGAATATCGCGTGTCGTTGTTTGGCCAGCAACTGGGCACCAAAGTACCGATTTCCGACAAGCGTTTGAGCAAGCAATGGAGCTTGGTGGAGTCCTGATCGCTATCTGGGAATTTGGCGCTTATCTGGCATATGGCGCCAAATCCCTGGGTTTGTGGCAAACTTCGCGCCTATAAATGCCGGGATCGTCGTGAAGGGCTACGACGCGATGGAATAAAGCGATGCCAGTTTGATGTCCGCTGGGCGGGATCGAACTACTTATAGTTTGGTACGACGGTACCAATATCTTCTGCCTGACAGATTTAGAGGAACGACCGTGCATAACGTCGTCATCAGCGGCACTGGCCTGTACACCCCGGCCAACAGCATCTCCAATGAAGAGCTGGTGCAGTCTTTCAATGCCTACGTGCATCAGTTCAACAGCAACAACGCCGCCGCCATCGAGCGCGGTGACGTGCAGCCGCTAACCGAATCCAGTGCAGCCTTTATCGAAAAAGCCTCGGGTATCAAGAGCCGTTTCGTGATGGACAAGGACGGCATTCTCGACCCGCAGCGCATGGCTCCACGCCTGCCCGAGCGCAGCAACGACGAATGGTCGGTGCTCTGCCAGATGGCCGTCGGTGCCGCCGAACAGGCCCTGCAACGCGCCGGCAAGACCGCCGCCGACATCGACGGTGTGATTGTCGCGTGCTCCAACCTACAGCGTGCCTACCCGGCCATCGCCATTGAAGTCCAGGAAGCCCTGGGTATCCAAGGTTTTGGTTTTGACATGAACGTGGCGTGTTCTTCGGCCACCTTCGGCATCCAGAACGCCGCCAACAGCATCCAACTGGGCCAGGCGCGGGCGATTTTGATGGTCAACCCGGAAGTCTGCACCGGCCACCTGAATTTCCGCGACCGTGACAGCCACTTCATCTTTGGTGACGCGGCCACTGCCGTGGTCCTGGAGCGCGCCGACCTGGCGACTTCCGAGCATCAGTTCGATGTGGTGAGCACCAAGCTGCTGACCAAGTTCTCGAATAACATCCGCAACAACTTCGGTTTCCTCAACCGCACGGCGGAAGAAGGCATCGGCGCGCCCGACAAGCTGTTCGTGCAGGAAGGCCGCAAGGTATTCCGCGATGTGTGCCCGATGGTGGCCGAGCTGATCGGCGTGCATTTGCAAGAAAACCAGCTGAACGTAGCTGATGTGAAGCGCTTCTGGCTGCATCAGGCCAACCTGAGCATGAACCACCTGATCGTGAAGAAACTGCTGGGCCGCGAAGCCTCGGTGGAAGAAGCGCCGGTGATCCTCGATACTTACGCCAATACCAGCTCGGCGGGCTCTGTCATTGCATTCCACAAATACCAGGATGATTTGACCAAGGGCTCCGTGGCGGTACTCAGCTCGTTTGGCGCGGGCTATTCGATCGGCAGCGTGATCCTGCGCAAACGCTAAGACAATCGAGGTCTTGAATGGCAGCAGCGGACGACGCGCACCTGCTTGAACGCCTGCTCAAGGGTGAGCAGCGGGCCTACAAGGAATTGGTCACCACCTACCAGAGCGCCATGCGGGCGGTGGCTTATGCCATTGTCGGCCAGCGTCACGCCGACGAAGTCGTGCAAGACGCCTGGCTGTCGGTGGTGCGCAACCTGGCCAAGTTCGAAGGGCGTTCAAGCCTCAAGACTTGGCTGCTGACCATCACCGCCAACGCCGCCAAGGGGCGCTATAAGCAGAATCGTCGCGAAGTGTTGCTCGACGACCTGCCTTCGCCCCATGGCACGATTGGCGATGACCGTTTCTCCCCCGACGATGGCCACTGGGCCGTCGCCCCCTACGCCTGGCACCAGGACACGCCGGAAGCCCTGCTGACCGAGGATGAACTGCGTAAATGCCTGGAGCATACGTTGCTGAGTCTGTCTGAGTTGCAGAGCAGCGTGCTGGTGCTGCGTGAGCGCCAGGGGTTGGAGTTGGAAGAGATCTGTAATCTTCTGACGCTGTCGCTCTCCAATGTCCGTGTGCTGTTGCATCGAGCACGGCTTAAAGTCTTCGCCACGGTGGAGCATTTTGAGGAAACGGGCGAATGTTGACCTGTAAAGAACAAGTGGCACGTTCCAGTGACTATCTCGATGGGCAATTGACCTTTCGCGAGCGTCTGCTGGTGCGTCATCACTTGATGTTCTGCCCGAACTGCCGCCGGTTTATCCGCCAGATGCGCCTGATGCAGGCGACGCTGAAGATAATGCCGGATGAGCCGGTAGAGGGTGTGGAGGCCTTGGCGCAGCGGTTGGCGCAAGAACGACTCAAGGATCACAAAGGCGGGGAATAAGCAGGCTCGCGTGGAGGGATCGGACGGATGATGGGGACCGATCCACCCACGCAAGACTGTTGCAGCGACCTCGGGCCGTCCTGGCCCAAGGCTTTTAACACTTAGATTTAGAACTTGGCTTCTGCGTCCAGCTGCAGGGTATTGGCGTTCGCATCGCGATAGCCAGGGGCGCTGGCGTAGTCCGCTTTGGTCAGGAAGTAAGTGGCGCCGACCGCGAAGTTCTTGTCGATGTCGTAACCGACTTTGAACTTGTGGCCGCGTGCACCGGTGAAGCCGCCGGCGAAGTCCGAGTCGGTGAGCGCGCCGACCACTGCGTAACGTTGTACGTCGCGGTAGTTGTAGTCCAGGTTGAAGCCAAAGACCTTGGACTTGGCACCGAGCAACCAGGCAGTGTCCTGATCTTTGTCTGTGGCTTTGGTGTTTTGCACGTACTGGCCATAGAACGACAGCGGAACAGCCAGGCCACCGATGTCGATTTGGCTGAAGCCTTCATACAAACGGTACTCGCTGGCATTGCCGGCGGTGGTGTTCGCGATGGTTTCGGCCGGGGTCAGGCATTGGAAGGAGCCAGCGGTTGGGCAACGGCTGTCTTCATCGTTCTGGAACGCGTAGACGCTGCCGCCCACGGTCAGTTTCAGGTTGTCGGTCAGCGAGAAGCGCGAACCCAACTGGCCTGCCGTCATGCGCAGGTCGTTGCGAAATTGCACGCCGTCGCCGTTGACGTTGTCCTTGAGGTTGTAGTTACCCAGGCTGCCGAACAGCTCGGCGCTGCTGCCCAGTGGGTATTTGTAGGTGACGGCCAGGCCTTCCGGGTTGATATCGCTATCCCAGATCACGTCGCCCATGCTGACCCACGGTTGCAGCATTTTGCCGCCGATCACGTGCAGGTTCTTGATTTGAGTCGGGTGGTAGTCGATATAGCCAAGGTCCAGCCAGATCGACTTCTTGTTGAAGTAGCCGTCCAGGTCCTGGTTGGTGGAGCGGGCGTCGTCGCTGCTGCCGGTGGCGATACGGATGCCAGTGTCGACCTGTGAGTTGATCTCGGTGTAGGCGCCCAGACGAGCACGGATGCGTTCACGATCCTTGTCTTTGCCGCCGTTGTTCGGGGTGCCGTCGATCTTGATGGTTTCGTGGCGGAAGCGCACGTCACCCTTGAGTTGAGTCTTAGCCGCCCAGGCCAGCTTCTGGTCGAAGCTGCTCAGCTCGTTGGTTTTCTTCGCGGTGGCCGCGATCTGTTCGTTGGTCTCTTGTTGAGCTTGCCGTGCTATCTGCTGCTCTTTCTGGTCCCGTGCCAGTTCAGCTTGCAGTTCGCTGTACTGGGCATTGGTGATCTGGCCGTTGGCCTTGAGCATGTCGAGCAATTTAGCGTCGACTGCAGCGCTGGCCGGAACGCTCAGGGCCAGTAACAGGCCGCCGCAGAGGACCGCCGCAGTTTTAGTGGAAGCAAGACGCATATCAATCTCCGAAAGTGAGGAGGGATGGCAAACCATCCAGGACACAACCGACCGATGACGGACGGAAAAATAACCACCTGCTAGAACCAGGCGCTCTAAAAACAGGCGTCAGTATCACGATCGTTTATGACGGAGCAGTGGCGAAGTGATGTCATCTAGATGACAAATTTTTCATGTTCGGAACTATTGGTTTAGAGCCTTGTCGCGCGAAACGGGGGTGTGCCGAGGCCGGCAATCAGCGATACTCGCCAGGCTTTCACGCCCTGAAGTAGTGAGGATGCCGATGCCGTTGCAACGCCTGGACAGCCTGTCCGAGATCGCCCCGCAAGCCTGGGATGCGCTGGTGCCACAGGCCCAGCCGTTCGTGCGGCACGCCTTCCTGAGCGCATTGGAAGACAGCGCCAGCCTGGGCCCGCAATCGGGCTGGCAACCGGAGCATTTGCTGCATTGGGAAGGTGATCGGCTGGTGGCGGCACTGCCCAGTTACCGCAAGTGGCATTCCTACGGCGAGTACGTGTTTGATCACGGCTGGGCGGATGCCTGCGAGCGGGCAGGCATTGAGTATTACCCTAAGTTGCTGACCGCCGTGCCGTTCAGCCCGGTCAGTGGGCCACGCCTGCTGGCGGCGAGTGCAGACGATGGTCTAGAGCTGCTAAAGAGCCTGCCGGGTTACCTGGAAATCGAAGGGCTCTCGAGCGCCCACATAAACTTCACCGATGAACTGGCCGATGCGGCACTGGCCCAACAACCGGGATGGTTGCAGCGTTTGGGCTGTCAGTTTCACTGGCAGAACCGGGGTTACCGCGACTTCCAGGATTTTCTCGATGCGCTGAGTTCGCGCAAGCGCAAACAGATGCGCAAAGAACGCGAACAAGTGGCAGGGCAGGGCATCGACTTCGAGTGGCTGCAAGGCCATGAACTGAGCGAAGCCCAGTGGGATTTTGTCTACGCCTGCTACGCCAACACCTACGCGATCCGCCGCCAATCACCTTACCTGACCCGCGCGTTCTTCAGCCTGCTGGCCGAGCGCATGCCCGAAGCGATCCGCGTGGTCCTGGCCAAACAAGGCACACGCCCGGTGGCCATGGCCTTCAGCCTGATCGGCGGCGACAGCTTCTACGGCCGCTACTGGGGTTGCCTGGCAGAGTTCGACCGCCTGCATTTCGAAACCTGTTTCTACCAGGGCATGGACTACGCCATCGCTCATGGCCTGCAACGTTTCGATGCGGGGGCACAGGGCGAGCACAAGTTGATCCGTGGGTTTGAGCCGGTGATTACACGGTCATGGCACTACCTGCGCCATCCGGGCTTGAAGAATGCGGTGGAGGATTTTCTGGAGCGCGAGCGGGTGGGGATTATGGCGTATGCGCAGGAGGCGAGGGCAGCCCTGCCTTATCGACAGGGCTGAACCATTGGTCTGGCGGCGCTTCAAACCAAGACTGAAATCGTCATCCTGTATGTACAAAAGTACATACAGGATGTGCCATGTTATTTGAGTGGGATGAATCCAAAAATAACGCCAATATTGTTAAGCACGGCATCGATTTCAATGACGTCCCGGATATCTTTAGGCACCCAATGCTGGCCTTGCGCGATGATCGAGCGGATTATGGCGAGGAGCGTTGGATTAGTATTGGCTGGATCAAATTGTTAATAGGTGTGGTCGTATACACCGAACGACGTGGTGATGTGATCCGTATCATCTCCGCCCGAAAAGCAACCAAGAAGGAGGCCAAATATTATGACGCAAACATCGAAAACTGATTGGGAGCGCTTGGCCAAAATGAATGATAAAGAGATCGATACCAGCGATATCCCTGAGCTGGATGCCGATTTTTTCCGGCGTGCTGAGTTACGTGTCCCCGTGAAGCAGGCGGTCACTATCAGGCTAGACGCTGACGTATTGGAGTGGTTCAAAGGTCAAGGATCTGGTTACCAGACGCGCATTAATCAGCTATTGCGCCAGTACATGCAGGCCCATCAAGGGTGATTGGCGTTTAGAAAGGTTCAGCCCTGCCTTATCGACAGGGCTGAACCCAGCTTGCCTCAGCCCGGCGCCTCCTTGCCAAGCCATCGATAGGTAACTCCACCCATCACCGCACCCAGGATCGGCGCGAGCCAGAACATCCACAACTGCTGGATCGCCCACCCGCCGACGATCAGGGCCGGGCCGGTACTGCGGGCCGGGTTGACCGAGGTGTTGGTGACGGGAATGGAGATCAGATGGATGAGTGTCAGCGCCAGGCCGATGGCGATGGGCGCAAGGCCCGGCGGGGCGCGGCGGTCGGTGGCGCCGAGGATGATCACCACGAACATGGCGGTCATCACCAGCTCACTGACAAACCCTGCCGCCATCGAATAACCGCCGGGCGAATGCTCGCCATAGCCGTTGGCCGCTAGCCCCGACGCCAGTTCGAACCCCGGTTTGCCGCTGGCAATGAAATACAGCAGCGCAGCGGCGATCGTACCGCCGACCACCTGCGCCACGATGTACGCCGGCAGTTCCCTGGCCGGGAACCGTCCGCCTACCACCAGTCCCACCGACACGGCCGGGTTGAGGTGACAACCGCTGATATGCCCGATGGCGAACGCCATGGTCAGCACCGTGAGCCCGAATGCCAGGGACACGCCCAACAATCCGATCCCGACTGCGGGGAACGCTGCGGCCAACACCGCGCTCCCGCAACCGCCCAACACCAACCAAAATGTACCTAGCCCCTCTGTGATTGAACGCTTGAACAAAGACATGCAGCCCGTCCTTGATAGATCGCTCTACCGGATCCGTAAATCAGTGATGCTCCCTGCAGATTTACTTCAGCGCCCTTCTGGGCACTGCACTGATTACAGCAGGATTGCGACACAAATCCAGGGCATGAAAAAGCCCCAGGCCCTTGTGTTTTAGGGGCTGGGGCTGTTTCGGCACTGCAGTATCAGTCGATACCGACGAACCCACCCGTCTGGTGCTGCCACAACCGTGCATACAGCCCGCCATGGGCAAGCAGCTCGGCGTGACTGCCGCTCTCGGCAATCTGGCCTTTCTCCAGCACCACCAGGCGGTCCATCCGAGCAATGGTCGACAACCGGTGCGCGATCGCAATCACCGTCTTGCCCTGCATCAGGGTTTCCAGGCTCTCCTGGATCGCCGCTTCCACTTCCGAATCCAGCGCGGAGGTGGCTTCGTCCATGATCAGGATCGGCGCGTCCTTGAGCAGCACGCGGGCAATGGCAATACGCTGACGCTGCCCACCGGAAAGCTTCACTCCGCGCTCACCGACATGCGCATCCAGCCCGGCACGGCCTTCGGAGTCCGACAGCAACGGAATGAACTCATCGGCGCGCGCCTTGTGTACGGCGGCCCAGAGTTCTTCGTCGGTGGCGTCGGGCTTGCCGTACAGCAGGTTGTCGCGGATCGAGCGGTGCAGCAGCGACGTGTCCTGGGTGATCATGCCGATCTGTTCGCGCAAGGATTCCTGGGCGACCTCGGCAATGTTCTGGCCATCGATCAGGATGCGTCCGCCTTGCAGGTCGTACAGACGCAGCAGCAGGTTGACCAAGGTCGACTTGCCGGCACCCGATGGGCCGATCAACCCGATCTTTTCACCGGCCTTGATCTCAAGGTTCAGGCCGCCAATGATCCCGCTCTTCTTGCCGTAGTGGAAATCCACCTGTTCGAAGCGCACTTCGCCCCGTGGCACGCTCAAGCGTGGGGCATGCTCGCGGTCGATCACGGCGAGTGGCTGGGCGATGGTTTTCAGGCCGTCCTGGACTTGGCCGATGTTCTCGAAAATGCCGTTGACCACCCACATGATCCAGCCGGACATGTTGACGATACGGATCACCAAGCCGGTGGCCAGGGCAATCGCGCCCACCGAGATCAGCGACTGCGTCCACAACCACAGGGCCAGGCCGGTGGTGGTGACGATCAGCAGGCCGTTCATGGTGGTGATCACGATGTCCATGCTGGTCACCACGCGGCTGGCCAGCTGGGTTTTTTCGGTTTGCTCGATGATCGCTTCCTTGGCGTATTCCTGCTCATAGCGGGTATGGGCGAACAGCTTCAAGGTGGTGATGTTGGTGTAGCCGTCGACGATGCGGCCCATCAATTTGGAACGCGCTTCGGAGGAAATCACCGAGCGCTCCTTCACCCGTGGCACGAAGTAGCGCAGCGCTAGGCTGTAGCAAAGAATCCAGCTCACCAGCGGGATCATCAGGCGCCAATCAGCTTCGGCAAACAGCACCAGGGAGCTGATGGCGTAGATCGCCACGTGCCAGATCGCATCCACTGCCGCCACCGCAGAGTCGCGCAGTGAGTTGCCAGTCTGCATGATGCGCTGGGCAATACGCCCGGCGAAGTCGTTCTGGAAGAAATTCAGGCTCTGCTTGAGCACGTAACTGTGGTTCTGCCAGCGGATCAGGCTGGTCATGCCGGGGCTGATGGTCTGGTGCACCAGCAGGTCATGCAGGGCGCCGAAGATCGGGCGCAACAGCAGGGCGACCACGGCCATCCAGATCAGCTCGGTGCTGTGCACCTGGAAGAAGTTGGCCGGCGGCGTGCCCTGGGCCAGGTCGATGATGCGGCTCAGGTAGCTGAACAGTGCGACTTCGATCAACGCACCGATCAGGCCCACCACCAGCAAGGCGGCGAAATGCGGCCACACCTGGCGCAGGTAGTAGAGGTAGAAGGGCAAGACTTTGTCGGGCGGGGCTTCGCTGGGGGCGTCGCGGAAAATATCGATCAGTTGTTCAAAACGACGATAGAGCATTAGGGTTGACGCCCGCAGGGCGGGCTCTCCTTTCAAATGCGCGCGCGGCCTCGTGGGCGGCGCGCGGAGCTACCTGCTACCTCAGTCGATGCGCTTGGCCGACTTGATGTACACAGGATCGATTGGCACGTTCTGCATGCCCTGCTTGGTGGTGGTCTGCGAGTTGACGATCACATCAACCACGTCCATGCCCTTGACCACTTTGGCGAATACGGCATAACCGCGATCACGGCCTGGGTCGAGGAAGGCATTGTCGGCCACGTTGATGAAGAACTGGCTGGTGGCCGAATCCGGGTCACTGGTGCGCGCCATGGACAGGGTGCCACGTACGTTATGCAGGCCATTGCTGGCTTCGTTCTTGATCGGCGCTTCAGTTGGCTTTTGCGACATCGACTGAGTAAACCCGCCGCCCTGGACCATGAAGCCTGGGATCACGCGGTGGAAAATCGTGTTGGTGTAGAAGCCCTTGTCGACATAGGCCAGGAAGTTCTTGGTGCTGATTGGCGCCTTGACCGGGTCCAGTTCGATCTCGATGTCGCCATTGGTGGTGGTGATCAATACGTGGGGCGCCTTGACGGGCTCGGCGGCCATCAGGTTGGCGGCAAACAGAACAGAACCGGCGAAGAAGGCGATTTTTTTCAACATGGGTCAGTGATCCTGGGTAGTGGTTTCGACTGTCTTTAGAAAATCGAGCAAGGTTGCGTTAAAGACTTCGGGTTGGTCCAAGGGCGTGGCATGGCGGGAATCCTCGATCACCACCAGTCGCGCATCGGGCAGCAGTTTTACATAGTTTTCTTTTTGCGCCACGGGGGTGTAGTCGTGGTCGGCGCTGATGACCAGGGTTGGACAGGTGATTCTGGAAAGTCGTTCCTGCACGCCCCAGCCCACAATGGCATCGAAGCTGGCGAGATAAGCACGTTTGTCGTTTTTTGCCCAGCGTTCGGCCATCTTGCGGCGCAGCTCGGCCTGATGCGGTTTTGGGAACAGACGGTCGCCCAATGCCTTGCCGATAGTGGCCAGGCTGAGCACACGCGCCAGGCTCCAGCGTTTGGCCCATTGCCAGTAATCATCGGCACTGCGCACCTTCACCTCTGGCGCGCTGTTGACGATGCACAGGCTCTTGACCTGCGCGGGTTCGTCCACCGCCAACTGGAAGGCAATCATGCCACCCATGGACAAGCCCACCACATGGGCGGGTGGCAAATCCAAGTGTTCGATCAATGCCAGCAAATCAAAGGTGAAGCCCTGGATGCTGTAGCGCTCGCGCGGTTTGTCCGAGCGGCCGTGGCCGCGCACATCGACCACGATCAGACGGTAATGCCTGGCCAGCACCGGAATCTGCAGTTCCCAATCCTGGCTGCTGGAGCCCAGGCCGTGGATCAGGATCAGCGGCGTGCCGTGGCCGTATTCCTCGTAGTGCAGGCTGCATCCTTCGTGGTCGAACCAGGCCATGCATGAACTCCGTTTCAGGCTTGCTGCGGGGCGGCGAAAGGCGCGTCCAAGGGGGCGGTGTCAAAGGTGCGCAGCAGTTCCACGAGGATCTGCGTCGCCGGCCCCAAGGGTTTGTCCTTGTTCGAATACAGGTAGAACGTCGGGTTGCGGCTTCCACCCTTTTCCAAGGGTAGCTGCTTGAGCAGGCCTTCCTTCATTTCGCGTTCGATCAGGTGGCGCGGCAACCAGGCAAAGCCCAGGCCGCTGCTGACGAAGGTGGCGGCGGTGGCCAGGCTGCCGACGGTCCAGCGCTGTTCGGCGCCAAGCCAACCCACATCCCGTGGTTGCTGGCGGCCGGAATCGCGAATCACCACCTGCATCTGGCTTTCCAGGTCCTGAAAGCTCAGCTCGCGGTTCAGGCGGTGCAATGAGTGGTCCGGATGGGCCACGGCAATGAATTCCACATCGCTCATTTCCGTGCCCAGGTAGCCGGGGATGATGAAGCCGCTGATGGCCAGGTCGGCCATGCCATCGAGCAACAGCTCCTCGACGCCAGACAGCACCTCCTCACGCAGGCGCACACGGCAACCCCGGCTTTGCGGCATAAATGCGGTGAGCGCGCGTACCAGGCGTGCGTTCGGATAGGCCGCGTCCACTACCAGGCGCACCTCCGCTTCCCAGCCTTGTTCCATGTGGTGGGCGAGGTCTTCCAACTGGCTGGCGTTTTTCACCAACTGTCGGGAGCGGCGCAACAGCACTTCACCCGCGTCAGTGAGCACGGCTTTGCGCCCGTCGATGCGGAGCAGCGGCACGCCAAGCTGGTCTTGCATGCGGGCCACGGTGTAGCTCACCGAGGACTGCGAACGGTGCAACGCTTCGGCCGCCTGGGCGAAGCCGCCATGGTCGACCACGGCTTGCAGCGTACGCCATTGATCGAGGGTAACGCGGGGCGCTTTCAAGATGGGTTCCTCTTGTCCTAAGCTGACAGTCCTTATTGGAGACTGCCGAATGAGAAAATTCTGTTGTGTGTTGCTGGCGCTGCTGCCGTTGAGTGCATTTGCCTACCCTATCGACGTGACGAAAAAGATCGACGGCGTCAGCATCGACTACACCGCCTCCGATGTGGACGGTGATATCAGTTCGATTCAACTCAATAACTACGGCACTCAAGACGCGGTCTGCTCGGTAACCTTCACCAACGGCCCGGAATCGCCGCGCCGCAGAACGGTCACGGTGCCGGCGGGCAAAAGCACCAACACCACGGTCAAGTTCAATCGCGCCATTATCAAGATGCGTATTGCCCTGGCTTGCGCACCAAAGTAGCCCAGCAGCGGAGCATGCTCCGCTTATAAACAAATTTATAGATGGGTTATAGCAGTTTTTTGCGCTTTTTTATCGAATTGGCTCTGTTTAATCTCCACTCCATCGCCTTACAGCAATTTCCGATGGAGCCTACCCAGCCATGTCCAACGTTCTGATCATCGAAAGCAGCGCCCGCCAGCAGGATTCGATCTCCCGCCAACTGACTCAGCAATTCATCAGCCAATGGCAGGTCGCCCACCCGGCGGACCAGATCAGCGTGCGTGACGTGGCCCTCAACCCGGTTCCGCATCTGGACGCCAACCTGCTCGGCGGCTGGATGAAGCCAGCGGATCAACGCAACGACAGCGAGCAGGCGTCCCTGGATCGCTCCGACGAATTGACCAACGAATTGCTTGCGGCAGACGTGCTGGTGATGGCCGCGCCGATGTACAACTTCGCCATTCCCAGCACCCTCAAAGCCTGGCTGGACCACGTGTTGCGCGCCGGTGTGACCTTCAACTACACCGCCACCGGGCCACAGGGGCTGCTGACCGGCAAACGCGCCATCGTGCTCACTGCGCGCGGCGGCATCCATACGGGTGCCAGCTCCGATCACCAGGAACCCTACCTGCGCCAGGTCATGGCCTTTATCGGGATTCATGACGTCACCTTCATTCACGCCGAAGGAGTGAACTTGAGCGGTGACTTCCAAGAGAAGGGCATCAACCACGCCAAGGCGCTGTTGGCCCAGGTCGCCTGATCCGTTAATCGCCAGATAATCCCGCGATGGTTATCTAGCTCCACGCAAGCCCTTCAAGTACGCGTAACAGACCTCCCTTTGCACTTTTGCTCCTGAGTGCTCCTGCCCGACTGCCGCTTTAGCGAGGTCGGGTTTTTTTTGCCCCGAGTTTCTTCAACCGCCGAAAACCTTTAATGTCCCGCCCATTCGAAACGAGGCGCGCATGGGCTACTTACTGGTTGTCACCCTGATTCAGGCATTTTCCTTCAGCTTGATCGGCGAATACCTCGCCGGACATGTCGACAGCTACTTCGCCGTTTTGGTGCGCGTGCTGCTGGCCGGCTTGGTATTCATCCCGCTGACGCGCTGGCGCTCGGTGGAACCGGGTTTCATGCGCGGCCTGCTGGTGATCGGCGCGCTACAGTTCGGTGTGACGTACGTGTGCCTGTACCTGAGCTTTCGCGTGCTCACGGTGCCGGAAGTGCTGTTGTTCACCATCCTCACGCCGTTGCACGTGACGCTCATCGAGGATGCGCTCAACCGGCGCTTCAACCCCTGGGCGTTGATCGCCGCGTTGGTGGCGGTGGCGGGTGCGGCGGTGATCCGTTTCGACCAGATCACTGCGCACTTCCTGGGAGGCTTCCTGCTGCTGCAACTGGCCAACTTCACCTACGCCGCCGGGCAGGTGATGTACAAGCACCTGGTCAAACGCTACCCAAGCGACCAGCCGCATTACCGCCGCTTTGGTTTCTTCTACTTGGGCGCATTGCTGGTGGTGTTACCGGCGTTCCTGATGTTTGGCAAGGCCAATTACCTGCCCGATGCACCGCTGCAATGGGGTGTGCTGGTGTTCCTCGGGTTGGTCAGTACGGCGCTGGGCATGTACTGGTGGAACAAGGGCGCCTGCCTGGTGCAGGGCGGCACGTTGGCGGTGATGAACAACCTGCATGTGCCGGTGGGGTTGCTGTTGAACTTGCTGATCTGGAACCAACATGAGCCGCTTGGGCGGTTGGCGTTGGGTGGGTTGGTGATTCTGGGGGCGGTGTGGATCAGTCGGTTGGGCAATCAACCGGGCAGTAGTACAGCGAAAAGTTGAATCGCCAGAAATGCGGAGGCCCCGCAAAGCGGGGCCGTCACATAACCTAGTCTCGTCACCGTTTCGTGTCGCACGGGAGTGGAGGTTCCTAGGGCTGCGGGGTGAGATTACCAGCCGCGATTTTTACGTCAACTCCCTATGGCGCCGGTTTAGGTCAACTGCACCATTCGGCAACAGTATGTTTATTTCAAGCAAAAGAACCTGTCTGCACTATCGCTCGCGCTTGTACATTTCTTTGCGCTAAACGGAGCTTGCGGGTAGATGGTCTGGCAAACGTTGGAGGCGAAGCTCTCCACACCACGAATGAACCGCTACCTCAAGGGGCATCAGGGCAATCAAGAGCATGCCGCTGCTGCCTATGTGCACAATATGAGGATCGCAGAGTCCCTGGTCTCGATTTTTCACGTGCTTGAAGTTGGGCTGCGCAACAGTATTCAGCGCGAGATGGTGCGCGAGTACGGTCGTGACGACTGGTACGAGGCCTTCAAGGCAAGCACCAATCCAGAGCTTCGCTCCAGCTATCAAAAAGTGGACGACGCGCGTACGACACTCATGAAAAGAGGTGTCGACCCAGGTCCGGACGACATCACGGCTGAGTTGAGCTTTGGCTTCTGGACTTCACTGTTCAATCGAAAGGCCTTTCCGGATGTTTCCAAGCCTTTGATGAAGGTATTTTTCTATTGCCCAAGAAACGCCAAGAAAGCCGACGTTATTCGTAGCCGCCTGAACAATACGAGGGACCTGCGAAATCGCTGTTTCCACCACGAGCCACTCCTATGGCAACCGCTATTTGCCTTGCATCGGGATATCACAGAAGTAGTGCAGTGGATTGATCCTGATTTGTGCGCCTGGTTAAAAAGCCACGATCGACTCCCTACAGCATTAGTCGATTGGAGTCACTGGCGGGAGGCGGCGAAGCGTCCGGCCACCCAACCGGCCTCAAACACTCAATAGCGCTATATCACGGTTTTTTCCGGTGCAGGCAAATGACTGGCCCCCAACACCGCAGGCAAAACCCCCGCACGCAAATCATTCCCACTCGGCTGCTGATACAGGCTCAAGCCAAACTCTGGCAGCACCGCCAGCAGGTAATCAAAAATATCCCCCTGGATCCGCTCGTAGTCCGCCCACGCCGTGGTGCGGGTAAAGCAGTAGATCTCCAGCGGCACGCCCTGGGCGGTGGTTTGCATCTGGCGCACCATGCAGGTCATGTTCGGCTGGATGTCCGGGTGGCTTTTCAGGTAGGCAAGGGCATAAGCGCGGAAGGTGCCGAGGTTGGTCATGCGACGGCGGTTGGCCGAGAGTTGCGCGCTGTGGCCCTGGGCTTCGTTCCAGGCCTTGAGTTCGGCCTGTTTGCGTCCGATGTAGTCGGTGAGCAGGTGTACCTGGGTCATGCGCAGTTCTTCATCGTCACGCAGGAAGCGCACGCCGCTGGCGTCGATGAACAGGCTACGCTTGATACGGCGCCCGCCGGAGGCCTGCATGCCGCGCCAGTTCTTGAACGATTCGGACATCAGGCGCCAGGTGGGGATGGAGACGATGGTCTTGTCGAAATTTTGCACCTTGACCGTGTGCAGAGTGATGTCCACCACGTCGCCATCGGCGCCGACCTGGGGCATCTCGATCCAGTCACCGACCCGCAGCATGTCGTTGCTGGTCAGTTGCACGCTGGCGACGAACGACAACAGCGTGTCCTTGTACACCAACAGGATCACCGCCGACATGGCGCCAAGCCCTGACAGCAGCAACAGTGGCGAGCGATCGATCAGGGTGGCGACGATGATGATCGCGCCAAACACGAACAGCACCATCTTCGCCAACTGCACGTAGCCCTTGATCGAGCGGGTGCGCGCGTGTTCGGTGCGGGCGTAGATGTCCAGCAGGGCGCTGAGCAGGGCGCTCATGGCCAGCACCAGGAACAGGATGGTCAGTGCCAGGGCCACGTTGCCGATGAACAGGATGGCGGTCTTGCTCAGGTCCGGCACCAGGTACAGGCCGAATTGGATCACCAAGGACGGCGTCATCTGTGCCAGGCGATGGAAGACCTTGTTGTGCCGCAGGTCGTTGAGCCAGTGCAGGGCCGGTTGCCGGCCAAGCAGCTTGACGGCGTGGAGGATGAGGTAACGTGCCACTCGTCCGAGCAACAGCGCCACCACCAGCAACACCAGCAAGCCGAGGCTGGCATGCAGCAGCGGGTGTTCGTCGAGGGCGCCCCAGAGGTCTTGGACGTTGAGCCAGAGCTGTTTGATATCCATGGGTGAAACCGATTCTTCTATAAGACAACACGGGGCGATTAGAGCATTTAAGTGCAACAAAGTTGATGTCATGGACAAATGCCCTGACAAAAAAGCAGCCGATTAGCACCGTTCGCGTAAAGAAACTCGGTTTGGACGCGCGAAACCGGTAACCTATGCAGCTGATTTTTTGTATTTCTTCGAGGTAGCACCCGTGTTTTCCCAATTCGCCCTGCACGAACGCCTGCTCAAAGCCGTGGCCGAGCTTAAATTTGTCGAGCCTACGCCTGTGCAAGCAGCGGCCATCCCGCTCGCGCTCGAAGGGCGTGACCTGCGGGTGACAGCTCAAACCGGTAGCGGCAAGACCGCCGCTTTCGTCCTGCCTGTGCTGAACCGCCTGATCGGCCCGGCCAAGGTTCGCGTCAGCATCAAGACCCTGATCCTGCTGCCGACCCGCGAGCTGGCCCAGCAGACCCTGAAGGAGGTTGAGCGTTTCTCGCAGTTCACCTTCATCAAGTCCGGCATCATCACCGGCGGTGAAGATTTCAAGGTCCAGGCCGCCATGCTGCGCAAGGTGCCGGACATCCTGATCGGCACCCCAGGCCGCATGATCGAGCAGCTCAATGCCGGCAACCTCGACCTCAAGGAAGTCGAAGTGCTGGTATTGGACGAAGCCGACCGCATGCTCGACATGGGCTTTGCCGACGACGTGCAGCGTCTGGTAGCCGAGTGCGTCAACCGCCAGCAGACCATGCTGTTCTCCGCCACCACTGGCGGCTCGACCCTGCGCGACATGGTCGCCAAGGTGCTGAACAACCCAGAGCACCTGCAGGTCAACAACGTCAGCGACCTGAACGCGACCACGCGCCAGCAGATCGTCACCGCCGACCACAACGTGCATAAAGAGCAGATCCTCAACTGGCTGTTGGCCAACGAGACCTATCAGAAAGCCATCGTGTTCACCAACACCCGCGCCGCCGCCGACCGCATCTACGGCCGCCTGGTAGCTCAGGAATACAAGGCGTTCGTGCTGCACGGCGAGAAAGACCAGAAGGACCGCAAGCTGGCGATCGATCGCCTCAAGGCCGGTGGCGTGAAGATCCTGGTCGCCACCGACGTCGCCGCCCGTGGCCTGGACGTGGACGGCCTGGACCTGGTGATCAACTTCGACATGCCGCGCAGTGGCGACGAATATGTACACCGTATCGGGCGTACCGGGCGTGCCGGTAACGATGGCCTGGCGATCTCGCTGATCTGCCACGGCGACTGGAACCTGATGTCGAGCATCGAGCGCTACCTCAAGCAGTCGTTCGAGCGCCGCACTATCAAGGAAGTCAAAGGCACCTACACCGGGCCGAAGAAGGTCAAGGCGTCGGGCAAGGCCGTTGGCGTGAAGAAGAAAAAGACCGACGCCAAGGGCGACAAGAAGAAAACCGGTGCCAAGTCGCCGACCAAGCGCAAGATCGCCAATCGGCCGAAGACCGACAACCTGTCGCTCGTCAGCAAGGACGGCATGGCGCCACTCAAGCGCCGCAAGCCGGAAGCCCCGGCTGCCGAATAAGGCGCAGGTGATGTGAAAAAACCGGACGATTGTCCGGTTTTTTTATGCCATCAATTTTTAGCCTTGGCGGCCGCTTCCTTGAGTTCCTTCAGGCGAGCATCGATCAGTTGGCACTTGTCAGGGAACTCCGCGCTTTCGGTGTCCAGGTCCATCTTCTGCAGCTCGTCGTTCATCTCCTTGGCCTTGGTCGGGTTCTGCTCGGTCAGCTTGGCCACTTCCTGGGCCAGTTGCTCGCGCTTGGCCGTGGCCTCGTCGGGCGTACAGGCCCAGGCGGGCAGGGCGGTCAACAAGGTGGCGGCAATGGCCAGGTTCATCAGGGTTTTCATGGGTGGACCTCCTTGGCAGGGATATTCAGTTGAGGTCGTGGGCACCTGGAAAGTTCACGCCAATGACGCTCGTCTGTTGGGCTGAACGGCCAGTGACGTGGCCGGTCACACCTTTTAACGGGCAACTTTCCACCCGCCCGCAGGAGGAATCAGGATGACGACTTACAACTGGGATCTGATCGAACGTCTGCTGCATGAAGTGCAGAACGGCGAGGGCAGCTTCGCCCCGCGCAAATACGCCGAGCAGGAAGCGGCCGAGAAGGCCACGGCGGGCGAGTCCACCGGCAACCTGGACGCACTCAAGAAGACTGCTGCGGACTACGAAGCGCTGCTGTTCAAGCGCGGTTTTATCGAGTCGCGCCCCGAAGACGAGGGCGGCAATGGCGAGAATTTCATCCTGACTCCGCTGGGCGCTCAACTGCTGGCGCTGATCGACAGTTCGATCCCTGGCAATGATCACCCACGTCAGGTGCTGGATGAACAGCCCGACGCTCTGGACCCGGCGACCTTCGCCGAGGTGGCCTCCAAGGCCCAGATCGCCTGATCCCTCTCACGCCCCGGCGCTGCCGCAATGCCGGGGCGAAACTGTCAGATCGGTAATCTGCCGCTAAGCTGGCTGACAGCCGGCCCTGCCTACTCTGCTGCCATTCAACTCATGGATTTGAATCGGCATGCACTCCAACACTACCCGACGTACCTTCGTCAAAGGCCTGGCTGCCGGCAGCTTGCTGGGCGGGCTCGGCCTCTGGCGCAGCCCGGTCTGGGCCTTGACCAGTCCCGGCCAACCCACGGTGCTGGCCGGCACCGAATTTGATCTGTTCATCGACCAGAGCCCGGTCAACCTCACTGGCCGTAAACGCACGGCACTGACTATCAATGGCAGCCTGCCCGGCCCGCTGCTGCGCTGGCGTGAAGGCGACACCGTGACCTTGCGCGTGAACAACCGCCTGGCCGAACCGACGTCGATCCATTGGCACGGCATTCTCCTGCCGTCGAACATGGACGGCGTACCGGGATTGAGCTTCAAGGGCATCGAGCCGGGTGGCGTGTTTGTCTACCAATTCACGGTCAAGCAGCACGGCACTTACTGGTACCACAGCCATTCCGGGTTCCAGGAACAGCAGGGCGTGTATGGCCCGCTGGTGATCGACCCGAGGGAGCCCGAGCCGTATACCTATCAGCGCGACTACGTGGTGATGCTGTCGGACTGGACCGACGAAGACCCTGTCGCCTTGATGAAAACCCTCAAGAAACAGTCCGACTACTACAACCTGCACAAGCCGACCGTGGGCGACTTCGTGCGGGATGTGGGCAAGCAAGGCGGGTCGGCCACGGTGGCTGACCGCCTGATGTGGGCGCAAATGAAGATGAACCCCACGGACTTGGCCGACGTCAGCGGCGAAACCTACACCTACCTGCTCAACGGCCAACCGCCGGAGCGCAACTGGACCGGCGTATTCAAGGCGGGCGAGACGATCCGGTTGCGCTTTATCAACGGCTCGGCAATGAGCTATTTCGATGTGCGCATTCCGGGGCTGAAGATGACCGTGATTGCCGCCGATGGCCAGCCAGTGCAGCCGGTGAGCGTCGACGAGTTCCGTATCGCCGTGGCGGAGACCTTCGATGTACTGGTCGAGCCGACGGCCGAGGCTTACACGCTGTTCGCCCAGTCAATGGACCGCAGTGGTTATGCCCGCGGCACGCTTGCCCGACAAACCGGGGCGATGGCCACCGTACCGGCACTGGACCCGCGCCCCTGGATCACCATGGAGGATATGGGCATGGGTGGGATGGACCACGGCGCCATGGCGGACATGCCGGATATGGCGGGCATGGATCACAGTGCCATGTCGATGCAGGCCCATCCGGCCAGCGAGCAAGACAACCCGCTGGTGGATATGCAAGCCATGAGCCCGGTGCCCAAGCTCGACGATCCCGGCATCGGCCTGCGCAACAACGGCCGGCGTGTCCTGACTTACGCCGACCTGCGCAGCGCCTTCGAAGACCCTGACGGACGCGATCCCGGTCGCACCATCGAACTGCACCTCACTGGGCATATGGAGAAATTCGCCTGGTCATTCAACGGCGTGAAGTTCTCCGATGCCGAACCCTTGCAACTGACCTACGGCGAGCGCGTCCGGCTGGTGCTGGTCAACGACACCATGATGAGTCACCCCATTCATTTGCACGGCCTGTGGAGTGACCTGGAGGACGAAAACGGCCAGTTCCAGGTGCGCAAGCACACCATCGACATGCCGCCGGGCTCACGGCGCAGCTACCGGGTGACTGCCGACGCGCTGGGGCGCTGGGCCTACCACTGTCACCTGCTGTACCACATGGAAATGGGCATGTTTCGTGAGGTACGCGTGCATGAATAAGGAAACGAGCATGAGCCGTCGTGTCTTATCCGGCTTAATCGCGTTGGCGTTTGTTCCGTTGACACAGGCCGATGAATTCCAGGGCATGAGCCCGGCGATACCGGCGCTCACTGAGAGCCGCACACCGATCCCCGTATTGACGGACGCCGATCGCGCTGCGGTCTACAACGCGCCCGGTGGGCACGTGGTTCACGACAGTGGCATCCATTCCCTGCTGCTGATCAACCAGTTGGAATGGCAAGGCGGCGAGGGCGACGGCGCGTTGAACTGGGATATCAAGGGCTGGGTCGGTGGTGATATCGATCGCCTGTGGTTGCGCAGCGAAGGCGAGCGCAGCGCCGGTCGCACCGAAAGCGCTGAAGTCCAGGCGTTGTGGGGCCATGCCATCAGTCCTTGGTGGGACCTGGTTGGCGGTGTGCGCCAGGACTTCATACCCGGTGACGGCCAGACCTGGGCGGCCTTCGGCGCGCAGGGTATGGCGCTGTACAACTTTGAAGCCGAAGCCACGGTGTTTGTCGGTGAAGCCGGGCGCACTGCTGCACGGTTGGAGGGCGACTACGACATCCTCCTGACCAATCGACTGATCCTGCAGCCCACCGCCGAACTCAACTTTTATGGGCGCAACGATCCGCAGCGCGGCGTCGGTTCGGGCCTTTCGGACAGTGAGTTGGGCCTGAGGCTGCGTTACGAAGTGCGCCGCGAATTTGCGCCCTATGTGGGCGTGACCTGGAATCGCAGCTACGGCCAGACCGCGCAATACGCCAGGGATGAAGGCGAAGACACGCGGCAACTGCGCTGGGTCGTGGGTGTGCGCTTGTGGTTCTGACGTTTTTACTCTTCCTATAACTCGCCGCCATGAGCGGCCTGGAGCCTTGCATGTCGATGTTGAAAACTGCCCTGGCGGGCGTTGTGTTATGCACCAGCGTGGCGGCTTCAGCCCATCCCACGCTGCTGTCTTCCAGCCCGGCATCCGGTGCCCAAGGTGTTGCCCCCGCAGTGATTGAACTGCGCTTCTCGGAAAATCTGCTGACGCAGTTTTCCGGCGCCAAGCTGACCATGACCGATATGCCCGGCATGCCCAATTCGTCAATGCCGGTAAAGGCCAGTGTCGCCGCCAGTGCTGATCCCAAAGTGATGCTGATCAAGCCGGCCTCCACGCTGACGGTGGGCACCTATCGGGTGGATTGGCGCGCGGTGTCGTCCGATACCCACCCGATCCTTGGCAATGTGGTGTTCAGCGTCCAGCCATGAGTGAACTGATCCCGGTGTTACTGCGCTTCGCTCTGTATCTGGACTTGATGCTGTTGTTTGGACTGGGGCTGTTCGGCCTTTATGCAGATAACCGGTTGCTGAATCTGAAGCCTCAGCTACGGGCATTGGCGATACTGGGTTTGCTGCTGTCGGTGGCGTCGTTGCTGTCCATGACCCAGTCCATGAGCGGTGCCGAGGATTGGCCAACGCTGTGGACGCACCTGCAGATGATGCTCTGGCACACCGAATTGGGCTGGACGTGGTGGCTGCGGATTGCGGCGCTGGTTCTGGTTGCACTCAATACCCGGTTGGCCACCGGGTTCGGCGGTGTCGCGTTGGTGACGCTGGCCTGGACCGGGCATGGGGTGATGCATGAAGGCTCGTTGGGGCTGTGGCATCTTCTCAGCGACAGTGCGCATCTGCTGGCGGCGGCGGGTTGGGTCGGGGCATTGGTGGCGTTCGGGCTGATGTTGAGGAGTACATCTGAGCAGGCGGTGCCAGTGTTGGCACATGCCTTGGCAGGCTTCGAGCGTGTCGGCGCGGTCTTCGTTGCGGTGCTGATTGGCACGGGCGTGGCGAATTATCTGTTTGTGGTCGGGCCGAACCTGGATGGCATTACGGGCGGCGTCTACGCGATCCTGTTGTGCTTGAAGTTGGGCTTGTTTGGATTGATGTTGGGGCTGGCGGCGCTTAATCGCTCACACCTGACGCCGTTGTTGCAGCGCTCCCTGGCGGCGGGTGACCACCGAGCAGCGCGTGAAGCCTTGCGTCGCAGCATCACCCTGGAGTTTGGGGCGGTGGTGCTGATCCTGGCGCTGGTGGCCTGGTTGGGAACCTTGGCCCCCCGCTAGGACTGCGCACTTTTCAAGCATTTGAGCGCCTGGAAATCGCTACGCACCTTGTCGATCTTCTGGGTGAGCTTCTGCCGTTGCTGCACGGTGCTTTCGGCCATCACGTCGACAATCAGGCCGCGGGCCGCGGCTTCCGTCTGTGCGTAGGCGCTGCGGTATTGCGGGGTCCACAGGCTTTCGCGGTCCACCAGCAACTGCTGCATTTTTTGTGGGAAGTCAGCGTTTTTGCGCTGTTGCACGGCGTCGATAAACTGCGCCTGCCAGCGGGCGCGGTTGCCGATCCATTCCTCGTTCTGCTCGCCCAGTGCAATGGACCAGGCGGTCACGCGGTTCTGCTGGCTGGCACTGAGCGGGCCGATCCAGGCGTCCAGGCGCTTGTTCATGCGCTCGGCGCGCTCCTTGATCTGCTGGGCCAGGGGCGGTTTGAGGTACTCGTCCTGGCGTTTGCGCAGGTCCTTGGCCAGGGCGTCGCTCATTTCCTTGACCTGCTGGTCGTCCAGGCCTTGGAGCAGTTCGATGGCGGAGGGCGTGATCTCACGGGCGACGTCGTCGATGGCCTGTTTGGCCTCGGTGGTGCGGGCCTGGAGCGCGGCGTCGGTGACCTGGTTGTCGTCGGCCATCCGTTGCAGGCGGTCCAGCCAATCCAGGTAACCTGGCAATTGCGTGGTGCAGTGCCAGGCCAGGTGTTCCTTGAGCTTGTCGTTGAACCAGCTCTTCTGCCCGGCGTTCATGTCCAGGTAGTCGTTGAGGGTCCAGGGGATGATCACGTCGAGGTTGCGATAGGCCAGGCCCACGCGATTGCAACCGGCGAGCACCAGGCTCAGGGTCAGCAGTACCACCAGTAGTTTGAGCCGACGCAGCATGGGCGGGTCCTTCGCAGAGTGGGTTATCACATGTGAACCCGCGCCGGGTGCGACAGTTCAGCCCCTCAATAAAACGACCGGGCGGCCTTCAACGTCAACAGGCCATCGCATTGCGAGTTGTGTCCGGAATAGGCCGAGCAATCCCCGCCGCTGAGGCTGGAGTCGCTGTAGATAAGGTTCAAGTCCACGCCCATCCACTGCCGGGAGAATTGCACCGACCAGTCGCTGAAGGTGCGGATGGAGCCGCCCTCCACTGAAACCGGCGTGCCCAACTGATGAGTGGTGTACTTCATGCTGACGCCAATGCCGAACGGCTGGGTGCCGCCGAGGTCAGCAAACAGGGTGCTGTCCTGGCGATCCGGGTCGTTGCTGAAAGAGGCGCCGAAGCGATTGCCCAATAGGTTCAGGCCACCGTAGAACTCCTGGCTGTCGAGGGGGCTGAGCTTGGGGTAGCTGTAGTGGATCAGGCCCACTTCGTAGCCCAGGGTCTGGTCGAAGGGATGCTTGAAGCCCATGTAGGAATCGACTTCGAGGGTGCTGGACGAGGACAGGCCCATGTTCGGTGAAAACTGGCCGAAGTACAGGCCGCTGTCGTGGCTCAGGTCCAGCCCGCCATGGAACGAATCGCTGCCGGGAGACGTCGGCTTGACCAGGCCCTGGGCCATGCTGCGACTGGGCGTCGTGCCCAATTTCAAGTCGAAGTCACCCAGTTCACGCTGGAAGATCTGGGCTTCGGCGAGAGGGCTGGCAATCAGGGCGCCGACCAGGAACATGCAGGGTTTGAACATGCTTCACTCCATGAAAAGCGAGGAGCAGTGACGGAGAAAGTCGGGCAGATGCCCGTGCTAGACGTGTGCAAGCATACCGGCGAATGCCAGGCGGTGAGGCCCGTTCGTCGATTAGCGTGTTATTGAAGGTATTGCAGAGGGTCTTTCGGGCTCTAGTCCTAGCGCCTTGATGGCAAGACGCTTAGGGACCAGGTGTGTTGCGCGGTATTACTTCTTACCCAGGCTGATCTGCTTGGATGGGCCGAAAGTCTGGCCGCTCACGCCCTTGGCAATCTGCTGGATTTCACCGCCGGACTTGAGGAAGGCAGCAATCTGGCTGTTGATCGATTCGCTGGTTTCAACGGCGGGAGCTGGCTTTGCTTTGCTGTTGGATGCTTTTACGCGCATGGCGGCCACTAACCTGTAGAAAATTAACTTGGCCAGGCATCGTACAGGAAATACTTGACAATTGCTTGGCAAATATCCCCAGGGAATAAGTGGGGCGGTGGGAAATAGCCGAAGTTGATCGCTGGAATAATCCCCTAACTTACTGTTTTAACTCGAAACCATGCAGCTGTCCGCGACCGACTGCCTGGAAAAAATGGGCCGATTGATCAGACGAGCGGGGCAGCGCCATGGCAACCCGCGATTTTTCAGGCACGCGCGCGTGGCGAGCGCAACTCGGGTAGAATGCCGCCCACGTAATGAGGGTATTGAAAATGGCTTTGGTCGGGCGCTACAACAGCTTGCAAGTGGTTAAACACACTAACTTTGGTTTGTACCTGGACGGTGCGCAAGATGGCGAAATCCTCTTGCCTAATCGGTATATCCCCAAAGATATTCCCAGTGAAGATGAAGACTGGCTTAACGTTTTCATTTACCTGGACAGCGATGACAAACTTATCGCCACCACTGAAAAGCCCAAAGTTCAAGTGGGTGAGTTCGCCAGTTTGAAAGTGGTAGAAGTCAACAGCATTGGCGTGTTCCTCGACTGGGGCCTGCCCAAGGACCTGTTGCTGCCGTACTCGGAAGAAAAACGCCAGATGACCGCAGGCGAATATTGCGTGGTGCACGTCTACCTCGACAAGCACACCAAGCGCATCACCGCCACTGCGCGCCTGGATCGCTACCTGGACAAGACGCCGGCCAACTACCAGGTGGGCCAGGAAGTCGACCTGCTGGTGGCCGAAGCCACTGACATGGGCTTCAAGGCGATCATCAACAACAAACACTGGGGCCTGATCCACAAGAACGAAGTGTTCAAGTTCCTGCGCCCAGGTAAAGAAGAAAAAGGCTTTATCAAAGAGATCCGCGCCGATGGCAACATCAGCCTGAGCCTGCAGCCGGTTGGCCAGGAAGCGGCCTCCAGCCTCAACTCGAAGATCCTCGCCAAGTTGCGTGAAAACAACGGCAGCTTGCCGGTCAGCGACAAGAGCGATCCGGCCGTGATCAGCAACTTGTTCGGTGTGAGCAAGGGCAACTTCAAGAAGGCCATTGGTGCGTTGTACAAGCAGGGCCAGATCGTGATCCACGCGGATCGCATTGAACTAAGCTGACCCCGATTTGCTCTTCTGTAGACGCCCGTCGGCGTCTACAGAGGTTGCATCAATGAGCAAGAAATCGCTGTTCGCCTACTTCGGCACGTTGCTCGCCTTCCTGATCCTGGACGGCCTCTGGCTCGGTGTCCTCATGGGCCCCACCTACAAATCCCTGCTGGGTCCACTGATGCTGGACCAACCCCGCCTGTTGCCCGCCACACTCTTCTATCTCCTTTATGTGCTCGGTTGCGTGGTATTCGTAGTCTTGCCCAGCGCAAGCTGGCAGCGCGCTGCACGGCTGGGTGCCTTGCTGGGCCTGGTCGCCTATGGCACCTACGACCTGAGCAACTGGGCCACGCTGCAAGGTTGGTCTGCGCAGTTGGCAGTCATGGACATGGCGTGGGGCACCTTCCTGACTGCGGCCTGTTGCACGGCAGGTTATCTGTGTGCACATCGAGTGCAGCGCTGATTGTGTACAGGATTTTTGTGCACCGTTGCTGAGCGTAGGCCCTGCATACAAGCCTGTTCCCCTCCCTTTGGAACGCCGTTCCAGAGGGATTGGGGTCAATTGGCACGCATTCTGCTGAATACCTCGTATACAAACCATGCCGCCTCCCGTATGCATCCCCGTGACGGAAGTGCAGGCCGGTATTTCGAGGAGCCCCGCGATGACCGAACAATTGCCCAAAGGCTACAGCCCACGCCTGTATAACCAGGACCTGGGCCCGCTGCCGCAAAAGTGGAACTGGTACAACATTTTCGCCTTCTGGATGAGCGACGTGCACAGCGTCGGCGGTTATGTGTTCGCTGCCAGCCTCTTCGCCCTGGGCCTCGCCAGTTGGCAGGTGCTGATCGCCTTGCTCGCCGGGATCTGCATCGTGCAAGTGATCGCCAATCTGGTAGCCAAACCGAGCCAGCAGGCTGCGGTGCCTTACCCCGTGATCTGTCGCCTGGCATTTGGCGTGTTCGGCGCGAACATTCCTGCGGTGATTCGCGGCTTGATCGCGGTGGCCTGGTATGGGATTCAGACATACCTGGCGTCGAGCGCCTTGATCATCGTGGTGCTGCGCTTCTTCCCACAGATGGAGGTGTACGCGGAGCCGCATTTTGCGGGCTTGTCCTACCTTGGTTGGTTTGGTTTCCTCAGTCTGTGGCTGTTGCAAGCGGCGGTGTTCTGGGCCGGCATGGAATCCATCCGGCGTTTTATCGATTGGGCCGGACCGGTGGTCTACGCGGTGATGTTCGCCCTGGCGGGTTGGATCGTGTGGAAGGCGGGCTGGTCGAACATCAGCTTCACCCTGGCGGAAAAATCCCTGTCGGGCTGGCAGGCCTTCGGCCAGGTGATCGTGGCGACGGCGTTGGTGGTGTCGTACTTTTCCGGGCCGACCCTGAACTTCGGTGACTTCAGCCGCTACTGCCGCAGCATGCAGGACGTACGGCGCGGCAACTTCTGGGGGCTGCCGGTGAATTTCCTGGCGTTTTCCCTGGTCACCGTGGTGATCGTCTCTGGCACCTTGCCGGTGTTTGGCGAAATGTTGCATGACCCGATCGCCACGGTGTCGCGCATCGATAACAGCATGGCGGTGTTGCTGGGGGCGTTTGCTTTTGTCACCGCGACCATCGGCATCAATATCGTCGCCAACTTCGTTTCCCCAGCCTTTGACTTCGCCAACGTCGCACCGAGCAAGATCAGCTGGCGCGCGGGTGGGATGATCGCTGCGGTGGCGTCGATCTTCATCACACCGTGGAACCTGTTCAATAACCCGCTGATGATCCATTACACACTGGACATTCTCGCGGCTTTTATCGGGCCACTGTTCGGCATCCTGTTGGTGGATTTCTACCTGATCAAAAAACAGCAGATCGACGTGGACGCGTTGTTCGATGACAGCCCGAGCGGGCGCTATTACTTCGACGGCGGTGTGAACTGGACGGCAGTCAAAGCGCTGGTGCCCGCGACGCTGGTGGGCGTCGCGATCACCTTTACCCCGGCGTTGCAGGGCATGGCCAACTTTGCCTGGTTTACCGGCTGCTTCCTGGGTGGGCTGTTTTTCCTGGTGTTGGCGCGGCGTGAACAGGGGCGTGTGCCTGCACCGCTGGTTGCCGGCTGACCAGGATCGAGCCCGCCAACAGCAAGCCAGCGCCGGCCACCACCAATGCCGGTTGCAGCCCACCACTCAGGTGGCTGCTGACCGAGGCCAGTAACGGCCCGCTCAATTGGCCGATGGCGAAGCTGGCGGTGAGCAGTCCGGTGCTGCGCTGGTAGCCGTGGGGAGCGACCTCGCGCAGGCGGGCCATCACCAACTGCATGCAGGCCAGGAACGGTCCGCCGCACAGCAACACCCCCAGTGCCAGGCCCCAGCCATTGCCCAGCAAGCAGGCAAACACCCCGGCCGCTTGCAGCCACAATGTGGTCATCAGCCAGCGGCGAGTGGTGTCTGGGTCCTTGCGGCGCAGGGTTGCCACCACTACGCCAATCGCGGCGGCCAGGCCGAAGCATGGCCAGAACAGGTCGGCTTGCCAGGCACCTTTGAATTGCGCGCTGGCCATCTGCGACAGGAACGTCGCCGGGATGATGTAGCCAAGACCATACAACACATAAATCCAGCACAAATGCGCGATGCTGCCGTTGCTGCCAGCGTCGACGTGCCCGGCAACGGGCGTACCGGTGGGGGAGGGTTTGGGCAGGAAAGGCAAGATGGACAGCAACATCACCAGCGCCACCGCGCCATATACCAGCCACAACGTGCCCGAGTTTTGCCCCATCAGGTTGGAGCCCAGCGCCAGCAAACCGGTCAACAAAATCCCCAGCCCCGGCCCGGCAAAAACCAAGGCACCCAGGCGCGGACGCCCGGCGGCAATCGCCAGCGGCTGGCTCAGGCTGGTGATCATTACCAGGGCCCAGGCACTCGCGACACCGGTGCCAAAGCGCAACAACAGGTGCGGCCAGAACCCGTGGGCCCAGTACGACGCCAGGGTCAGCAGCACGCACAGCCACAACCCACCATATAAACGCCCACGGACATGATGGTGGCTGCGCGCGAAGATCGAATCTACCGCGCCGACGAAGTAGCCCAGGTAGTTGGCGGCGGCAATCAGGCCGGCGCCGGTCAGGTCGATCTGCCCTTCACTGAGCAGATGGGGCATTTGTGGGGTGAGGGCGAAGCGGCCAATCCCCATCGCCATCATCAGGGCGACAAAGCTGGCGAGTAAGCGAACTAAAGGAGACATGATCAGTATTCCTGCGAGTAAACGAATACCCTCAGGCTAAAGTGGATTGACTTTCTGCAAAAATGAATAATAGTGAGTAACTTGTTCAGTTTTGGAGAAAGGTATGGAGTTCAGTCAATTGCGCATTTTCCAGGCGGTGGCGGAAGAGGGCTCCATCACGCGCGCGGCTGAGCGCTTGCATCGGGTGCCGTCGAACCTGTCGACGCGCCTCAAGCAAATGGAGGAGCAGCTCGGCGTAGAGCTGTTCGTGCGTGAGCGCCAGCGCTTGCAGCTGTCACCGGCCGGCAAGGTGCTGCTGGACTACAGCACTCGACTGCTGGCCCTACACGACGAAGCCCACGGCGCGGTGCAAGGCGGGCAACCGGCCGGCGATTTTGTGGTGGGCAGCATGTACAGCACAGCGGCGGTGCATCTGCCGAAACTGCTGGCGGGCTATCACAAGGCCTACCCGATGGTGAACCTTCAGGTGCAATCGGCACCCAGCGGAGAGCTGCTCGAAGGGTTGATCACCGGCCGGCTGGATGCGGCATTTGTGGACGGCCCCATCACCATCGCTTCCCTGGACGGTGTGCCTCTGTGCGAAGAACGCCTGGTGCTGATCTGCGAGGCCGACCATCCGCCGGTACTGGGTCCGCAGGATGTGGCGGGGCGTTCGGTGTTCACCTTCCGTCGCAGCTGCGCCTATCGCACCCGCCTGGAAACCTGGTTTTCCCATGAGCGCGTGGCCATGGGCCGGGCGATTGAGATCGAGTCTTATCAGGGCATGCTGGCGTGCGTGATCGCCGGGTCCGGGGTGGCGTTGATGTCCGAATCCATGCTGGAGAGCCTGCCAGGCAAGGACAGCGTGTCCGTTCATCCGTTGAAAGGGCCTTTTGCCACTGCCACCACCTGGCTGATGTGGCGAAAGGGTATGCTCGGCGCTAACCTCAACGCATGGATCGACCTGCAGCAAGCCAGCAAGACTGCGGTCCTGCACGACACGCGCGCCATTGCTTGAGCGATCCGTCAGGATTTTGATGAATTCAGTAATAGTTCGTTGTGGTTTCGTTCAAGCATTACGTAGGACTTAGGGCTACTATCACCGTAGGAAAAGGCGACAGAACTTGCGCCTACCAGCATTACCCTCAAAGGGGGCAACCATGAAAGAGAAAATTCAAAACTGGCTCCATGATCTGGGTGTTGCACTGGGCTTGATCGAGCCTCCGCTGCAACCCGTGCCGATTCGCACCGATGACGAGCAGCGTCGCCCACGTCGCAGGTAAGTCCTGGAAGCGCTCACGCGATTCAATCGCGCGGGCGCTGACACCTCGGGTCGTTCTTCAGGGCGTGTTCGGTTCCCTGTAATCAGGCTGTATTCGCTGTACATTTCGTAGTGTCCGCAACTGTCTGACGAGGCATGCCTCATTGTCAGAGCCTTCTTCTTATTCCGTCATCCGTAACCTTTTCCCTGTTCGTCCTTTCTGAGTAAACAAACGCTGGGAGCTTGTCAGTCAGGCTTTTGCGTTCAATTGTCAGAATTGGATTACTAGTCAGTCAGAAACGGCCGGCTTACTTAATTCTTAAGAGGCGCATAGGTTGAAACCCAAGCGCCCATTCGTGGCGCCCCAACGTTATTGAACTCCTCTTCTCAAGGGGTCAATAAACCAGAATTGTTGGAGACAAAGCTATGTTGCTCTCTTCAGTTCCGCCGGTCGCCGCGTCACTCATCACCACAATCGACAGTGTTCTACATATTGCACCGGTGTCGAAAGGCTGGAAGGCCGACGCCCCCAGAAACGTCGTGTTTCTTCCCCCTGCATTGACCAAGCAGGCTCTGCTCATACAGCTCGGGCTCTTACGGCCAACTACGATCATCGTCGGCGACCAAGCCATCGATGCGGACCTCATTCATCAATGGCGTGCCTCTCACCCCTTTGGAGAACTCTGTTTGATCCGCAGAGGTACGAGTCTGGATAAGATACGACTGGACCTATGTGAATCTAATGGTATTCAAGTATTCAACACGCCGGGGGTGAACGCGCCGCATGTGGCTGCCTATCTCCTACGTTGGCTGACACTGGCGGATGGCTCCATCCCTCATGATGTGCGTGTACTGGGATACGGCAATGTGGGAAAGGAACTGGTCAATTTGTTACTTGATCGAGATCCCGATGTTCGGATCAAGGTACTAGTCCGCCAGGATCGAGCACTGGACACTTTCGGGCATGCATCTCCCGATAGTCGAGTGTCATTTGTCGTGGACTGGTCCGAGGTATTGGACGGCGCTTCTGCTGTCGCCCTGTGCTTATCCCTGAACGATGAGTCCACTCATCGCATTGATTCATCCCTCATCCAATCCCTGCACACACACGCTCGGCTGGTCTGTGTCGCCAAGCCGGATGTGTTGAGTGACGATGCTTTGCATGCCCTGGCAGCGGCTGAAGATATCCAGCTTGTCGTGGACTATGGGCCTGCGACATTGGAGGCGTTCCGCCTACGTACGCAAACGCTCGGCTGTGAGGTCTCCATTTGGTACAGACCTGCGACGCTGACTACGCAGGCATCAACCAGCGAGGCCTGCCACTGCGACCTTGACTACGCTGTTTCAGTTCAGTTGAGCCTGATGGCTGTGCGCGGCCTGGTCAGGCGCAAACTTACACAGTCATTGGCGATTCCTCTTCGGACCGCAGGCGCTGGTGCACCGCGTGTGTCGATCATTGGCAGAGGGATCAATGGCCTGCTCCAGGCGGTGATGCTCCGCCTGGCGAATTATCAAGTGACGATATATGGAGGCAATCAGAGGAGCGATGGTGCCAGTCACAAGCCTGTGAACATGCGCCACCTGTCGGCCACGGAGACGAGCGCAAAGCCACTGCATAACGATTATCTACTTCCCGCCAATCAGCATTTGGCCGTTGAGTGCAATCGCGCGGGCATTGAGTTGTTTGAAAAACTGCTGGCTGATAATCCAGCGTTGGCGCGATTCGCTCGGGCTCGAATTGTACGTGCTTACAGGGACGACGCCCTTGGAATAGAGGCAGCGATAAAGGAGCAGTCCGATATCGAAAACAGGCCTTGGCCGAGTGGCAAACTGGGATGCGAACTCACAGAGATCAGTCAACGACAGTTTTTTGAGCGGTATGGCGTTCCAGGCATTGGTGGGGCTATTGAAGTGTCGGGCTACGATTTGGAGTTTGTCCATTTGAAGGATGAGATAGAGGCGCTTTTACTGAGCGCCGGGGTTCAGTTCATGCCTGGGCATCTGAATCCGGCCCAAATTTCTGAGCTAAGCAGGCAACACTTCGTTGTGACTGCCATGGGAGTAGAGGAGTTTGAAGTCGTTTCGACTATTGGTTGGTTTTTCAAGCTGCGCGCTGCTGATCACGAAGGTGCCGGAATGCGCGGACTCAAGCTGCAGTACGATTTGCCAATCGGTGTCATGAATTGCCGTTTGGATGGGGACTGGATTCTCATTTCAGGTGGACAGGTTCCGCCCGATTCGACAGCAGAGCGCAAGGAGCAGATATTGGCGGCATGTCTGGCTGCTGTCTCTCGGCACTTTCCGAGGTCCTATCGCAGGGCAATCGAAAGTGGTGACTTGCAAGTTATCGAATGCGCCAGACCCGGCACCTCGGATGGGCTGTCGATAGTGCATTGGTCCGCCTACCACCGAATTGCAGCAGGAGGAACCTACGCCGGCGGCACAACACAGGGATTGCTATGGGCCTCCCTGGTCCAGGAAATCATCCAGGCAAATCAAGATCTTGCTGTTGAATGAAAAAAACGGGCACGACATCCGACGTCGCGCCCGCTGAAGAAACCGCTCTAAATCCACTTGTATCTCAAACCGCGTTGGCCGCCACACCCTCTGGCCGGCGCGACAGCAAACTCACCACTACAAAACTCACCAGCCCGATCGCCAGGCTGTAGTAGATCGGCGTGTTTGCATCCAACCCGTCCTTGATCATGAACACCAGCGCCGTCACGAAGCCCAGGGTCATGGAGGTGATGGCGCCTGATGTGGTGGCGCGCTTCCAGAAGATCGCGCCGATCAGCGGGATCAACATGCCGCCCACCAACAGGTTGTAGGCCAGGGTCAAGGCGCTGATCACATCGCTCACCACCAGTGCGATACCCAGCACGGCAATGCCGGTCAGCATCGTGAACAGGCGGTTGATGGCCAGGCTCGACTGTTTGCCGCCACGCAGACGCGGCAGCAGGTCTTCGGTCAGGACGGTGGAGGCGGCGAGCAGGCCGGCGCTGGCGGTGGACATCATTGCCGCCAGTGCTGCGGCAATCACCAGGCCACGGATGCCGTCCGGCAGCGAGACTTTGACGATGGCGGCAAAGGCGTTGTTGACGTTATCCAGGTCCGGGATCAGCACATGCGCGGCCATGCCGATCAATGCACAGGCCAGGCCATAGAGGATGCAGTAGAACCCGGCGAACGTGCCTGCGTACTTGGCGACCTTTTCGTCGCGGGCAGTGAACACCCGCTGCCAGATGTCCTGGCCGATCAGGATGCCGAAGAAGTAGATCATGAAGTAGGTGATGATGGTGTCCCAACCGATCGCGGTGAAGCTGAAACTCGACGCGGGCAGCTTGGCCACCAGTTCGTCCCAGCCGCCGACGCGGTACAGGCAGATCGGCAAGAGGATGAACATCAGGCCGACGGTCTTGATCACGAATTGCACGATGTCGGTGAGGGTCAGCGACCACATGCCGCCGATGGTCGAGTACACCACCACCACGCCACCGCCGAGCAGCACCGAGATCCAGAACGGCAGGCCGAACAGCACTTGCAGCACGGTGCCGATGGCCAGGATCGAGGTCACGCCGATCATCAGTGCGTAGGCCAGCATGATCACCGCGCTGGCCTGGCGGGCCATGGGGTTGTAGCGTTTTTCCAGCACCTGGGTCACGGTGAAGATCTTCAGCTTCAACAGCGGCTTGGCCAGGAACAGGTTCAGCGCAATGATGCCCATGCCCAGCGCGGCACACAGCCAGAAGCCGGAGATGCCATGCACGTAGCCCAGGCGCACGGTGCCGACGGTGGACGCCCCGCCCAATACCGTGGCGGCCATGGTGCCCATGTACAGCGATGGGCCCAGGTTGCGACCGGCCACCAGGTAGTCTTCGTGGGTCTTGGCGCGGCGCATGCCGTAGTAGCCGAGCACGAGCATGCCGGCGGCGTAGATGAGTACGACGAATAAATCCAAAGCCATGACGGCGGTTCTCCGATTATCTTTTTTATGGGGATCAGGCGGCCTGTTGCAGCGCCGGTTTAACGTGCGCATCCGTGCGCTTGCTGCGGGAGTCAGTCGGCCCATAAACAGCCGCCGGTTCCGGGAACACACGAAGCAAGGTCAGGTACACCACCGAGGCCAACCCCAGCGTCACCGGCAGGCTGATATCAATGCCATCCGCCAGATTGCCCAGCGGCCCGACAAACTGCCCCGGCAGGTTGACGAAGCACAGGCCCACCAGCGCACTCGGGATCCACGCTCCCAGCCCGCGCCAGTTCCAGCCGTGGCTGAACCAGTAGCGGCCGCCGGTTTCACCACGCGTGAACACCTGCAGGTCATCCGGGCAATAGAAACCGCGACGCACGATCAGGCCGATGATCATCATCACCATCCACGGCGTGGTGCAGGTGATGATCAGCACGGCGAAGGTCGACACGCTCTGCACCAGGTTGGCGGCGAAACGTCCGATAAAGATGAAGGCAATCGACATCACCCCGATCAGCAACGTGGCCTTGACCCGCGACAGCAGGCGCGGGAATACGCTGGACATGTCCAACCCGGTGCCATACAGCGACGTCGTGCCGGTGGACATGCCACCGATCACCGCGATAAGGCACACCGGCAGGAAGAACCAGCTCGGCGCCACGGCCAGCAAACCGCCGACATAGTTGTTGGCCGCAATATAGTCCGGTGCCTTGATCGCCACGATGGTCGCGGTGGCCAGGCCGAACAGGAAGGGGATCAAGGTGGCGATTTGCGCCAGGACCACTGCCAGCATGATGTGTATTTTCGGCGTCTCACGCGGGATATAGCGTGACCAGTCACCCAGGAACGCGCCGAACGAAATCGGATTGCTCATGGCCACCAGCGCGGCGCCGATAAAGGCCGCCCAGAAGCCGGTCTGGCCCAGCGCTACGGTGCCGGCGAAGTGGCTGTCGAAGGCCGGCGCAAACGCGAAGATCCCCAGCAGGAACAGCAGGCTCGCCGCCCACACGGCAATGCGATTGACCCACAGCATGAAGCGAAAGCCATAGATGCACACGGTCAGCACCAGAATCGCGAACACGCCGTAGGCCAGGCCCAGGCTCAGGTCGGTTTCCGGCAAGCCAATCAGACGTTTCGCACCGCCCACCAGCGCATCACCTGAACTCCACACCGATAGTGAGAAGAAGGCAATCGCCGTCAGCAGCGAGAGAAACGAGCCGACAATCCGCCCGTGCACGCCAAAGTGCGCACCGGAAGACACGGCGTTGTTGGTGCCATTGATCGGCCCGAACAGGCCCATTGGCGCGAGGATCAGCGCACCCACCAGCACGCCCAGCACAATCGCCCAGACACCGGCCTGGAACGACAGGCCGAACAGCACGGGAAAAGAACCCAGCACGGCGGTGGCAAAGGTATTGGCGCCGCCGAAGATCAGTCGGAACAGATCCTTGGGGCCGGCGGTACGTTCGTGGTCCGGGATCTGCTCGACCCCGTTGGTTTCTATCTTGCGAATACTTTTATCGTTGTTTTTATTATTCATGATCTGCTCCGATCACATTGGCTAAGGGGGCGGCAGCCCTTCCGGCATAGCGGACAAATGTTCGTGACAGGCCAGCCACAGGCCTTGTTTTTGTTCTGTGCGAGACTCTTGCCGTTTGAAGACAATGGTCTCGCGTTCCTGGCTAAAAAATTGCTCCCCGTTCATGCGCAGCTCGGTGGCCACGTCATGCATGAAAATCGCCACGTCACCTTGCAGGCTGACAAAGGCGTTGCTCGAGGTGCAGGACAGCACCTCGAACCCCTCGTCCCGGCGCCAGCTGTCCCACAACGCCTGGTAGGCGTCGCGACTGAGCAGTGGCTGGGGCAGGGTGTAGAACACGAAGCTGGCGTCCGCCGTGAACGCGCCGAAGTAGGCGGCGCGGTCATTGCGGGCGAAGGCCGCCACCAGGTCGGCGGCGGCTTGCAGTACTTCTTGGGCGCTCATCAGCGATGTGCCACGCCAGGCAGTACGCAGAGCATCTCGTACAGCAGGTTGGCGCCCAGCAGCGAAGTGTTGCCGGTGGTGTCGTAGGGCGGCGAAACTTCTACCAGGTCGCAACCAATCAGGTCGAGACCCTGGCAGCCACGGATGATCTCGATGGCCTGGATGGTGGTCAGCCCGCCGATTTCCGGGGTGCCGGTGCCCGGTGCCCAGGCCGGGTCGATGCCATCAATGTCAAAGCTCAGGTACACCGGGCCACCGCCGACTTTTTCACGCACTTCGGCCATCAAGGGCGCGAGGGAGTGGTGCCAGCATTCTTCGGCCTGGACCACGCGAAAGCCTTGTTTGCGGCTCCAGTTGAAGTCTTCGGCGGTGTAGCCCTGGGCGCGCAGGCCGATCTGCACCACACGGTCGCAATCGAGCAAACCTTCTTCTACCGCGCGGCGGAAGGTGGTGCCGTGGGCGATTTTCTCGCCGAACATATGGTCGTTGACGTCAGCGTGGGCATCGATGTGCACCAGCCCGACCTTGCCGTGTTTCTTGTGGATCGCCCGCAGGATCGGCAGGGTGATGGTGTGGTCGCCGCCCAGGGTCATCGGGATCACGTCGTGTTCGAGGATCTCGTCGTAGGCTTCTTCGATGATGCGCACGGCGTCGAGCAGGTTGAAGGTGTTGATCGCCACGTCGCCGATGTCGGCCACCGACAGCGAGTCGAACGGTGCGGCACCGGTGGCCATGTTGTACGGGCGGATCATCACGGATTCGGCGCGGATTTCACGCGGCCCGAAGCGAGTACCGGCGCGCAGCGAGGTACCGATGTCCAGCGGCACACCGATAAAGGCGGCATCCAGGCCCTTGGCGGTTTGCAGGTGGGGAAGACGCATCATGGTGGCGATGCCGGCAAAGCGCGGCATTTCGTTGCCGCCCAGTGGTTGGTGGAAAATCTTGTCCACGGGAGTGCCTCATCGTTGTTTTGTTTGTTAGGGGCCGATTCTGCGAAATACGTGGAAACGAAAGAATCGGCAGGGGCAAATACTTAGTTCAGATTTTTCTAAACTAATGCGCACAGGTAGACTGCAACGACCTACACCCGGAGCCGACCATGGCCAACGCCTTGCCCGACCTGAAACTCCTGCGCATCTTCGTCAGCGTCGTGCGGCACCAGGGGTTCGCCAATGCCCAGCACGAACTCAACCTGTCCACCTCCGCCATCAGCACCTACATGAGTCAGCTGGAAGCGGCGCTGGGCCTGGTGCTGTGTCATCGCGGGCGTGGCGGTTTCAGCCTGACCAGCAAAGGCGAATTGTTTCATCAAGAGACCTTGCGCCTGCTGGGCGAGCTGGAAGGTTTCGAGCAGTACGCCGCCGCGTTGAAGGGCGAGTTGCGCGGCACGCTGAAGCTGGGTGTACTGGACTCCACGGTCAGCGACAAAGCGTTACCCTTCGCCGAAGTGATCGGCGCCTACAGCCTGGAACACCCGGCGGTGCACTTGCATCTGTCGGTGATGAGCCCTTACGAACTGCAACTGGGCGTGCAGGACAACCGTCTCGACCTGGCCATCGGCGCGTTTTCCAACCGCATGAGCGGGCTGATCTACATGCCGCTGTACCGGGAGCAGCACTGGTTGTATTGCAGCACGCGGCATCCTTTGTTCAATGAACGGCGCATTCCCGAGCAGGTGATCACGCAGCAACGCATGGTCGGTCGCGGCTACTGGAGCCAGGCCGAATTGGCAAGGCACGGCTTCAAACACAGTGCAGCCACCGTGGAAAGTATGGAGGCGCAGTTGATCCTGGTGCTGTCCGGCGCCTACATCGGTTATTTGCCCGAACACTACGCCCAGGCCTGGGCCGACAAGGGCGATTTGCGCGTCTTGCTGCCGGCGACCTTCGGCTACCAGGCGCCGTTTTCGATGATCATGCGCCGGGGGCGCAGCCGAGAACCGCTGATCCAGACTTTCCGCGACTTGCTCAAAGCCCAGCTCAACCAGGCCTGAAAACCCATGTCCAGACCCCAATGTTCCCGTTGCCTCAGGCCTGTCGCCCACTGCCTGTGCGCGTTAATCCCCAATCTCTACAGTCGCACGCGGGTGTTGCTGTTGCAGCACCCGAGCGAGGTCAACCATGCGCTGAACACCGCGCGGTTGGCGGCGTTGGGGTTGAACAATGCGCAGTTGGTGGTGGGAGAGGTCTTTGAGGACCTGCCTGCGTTGTTGAACGTGCCCGGCTACCAGGCACGGCTGCTGTTTCCGGCTGACGACGCCCAGCCACTTAAAGTCTATGCGCCAGTAGATCAGCCGCTGCTGCTGGTGGTCCCCGACGGCACTTGGCGCAAGGCGCGCAAGCTCTTGCACCTCAATCCGTTGTTGGCTGCGCTACCCAGGGTGGCGTTGGCCGAAGGCGCAGTGTCCCGCTATCGGCTGCGCAAGGCGCCTGGCCCCGGCGCGCTGTCGACAGTGGAAGCGATTGTGCAGGCGCTGGAGGTCTTGGAGTCGCCCGCTTCGTTCGAAGCCTTGCTCAAACCCTTCGATGCGTTGATCGACGGCCAGATTGCGGCGATGGGGCCTGACGTGTTCAACCGCAACCATGGCGAGCGGTGAACATTCGGTGCCTTATTCCTTTAAGCCATAAGCACCACACTTTGCGTGATATGGCCCGCCGGCCTTTCCCGGTATGATGTTCGCCCCCGCAGTCTGGATTGCGAATACGCCATGACCTTGCAGTACCCTACAATCGCCGATTGCGTCGGCAACACGCCCCTGGTCCGCTTGCAACGCATGGCGGGTGAAACCAGCAATACCCTGTTGCTCAAGCTCGAAGGGAACAACCCGGCCGGCTCCGTGAAGGACCGCCCGGCGTTGTCGATGATCACCCGCGCCGAGCTGCGCGGGCAGATCAAGCCCGGCGACACCCTGATCGAAGCCACCTCGGGTAACACCGGGATCGCCCTGGCCATGGCCGCCGCGATCAAGGGTTACAAGATGATCCTGATCATGCCCGACAACGGCAGCGCCGAACGCAAGGCGGCAATGACCGCCTACGGCGCCCAGCTGATCCTGGTCACCCAGGAAGAAGGCATGGAAGGCGCACGGGACTTGGCCGAGCGCTTGGCCGCCGAAGGCCGTGGCCTGGTGCTGGACCAGTTCGCCAACGGCGACAACCCCGAGGCGCACTACACCACCACCGGCCCGGAAATCTGGCGCCAGACGGGGGGCACCATCACCCATTTCGTCAGCTCCATGGGCACCACCGGCACCATCATGGGCAACTCGCGCTACCTGAAGGAGCAGAACCCGGCAATCCAGATCGTCGGCCTGCAACCGATGGAAGGCTCGGCCATTCCCGGTATCCGCCGCTGGCCCGAAGAGTATCTGCCGAAGATCTACAACGCGACCCGCGTAGACCGCATCATCGACATGGCCCAGCGCGAAGCCGAAGACACCACCCGCCGCCTGGCCCGTGAAGAAGGCATCTTCTGCGGCGTGTCGTCCGGTGGCGCGGTGGCCGGCATGTTGCGTTTGTCTAAAGAAGTGGAAAACGCGGTGATCGTCGCGATCATCTGTGACCGAGGCGACCGCTACCTGTCGACCGGCATCTTCGACGAACCCAACTGATGGCCAAGCACGAGAGAGGCCTGCGCTTCCAACCGACGGGCGGCAGCCGGGCCCCGCAGATTCCTGTAGGCAAGAAACAGCGCCTGACCATTGAGCGCCTGGCCAACGACGGCCGTGGCATTGTGTTCTTTGAAGGCCGCACCTGGTTTGTGAACGGCGCGCTGGCCGGCGAAGAAGTTGAAGCGCGGGTGTTAGGCGCCCACGGCAAGATTGTCGAGGCGCGCACCGAGCGCGTGTTCAAGGCCAGCGAATTGCGCCGCCCGGCGCCGTGCGCCCATGTCGGCCGCTGCGGCGGTTGCAGCGTGCAGCACTTGCCCCATACCGAACAGCTTGCCCTGAAACAGCGCATGCTCGCCGAGCAACTGTCCCGTGTGGCCGGTGTCGAACCGCAAGAGTGGGCTGCGCCTTTGAGCGGTCCGGAATTCGGATACCGTCGCCGCGCCCGCGTGGCCGTGCGCTGGGATGCCAAGGCCAAACAGCTGGAAGTGGGTTTTCGCGCCGTGGCCAGCCAAGACATTGTTGCCATCGACGATTGCCCGGTGCTGGTACAGGCCTTGCAACCGATCATGCAGCGCCTGCCGAACATGCTGCGTCGCCTGAGCAAGCCGCAGGCGTTGGGGCATGTTGAATTGTTCAGCGGCACCTCCATCGCCGTGTTGCTGCGGCACATGGCGCCGCTGTCGGAAGCGGACTTGCAGGTATTGAAAGAGTTTTGCGCCTTCCATGAAGCTCAATTGTGGCTGCATGGCGAGGGTCAACCTGAGCCGGTCGACGTCGATTCGGTCTTGGGTTTTCGATTGGAACAATGGGATCTGGAGTTGGCCTACCGACCTGGCGACTTCGTGCAGGTCAACGCCGGGGTCAACGAAGCGATGGTCGCGCAGGCCCTGGAATGGCTGGCGCCACAACCCGACGAACGGGTGCTGGACCTGTTTTGCGGCCTGGGCAACTTCGCCCTGCCACTGGCGCGCCAGGTGCGTGAAGTGGTGGCGGTGGAAGGCGTGCAGACCATGGTGGACCGCGCGGCCGTCAACGCCGTCAGCAACGATTTGCATAATGCACAGTTTTTTCAGGCCGATTTGTCCCAGCCTTTGACTGACGCGGAATGGGCCAAACAGGGCTTTTCTGCGGTACTCTTGGACCCACCCCGTGATGGTGCCATGGAGGTTGTGCGCAAGCTCGCGACCCTGGGAGCCAAGCGTCTGGTGTATGTGTCCTGCAACCCGGCCACGCTGGCGCGGGACACGGTTGAGTTGGTCAAGCAGGGCTACCGGCTAAAACGTGCCGGGATCCTCGACATGTTTCCGCAAACCGCGCATGTCGAGGCCATGGCGTTATTTGAAGCGGGCTAGGATGCCCGTTTAATCCGACCGGCCTGTCGTCTCCAGGGCCTGTGATCTGCCAGGGAGCAGTAGAAGGTCGGCGATGAATTCTGGCGCATCGAAGGTGCGTCGTAGGGAAGGTAAGCAAGATGGTACAGGTGAGAGCACACCAGCCGATCAACACCGACGGCAGTATCAATCTCGAGGCATGGCTGGATCATGCCATCAGTGTCGACCCGGCACTGGACCGTGAAGCCTTGAAAGCAGCCTGCGAGTTCGCTCGCGAGTCTGAGCAGCAAGACAATGCGGCCAAGAACCTGTGGGCCGAAGGCACTTCGAGCTTTCGCACCGGGTTGGAAATCGCCGAGATCCTCGCCGATCTCAAGCTGGACCAGGATTCACTGATTGCCGCCGTGCTGTATCGCGGCGTGCGTGAAGGGCATATTCAGTTGCCCACCGTCAGCCAGCGTTTCGGCGCCGTGGTGGCCAAGTTGATCGACGGCGTGCTGCGTATGGCCGCGATCAGCGCCAGCCTCAGCCCACGTCAGTCCATGGTGCTGGGCACCCAGGGGCAGGTCGAGAACCTGCGCAAGATGCTGGTGGCGATGGTCGACGACGTGCGTGTCGCCCTGATTAAGCTGGCTGAGCGCACCTGCGCGATCCGTGCGGTGAAGACCGCCGACGACGAGAAACGTAACCGCGTCGCCCGCGAAGTCTTCGATATCTATGCGCCGCTGGCCCACCGCCTGGGTATCGGCCATATCAAGTGGGAGCTGGAGGACTTGTCCTTCCGCTACCTCGAACCCGATCAATACAAACAGATCGCTACGCTGCTGCATGAGCGGCGGCTGGACCGTGAGCGCTTCATCGCCGACGTGATGAACCAGTTGCGTTCCGAGTTACAGGCCACCGGCGTCGAAGCCGACATCAGCGGCCGCGCCAAGCACATTTATTCCATCTGGCGCAAAATGCAGCGCAAGGGCCTGGCGTTCAGCCAGATCTACGACGTGCGGGCCGTGCGCGTGCTGGTGCCGGAAATGCGCGACTGCTACACCGCGCTCGGTATCGTCCACACCCTGTGGCGGCACATTCCCAAGGAGTTTGACGACTACATCGCCAACCCCAAGGAGAACGGCTACCGCTCGCTGCACACTGCGGTGATCGGCCCCGAGGGCAAGGTGCTGGAAGTGCAGATCCGCACCCACGCCATGCACGAAGAGGCTGAGCTGGGCGTGTGTGCGCACTGGCGTTACAAGGGCACCGACGTCAAGGCCGGGTCCAACCAGTACGAAGAGAAAATCTCCTGGCTGCGCCAAGTGCTGGAATGGCACGAAGAACTCGGCGACATCGGCGGCCTGGCCGAACAGCTGCGCGTGGATATCGAGCCGGACCGGGTCTACATCTTCACCCCGGACGGCCACGCCATCGACTTGCCCAAGGGCGCCACGCCGCTGGACTTCGCCTACCGCGTGCACACCGAGATCGGCCACAACTGCCGGGGCGCCAAGATCAATGGGCGCATCGTGCCGCTCAACTACAGCCTGCAGACCGGTGAACAGGTCGAGATCATCACCAGCAAGCACGGCACGCCGAGCCGCGACTGGCTGAACCCGAACCTGGGCTACATCACCACGTCGCGGGCACGGGCGAAGATCGTCCACTGGTTCAAATTGCAGGCGCGCGACCAGAACGTCGCCGCCGGTAAAACCTTGCTTGAGCGCGAACTGGGGCGCCTCGGTCTGCCTCAGGTGGACTTCGACAAGTTGGCCGAAAAAGCCAACATGAAGATCGCCGAAGACATGTTCGCTGCCCTCGGTGCTGGCGATTTGCGCCTGGCCCAACTGGTCAACCTGGCGCAACAACTGGTCGAGCCGGAACGCGGCAGCGAACAGCTGGAGCTGATCCCACGCAAGGCCACCGGCTACAAGCCCGGCAAACGCGGCGATATCCAGATCCAGGGCGTGGGCAACCTGATGACCCAAATCGCCGGCTGCTGCCAGCCGCTGCCGGGTGACGCCATCGTCGGCTACATCACTCAGGGCCGTGGCGTGAGCATTCACCGCCAGGACTGCGCCTCGGTGCTGCAACTGGGCGGGCGTGAGCCGGAGCGGATCATCCAGGTCAGCTGGGGCCCGGTGCCGGTGCTCACCTACCCGGTGGACATCATTATTCGTGCATACGACCGTTCCGGCTTGCTGCGGGATGTGTCGCAAGTATTGCTCAATGAGCGGATCAACGTGCTGGCGGTCAACACCCGTTCGAATAAAGAGGACAATACCGCGCTGATGTCCCTGACTATCGAGATTCCGGGGTTGGACGCATTGGGGCGGTTGCTGGGGCGGATTTCCCAGCTACCGAATATCATCGAGACGCGGCGTAACCGAACCCCATGATGTATTCGCTTGAAGACCTGCTGCACTTGATGAACCGCCTGCGGGACCCGCAATACGGGTGCCCGTGGGACATCAAGCAAACCTACGCCACCATCGTCCCGCACACCCTGGAAGAAGCCTACGAAGTGGCCGACGCCATCGAGCGCGGCGACTTCGATCACCTGCAAGGCGAGTTGGGCGACCTGTTGTTCCAGGTGGTGTATTACAGCCAGTTGGCGCGGGAAGAAGGGCGCTTCGAATTCGCCGGGGTGATCGACAGCATCACGCGCAAGCTGATCCGTCGTCATCCCCACGTGTTTCCCACGGGCGATCTGTATGCACCGCTGGATATCCCGCAGCTGAGTGAAGAACAGGTCAAGGAGCGCTGGGAGCAGATCAAGGCCGAGGAACGTGCGGAAAAGTCCGACGCACCGGAGCAACTTTCCCTGCTGGACGATGTGCCCACGGCGCTGCCGTCCCTGTCCCGCGCCGCCAAATTGCAGAAGCGCGCCAGCCAGGTCGGCTTCGACTGGCCGTCGGCCCTGCCGGTGGTGGATAACGTGCGCGAAGAGCTGGATGAAGTGCTCGAGGCCATGGCCGACAACGATTCGGTGGCCATTGCCGATGAGGTTGGTGACCTGCTGTTCGCGGCGGTCAACCTGGCCCGTCACCTCAAGGTCGACCCGGAAACCGCGCTGCGTGGCGCCAATGCCAAGTTCGAACGACGCTTCCGATTTATCGAACAGGCATTGCGCGATACGCACCAATCCATAGAAGATTGCACCCTCGAAACGATGGACGCCCTGTGGGGCGAAGCCAAACGTCAGGAAAAGAATGTGTCCAGCTGCGGTTGAGCAGTTGCCTAAGTGAGTAAGCACCATGAGCCTTTCCCTTCGCGACCAGTTGCTCAAAGCAGGTCTGGTCAACCAAAAGCAGGCCAAGCAGGTCGGCAAAGACAAGCAGAAGCAGCAGCGCCTGGTCCACAAAGGCCAGATCGAGGCGGATGACACCCAGGCCCGCCTGGCGGCCGAAGCGCACGCCGAGAAGGTCAAGCGCGACCAGGAACTGAACCGCCAGCAGCAGGAAAAAGCCGAGGCCAAGGCCCGCACCGCCCAGGTTAAGCAGTTGATCGAAACCTCGCGCCTGCCCAAGCTGACCACCGAGGACTACTACAACTTCGTGGATGACAAGAAGGTCAAGCGCCTGTCGGTCAACACGCTGATGCGCAACAAGCTGAGCAACGGCTCCCTGGCTATCGTGCATCACGGCGGCAGCTACGAGGTAATCCCGCGCGAAGCCGCGCTGAAGATCCAGGAGCGCGCACCGGAGCGTATCGTGCAGCTCAATATCCTGACGGAAAGCCAGGTGCCGGACGAGGATGACCCGTACGCGGCGTACCAGATCCCGGATGATCTGATGTGGTAAGGCTGTAGAAACAACATTGTGGCGAGCGAGCTTGCTCGCGTTGGGCTGCGAAGCGGCCCCATAAATGCAAAACCCGCTCAAGAGGCGGGTTTTGTGTTTTCAGGTATCCAGGCTGCGTGGGCCTTGTACCTGAGCCTTGCGAATACTCAGGAGCTTTCTGCCTGACGTTTCATCTCAAGCGACTCAAGCTCGTTTTTATAATTATGAGCGTCGCTCTCGTTGTGAAACATGCCGACCAACAGGTCTTGTTGGTGTACATCCCAGATGTGAATCCCATGGCCCAGTGCTTCGTGGGACATATGTTCGTCGTCGCGTTCAGTTACTTTTACAGTCATCTGCTTGCTCCAATCTCTGGTGGATCTGCGGCAAGTCGTCGCAGGCCTTTGTTATATGATTTGTTAGCTTGCTAAGTAAACCGACTTTTCGCGCAACAATTCATTGCAGCCGATGCAACAGTCCTGCAGGCCGCGTAAACCGCGACATTGCGCCGCAGGGTGCTGAGTTTTATGACAAAAGTTTCATGTTCGCGTCAGGGTGGAACCCAATCGACAGACGAAAAAAAAGCCCCGCATTCGCGAGGCTCTTTGTTCCAGCTACCGATCAGCTACCTTTGACAGCCTTACCGTCAACAGTACCGTCCTGCAACATGATGTTGTATTCCTTGCCGTCAGTTTCTACCTGACGCAGTGCAACCAGGATGCCGCCCTGGTCCTTGGCAAACCACATCTGGGTGATGCGCTTGCTCTGAGTCGGATCACGCACGCGCTCGACCTTGATCGCGTCGATGGAGCCGACCTTGGTCTGGACCTTTTCCGGGCCGATCACGCGGAAGTCGTAGGTGTCGACGTCAGTTCCTTCCACCACGTTGTAGCTCATGCTCTTCTTGCCGGCCGCCACATCGCGCTGCAGGGCCAACTGATAGGTCGACTTGTCGAGCATGCCGCTTTGCAGGGGCACGTTGACCGCGTCCTTGTTTTCAAAGCCGGTGACTTTCTTGGCGGTCTGGTCGAAGTCCAGGTTGATCTTCTTCGCCTTGCCCAGGCCACCGCGTTCGAAGGTGTAGCTCTTCGGTTGCAGGGTGTCCTTGTCGAATTGGATCACGCTGGTTTCGGTGAGGCTGGCGATCATCATGGAGGCCTTGAAATTCAAGGTCCAAGTGCCGTCGCCATTCTTGGCCAGGCTGCGTTCAGCCGAACCACTCATGGGCAACTGTTTCCAGTCGGCGGTGTAGCTTACGGAGAAAGGGTGAAGGTCTGCTGCTTGCACGGCTGGCAAGGCGAACAGCGCAAAAGCGAAGAGCAAGGCGCGACGCATAAAATCTCCTAGGTTCGAATCAAGTGGCCGCTGGCCGCAAGTAACTGACCGTCCAATAATGCACCCTGGTCACCAAGAATCAACCGCCCCTCGGCAAACCAGCGAACTGCCAGCGGGTAAATCCTGTGTTCCTGGGTGTGAACCCGTTGCGCAAGCGTCTGCGCCGAGTCGTCAGACTTTACCGGAACCACTGCCTGTACGACCAGAGGCCCGCCATCGAGTTCCTCGGTGACAAAGTGCACGCTGCAGCCATGCTCGCTGTCGCCGGCATCGAGGGCACGCTGGTGCGTGTGCATGCCTTTGTATTTGGGCAGCAGGGAAGGGTGGATATTGAGCAGGCGCCCTTCGTAATGTCGCACGAAATCAGCGCTGAGGATGCGCATGAAGCCGGCGAGTACCACGAGTTTGGGGTTGAAGGCGTCAATCAGTTCGATCAAGGCGCTGTCGAAGGCCTCGCGACCTTCGAAAGCCTTGTGATCCAGCGAGCGGGTGTCAATACCCGCGTCCCTGGCGCGTTGCAGGCCGTAGGCGTCGCTGCGGTTGGAGATCACCGCAGCAATGCGCACCGGGCTGTCGCCGGTGCGCATGCTGTCGATCAGGGCCTGCAAGTTACTGCCGGTGCCGGAAAGCAGCACCACGACATCACAGGTCTCAGGCATCAGTGAGCCTTGAGGTTCTTCAGTTCAACCTGGGCCGCGCCTTCGGCGGCAGTGGCGATCTGACCGATGACCCAAGGCTGCTCGCCGGCTTCACGCAGTACGTTCAGCGCGGTTTCAACGTGCTCTTGCGCCACGCAGATGACCATGCCCACGCCGCAGTTCAGCACGCGGTGCATCTCGGTTTCATCGACGTTGCCTTTCTCTTGCAGCCAGTCGAATACCGCAGGGCGCTGCCAGCTGGCCACGTCGACGATCGCCTGGGCGCCTTTCGGCAGGACGCGCGGGATGTTGTCCAGCAGGCCGCCACCGGTGATGTGGGCCATGGCCTTGACGGCGCCAGTGTCCTTGATCAACTTGAGCAGAGGCTTGACGTAGATGCGGGTCGGGGCCATCAGCAGGTCGGTCAGCGGCTTGCCGTCGAGTTGGGTGTTCTCGATCTCGGCGCCGGACACTTCGATGATCTTGCGGATCAGCGAGTAACCGTTGGAGTGCGGGCCGGAAGAAGGCAGGGCCAGCAGGGCGTCACCGGCGGCAACCTTGGAGCCGTCGATGATTTCGGCTTTTTCCACGACGCCGACGCAGAAGCCGGCCAGGTCGTAGTCTTCACCTTCGTACATGCCTGGCATTTCAGCGGTTTCGCCGCCGACCAGGGAGCAACCCGACAGTTCGCAGCCAGCGCCGATACCGGTGACCACTTGTGCAGCGGTGTCAACGTTCAGCTTGCCGGTAGCGTAGTAGTCCAGGAAGAACAACGGCTCGGCGCCGCACACCACCAGGTCGTTGACGCACATGGCAACCAGGTCGATACCGATGGTGTCGTGCTTGTTCAGGTTCAGTGCCAGGCGCAGCTTGGTGCCCACACCGTCGGTGCCGGAAACCAGTACAGGCTGCTTGTAGCCGGCCGGGATTTCGCAGAGGGCGCCAAAACCGCCCAGGCCGCCCATGACTTCGGGGCGCGCAGTGCGCTTGGCGACGCTCTTGATGCGTTCGACCAATGCTTCACCGGCGTCGATGTCTACACCGGCGTCCTTGTAGCTCAGGGAGGGTTGCTTGCTCATGATCCAGGCCTTTAGGGGGGATTCAGGGGTAACGACCGAGCTGGCGGGGGCTTTTATAAAGGCCACGCCGTTGACGGTCTGCGAAGGCGCGCGATTTTATCAGGCTTGAGGGGCAGCGGCCATCCTCGGGCCGACGGGCAGGGGCATATGGTGTTAAAAAAATGCTAATCGGGTCTGCTTTGGCGCGTATTAAGGTATAGCCTTTACGGCGCTAGCGTTGTGACAGTACGAAAACTTACCAAGACCCTGTGAATGTTTTACCGGTCGCCGTGGTCACAGCCTTGGCAAACCGAGTTCACGCGGTCTGTTCCAGCCGCTAAATTTGTCGTTCGGGAATCTTCCATGCGTCTGTGTAAATTCTTCTTTGTAGGCTGTTTGTCGTTGGTCAGCCTGGCGAGTCATGCCGAAACCCTCAATGGCCTCTATCAAGTACTCGAACCCGTCAGCAGCCAGTCGCCCCAAGAGCGTGACCAGGCGACCCAGCGCGCCGTGCAGACCCTGGTGATCCGCCTGACCGGCGACGCCAAGGCCGCCGACGGCCCAGGCCTGGCGGCCGTTCGTAAAGATCCGCAACAAATCATCAGTCAATATGGCTACGACGCCGGCCCGCCGGAAAGCCTGCAAGTGGATTTCGACCCGGTGAGCACTGATCGCGTCTTGCGTGAAGCTGGCTTGTCGATCTGGGGCAGCAATCGGCCGTCGATCCTCGGCTGGTGGCTGAACGACTCCACCGAAGGCAGCAGCCTGGTGGGTGATGGTCAGACTGTCGCCCAAGCGCTGCGCCGTGCCGCGCAACACCGGGGCTTGCCGTTGCGCTTGCCCCTGGGCGACCTGGATGAGCAAGTGGTCGCCACCGCACCGAACCTGGAAAGTGCTGACGCCACACCGCTGCGCGACGCTTCTGAGCGTTATGGCGCCGACGCCTTGCTGGCCGTGCATGCTCGCCAGGAAGGCAGCCAATGGCAAGCCAAATGGCGTCTGTGGCTGGGTGACAAGAGCGAGCAGGGCACCGCGCAAGGGGCCGACACCGGCGCTGTGGCCGGCGCGGTGATGCTGGCGGTCAGCCAGAAATTGGCGCCGCGCTTTGCGGTCAAGCCTGGCGTGAGCACCGAACAATTACTGGTAGTGCAGGGCATGACCCTGGAGCGTTATGCCGCGCTGGGTCATCTGCTTGAGCCTTTTGGCGGTCAGCCACAGCTCGTGGACGGCAATCGCATCGTGTACCGCGTCAATGGCAGTGCCGATCAATTACGTACCCAGTTGAGCCTGGCCAAGTTGCAGGAAATTCCAGCAGGTGAAGTGCCGGTCCAGCAACCCGTAGTGGATGGCACTCAGCCTGCGATTGCGCCCGAACCTCAGGCGCAACTGCGTTTTCGTTGGTAGCAGTTTTCTTCTTTATATAGATGGAGTGGTTTATGGCGGATACGCGTCGTTGGGTGTGGCTTGGCGGGATTGTCCTGCTGTGCGTTTTTGTGTTCCTGCTGCATTCGATCCTGACGCCGTTCCTGGTCGCGTTGCTGCTGGCCTATCTGTTCGATCCGGTGGTGGATCGTCTGGAGAAGGCCGGGTTGTCGCGCACCTGGGGCGTGGTGGCGGTGTTCGCGCTGTTTACCCTGATCATCACGGCGCTGGTGCTGGTGCTGGTGCCGATGCTGGCCAAACAACTGTTCCGCCTGTATGAGCTGGCGCCGCAGATGCTCGATTGGCTGCAACACACGGCAATGCCGTGGGCCCAGGCCAAGTTGGGGTTGGCGGATGGTTTCTGGAAGTTCGACAAGGTCAAGGCGGCTATCAGCGAGCATATGGGCCAGACCACCGATATCGTCGGTGTGGTCCTCAGCCAGGCGACGGCCTCCAGCCTGGCGTTGATTGGCTGGTTGACCAACCTGGTGCTGATCCCGGTGGTGGCGTTCTACCTGCTGCGCGACTGGGACATCATGATGGCCAAGATTCGCAGCCTGCTGCCGCGCAATCGTGAGGAGCGCATCGTGTCTCTGGCCGAGGAGTGTCATGAAGTGCTCGGCGCATTCGTGCGGGGGCAGTTGCTGGTGATGTTGGCACTGGGGATTATCTACGCCGCTGGCTTGATGGCCATCGGCCTGGAGCTGGGCCTGTTGATCGGCCTGATCGCCGGTCTCGCCGCCATCGTGCCTTATATGGGCTTTGTGATTGGTATCGGTGCGGCGTTGGTGGCGGGGTTGTTCCAGTTTGGCGGTGACCTGTACCCGATGCTGGGGATCGTGGCGGTGTTTATGGTCGGCCAGGCCTTGGAAGGCATGGTGCTAACGCCGTTGCTGGTGGGTGATCGGATCGGCCTGCATCCGGTGGCGGTGATCTTTGCGATCCTGGCGGGCGGTGAGTTGTTCGGCTTCACTGGCATTCTGCTCGCGCTGCCGGTGGCGGCGGTGATCATGGTGCTGGTGCGCCATGTACACGATTTGTATAAGGATTCGGAGGTGTACACGGGGGTTGAAGACCCCGATCTGTAATCCCTCTGTAACAAACCCGGCCCAGGCCGGGTTTGTTGTTTCTGGAGCCGGTGCGTCAAACAATCTGCGTAAATCCAACAAGTTAACGCAAACCTTTGATTTTGCTTGGGGTCTGTTGCATTGTGCGCCCGGCGTCACGGGTATAAACTTTGCAAACTTTACACAGAGGCCACTAACGGTTCGTTTGGAGCCGTTCAGTCAGCATGAAACCGATTCAGCTGCCCTTGGGTGTGCGTCTGCGTGACGACGCCACCTTTATCAACTATTACCCAGGCGCCAATGCCGCTGCACTCGGCTATGTCGAGCGGCTCTGCGAAGCCGACGCCGGGTGGACCGAAAGCCTGATCTATCTGTGGGGCAAGCACGGCGTAGGGCGTACCCACCTGTTGCAGGCCGCGTGCCTGCGGTTCGAGCAGATGGGCGAGCCAGCGGTTTACCTGCCCCTGGCGGAGTTGATGGGCCGCGGTATCGGCATCTTCGACCATCTTGAGCAGTACGAGCTGGTGTGCCTGGACGATCTGCAAGCCATCGCCGGCAAGGCGGAGTGGGAAGAGGCGCTGTTCCACCTGTTCAACCGCTTGCGTGACAGCGGTCGGCGCCTGCTGATTGCCGCATCCACCTCGCCACGTGAGTTACCGATCAAGCTGGCCGACCTCAAGTCGCGCATGACCCTGGCGCTGATCTTCCAGATGCGCCCGCTGTCCGATGAAGACAAATTGCGTGCCTTGCAATTGCGTGCATCCCGTCGCGGCCTGCACCTCACCGACGAAGTGGGGCATTTCATCCTCACCCGCGGCACGCGCAGCATGAGCGCGTTGTTCGACCTGCTTGAACAGCTCGACCAAGCCTCGTTGCAGGCCCAGCGCAAGCTGACCATTCCCTTCCTGAAAGAAACCCTCGGCTGGTAGCCGGCCTGCTGTTTTCGCGGCTTTCGGCAAATTCCAGGCGCCAGAAAACCTGCGTTTGAGCCGGTTTAGCTACGCAAAAGGCAGATATAGGGTGTTAAGGGCTTAGATGTCATAGTCCAAACAAGAAGTCACATAGATCACGATTGAATTTGCAAATCGATGTGATAGAGGGCATAGTCTCGTCTTCTTTACATATCAGCCACGGTCGTGCCCATGCTAAATCGCTTCGCACCCCTCGTGCCCCTCGCACTCGTTACCCTGTTGTTTGGTTGCGCCTCCCACCCTCAACAGGTGGCAGAACAGCAAAAACCACAGGTTCAAAATCAGGCAAAATTCGTTGCTGCACAGTCTGCTTCTGTTTATGAAGAAGAGCTGGCAACGGAAAAAGAACTGGCCAATTTCAATGGCAGCAAGCCTTACCAGCTGCCCGTTCTGGCCGACAGCATCCTCGAACGCGGCATGTCCCTGATCGGTACCCGTTACCGTTTCGGCGGCACCTCTGAAGCCGGTTTCGACTGCAGCGGTTTCATCGGCTACCTGTTCCGCGAAGAAGCTGGCATGAACCTGCCACGCTCCACCCGCGAAATGATCAACGTGGATGCACCGTTGGTCGCACGCAACAACCTCAAGCCCGGTGATCTGCTTTTCTTCAGTACAGCGGGTCGTGGTCGTGTAAGCCATGCCGGTATCTACCTGGGCGATAACCAGTTTATCCACTCCAGCAGCCGTCGCAGTGGCGGTGTCCGGGTCGATAACCTGGGTGACAGCTACTGGAGCAAAACCTTCATCGAAGCCAAGCGCGCACTCGCCATGGCCCCGACGACGGTAACCGCTAGCAAGTAAACTTAAAGTGATACTTGAAGTTTGACGTGTAAGCGCTAGAATCCCTGGACATTGTTGTAATCTGTTCGCGCGAGCTTTGCTTGCGCGTTCTGGTTTTCAGCGTTCGGCAGCGAAAGCCGCATCCAGACCAGGATTGTTCTGCCCATGTCGACCTCGGCCCGCCTGATCCTTATTCTTTGCGCCGCGCTGCTCAGCGCCTGCGCAAGCCGCCCGCCGCCCGCGCCTGTGGCCGTCAAGCCCAAGCCGGTGTTCAACTACTCCACCCAGAATTTCTCGCCTGCGGCCGAAGATGTGCTCTTCCGCGCGCTGGGCCTGGTCGGCACGCCTTATCGTTGGGGCGGCAACACACCGGACTCCGGGTTTGATTGCAGCGGCCTGATCGGGTTTGTCTTCCGCGATGCTGCCGGCATCTCCCTGCCGCGTACCACCCGCGAACTGATCGTGATGCGCGCCCAGGATGTCAGCGAGCAGAATCTGCAGACCGGCGACTTGTTGTTCTTCGCTACAGGCGGCGGTTCACAGGTCAGCCACGCCGGGATCTACGTCGGCGAAGGCCGCTTTGTGCATGCACCGCAAACCGGCGGTACGGTGAAGCTGGACACCCTGTCCAAGGCGTATTGGCAGAATGCCTACCTGAGTGCCAAGCGCGTGTTGCCGGGCAACCTGGCGCGTAATCCGTAAGAAGCAGCGGCAAGTTTCAAGCTTCAAGCTGCAAGGAGGGGATACCTGCTTGCAGCTATCTGCTTGAAGCTTGCAGCTCGCCCCTCAACCTACTACCCTTCGCCGCTTGTTCCAGGTGCTCTGTGACCCATGGGTCGACGGAGTGAAACAGGGAAGCCGGTGAGTGAGCGCGCTTGTACACAGTGCCGCCGCGATTCCGGCGCTGCCCCCGCAACGGTAAATGAGTCAAGACGCTGCCTTTTGCCACTGTATCGCTCGCGATATGGGAAGGCGCAGCGTCGGTCTGCGCCTCTATAAGGCGCGCGCCACTCATGAGCCCGGAGACCGGCCTGCAACATCCAACAGCATCACGGTGGGCGATGCTTGGCTGTCTGTTTTTTCTTTTTCCTGCCCGCCGTTTTTGTCCAGCCCCAACGGAGAGCTGCCATGACCGATTCCCCCGACCGCGACGAACGTCACCTGGCGCGCATGCTGCGCAAAAAAGCCGTGATCGATGAACGCATCGCCAATTCCCCGAACGAGTGCGGCCTGCTGCTGGTGCTGACCGGCAACGGCAAAGGCAAGAGCAGCTCCGCGTTCGGCATGCTGGCCCGGGCCATGGGCCACGGCATGCAGTGCGGTGTGGTGCAGTTCATCAAGGGGCGCAACAGTACGGGGGAAGAGTTGTTCTTCCGCCGTTTCCCCGAGCAAGTACGTTTCCACGTCATGGGCGAAGGCTTCACCTGGGAAACCCAGGATCGCCAGCGCGACATCGCCGCCGCCGAAGCCGCCTGGGCGGTTTCCCGCGAGTTGCTGCAGGACCCGTCCATCGGCCTGGTCGTACTGGATGAGCTGAACATCGCCCTCAAGCATGGCTACCTCGACCTGGACCAGGTGCTCAGCGACCTGCAAGCCCGCCCGCCGATGCAACACGTGGTGGTCACCGGCCGTGGCGCCAAGCCTGAACTGATCGAAATGGGCGACACCGTCACCGAAATGGGCATGCTCAAGCACGCGTTCCAGGCCGGTATCAAGGCACAGAAGGGCGTCGAACTTTGAATCAGCCCCGTCATTGCCCGGCCGTCTTGATCGCCGCACCGGCGTCCGGCCAGGGCAAAACCACCGTCACCGCCGCATTGGCCCGCTTGCACCGCAACCTGGGGCGCAAGGTGCGCGTGTTCAAATGCGGCCCGGACTTCCTCGACCCGATGATCCACGAACGCGCCAGCGGTGCACCGGTGTATCAATTGGATATGTGGATGGTGGGCGAGCAGGAAAGTCGCCGCTTGCTGTGGGAAGCGGCGGGGGAGGCGGACCTGATCCTGATCGAAGGCGTGATGGGTCTGTTCGACGGCACGCCGTCCAGCGCCGACCTGGCGCGACACTTTGGTGTGCCGGTACTTGGCGTGATCGACGGCACCGCCATGGCCCAGACCTTTGGCGCGTTGGCCCTGGGCCTGGCGCGTTATCAGCCGGACTTGCCGTTCGCCGGCGTGCTGGCCAACCGCGTCGGCACCCTGCGCCATGCGCAATTGCTTGAAGGCAGCCTCACCGAAGGCCTGCGTTGGTACGGCGCATTATCTCGCGAGACCGGTATCGAGCTGCCTAGCCGTCACTTGGGTTTGGTGCAGGCGAGCGAACTGAATGACCTCGATGTACGCCTGGATGCCGCCGCTCAAGCACTGGGCAGCAGTTGCGAAGTCGCCTTGCCGCCGCCGGTCACCTTTGCCGCGCCTGAAGTGATCGACGCCGAGCCACTGCTTAACGGCGTGCGCATCGCCGTGGCCCGCGACGAAGCCTTCGCGTTCACCTATGGCGCCAGCCTTGACCTGTTGCGGGCAATGGGCGCCGAGCTGAAGTTCTTCTCGCCGATCCATGATCGCCAATTGCCGGCCGCCGACAGCCTCTACCTGCCCGGTGGTTACCCGGAGCTGCACCACCAGGCGCTGTCGCAAAATACCCCGATGCTCGACGCCATCCGCGCTCATCATGCCGCCGGCAAACCGCTGCTCGCCGAATGCGGCGGCATGCTCTACCTGCTGGACTCGCTGACTGATGTCGACGGCACTCGCGCCGAACTGGTCGGCCTGCTGCAAGGCGATGCGGTGATGCAGAAGAAGCTCGCGGCCTTGGCGCTGCAAAATGTCGAATTGCCCGAAGGCACACTGCGCGGCCATACCTATCACCACTCGCTGACCACCACCGAATGGCAGCCGATTGCCCGTGGCCTGAGCCCCAATGGCGGGCGCGGTGCCGAGGCGGTTTATCGGCAGGGGCGGATGACGGCGTCCTACGTACACTTCTATTTCCCCTCGAATCCCCAGGCGGTGGCCGCATTGTTCGCGCCCGATCCAGCACTATGAGCGACAACGCCTTCCCCCAGGCCGACCGCGACGCCGTCTACCGCGCCATCGCCGAACGCCGCGACATGCGCCACTTCAGCGGCGGCACTGTCGCCCCCGAATTGCTGCACCGCCTGCTCCAGGCCGCGCACCAGGCACCCAGTGTCGGCCTGATGCAGCCCTGGCGTTTTATCCGCATCAGCGACCGCCAACTGCGTAGTCAGATTCAACAGTTGGTGGAAGAAGAACGCGTACGCACCGCCGAAGCCCTGGGCGAGCGTTCCGACGAGTTCATGAAGCTCAAGGTCGAAGGCATTCACGACTGCGCCGAAGTACTGGTGGCGGCGTTGATGGATGATCGTGAGCGGCACATCTTTGGGCGGCGCACCTTGCCGGAAATGGACATGGCGTCATTGTCCTGTGCTATCCAGAATCTGTGGCTGGCGGCCCGTGTCGAAGGGCTGGGCATGGGCTGGGTCTCGCTGTTCGAGCCCCAGGCCCTGGCCGATCTGCTGGGCTTGCCGCCCGGCGCGAAACCGTTGGCCGTGCTGTGCCTGGGGCCGGTGGCCGAGTTCTACCCGGCACCGATGTTGCAACTCGAGGGCTGGACCGAGCCCCGGCCGCTGAGTGACATGTTGTATGAGAATGGGTGGGGAGTGAGTCAATGAGTGTGGCCTTGCTGTGTGTCGCTGCAGTCGCGCTGGATGCGCTGCTGGGCGAACCCAGGCGCTGGCATCCGCTGGTGGCGTTCGGCAATTTCGCCGGGCGCATCGAGCAACGTTTCAATACCGGTGGTCGCGGCTGGCGCAGCCATGGCGTGACCGCGTGGTTTATCGCTGTGGTGCCGCTGACCCTGCTGGCCACGGCGTTGTCCTGGGCGCCGTATATCGGCTGGGTATTGGAGATCCTGGCGTTGTACTGCGCCCTTGGCATGCGCAGTCTCGGTGAACATGTGATCCCGGTGGCCCAGGCCTTGCGCAGTGATGACCTCGAGGAAGCACGCAAGCGCGTGAGCTACCTGGTGAGCCGTCAGACCAGTGAGCTGGACCGCACCGAAGTCGCCCGCGCCGCCACCGAGTCGGTGCTGGAAAACGGCAGCGATGCGGTGTTTGCTGCGATTTTCTGGTTTGTCGTCGCGGGTGTGCCGGGCGTGGTGCTTTACCGCCTGAGCAACACCCTCGACGCCATGTGGGGCTATCGCAACGAACGTTTCGAGCGTTTCGGCTGGGCGGCGGCAAAGATCGACGATGTGCTGAACTACATTCCTGCGCGCCTGGTGGCGTTGACCTACGCCGTACTGGGCAAGACGCGCCTGGCGCTCAAATGCTGGCGCACCCAGGGCCCGACCTGGGACAGCCCCAACGCGGGCCCGGTCATGGCGGCCGGTGCCGGTGCGCTTGGCGTGGAGTTGGGCGGCGCCGCGATCTATCACGGCGAAGTGCACCAGCGTCCGCAACTGGGCGAAGGCCCTCCGGCGGATGCCGATTCCATCGACCGAGGCTGGCAACTGGTGCAGCGCGGCGTATGGTTGTGGCTGCTGATCCTATGCGCGGGGGCGCAATTCTATGCTTGAGCACGGTGGCCGGCTGCGTAAGGCGGCGATTCAGTACGGGATTGCCGAGGCCGATTGGCTCGACTTGTCCAGCGGCCTCGCGCCCTGGCCCTGGCCGATCCCCGAGATCCCGCTGCGGGCCTGGGCACGCCTGCCAGAAACCGACGATGGCCTGGAGCAGGCCGCCAGCGAATACTACGGCGCTGCGCACGTGTTGCCGGTGCCCGGTTCCCAGGCGGCCATCCAGTTGCTGCCACGCCTGCGCCGAGCGGGCAAAGTCGGCGTGCTGTCGCCGTGTTATGCCGAACACGCCGAAGCCTGGCGTCGCGCCGGCTACGTGGTGCGCGAAGTGCAGGAGCAGGAAGTCGACTTCTTTCTCGATGGTCTCGACGTGCTGGTGGTGGTCAACCCCAACAATCCCACCGGCCTGAGCCTGACCCCGCAACGTTTGCTGGACTGGCACTCGCGGCTGGCCCAGCGCGGCGGCTGGCTGGTGGTAGACGAAGCCTTCATGGATGTCACCCCTCAACTGAGCCTGGCGGGCCAGGCCCATCAGGTTGGCCTGATCGTGTTGCGCTCGTTCGGCAAATTCTTCGGCCTGGCCGGGGTGCGGCTGGGTTTTGTGTTGGCCGAGCGCAAGCTGCTCAAGTTGCTGGCCGAACAGGTCGGCCCTTGGGCGGTCAGCGGGCCGACGCGGGTGTTGGGCCAGGTATGCCTGCGCGACACGGCCGGGCATGCGCGGCAACGCACGCGTTGCATCGAGGCGGGCGAGCGGTTGTTCGCCCTGCTAGAGCGCCACGGCTTCCAGCCCCAGGGCGGCTGCGCGTTGTTTCAATGGCTGATCACGCCCCACGCCGAACGCATGCACGAATTCATGGCCCAGCGCGGCATTTTGCTGCGGCTGTTTGTCCATGACAGCAGCCTGCGCCTTGGCCTGCCCGATACCGAGGCTGACTGGCTGCGTCTGGATCAAGCCCTGCTCGCCTATAAGGACGCCACATGAGTACGCTGATGGTGCAAGGCACCACCTCCGACGCCGGCAAAAGTACCTTGGTGACCGCGCTGTGCCGCTGGTTGGTCCGCCAGGGCGTGGCGGTGGCGCCGTTCAAGCCGCAGAACATGGCGCTCAACAGCGCCGTGACCGCCGAAGGCGGCGAAATCGGCCGCGCCCAGGCCGTGCAGGCCCAGGCCGCCCACCTGGCGCCGCACACCGACATGAACCCGGTGTTGCTCAAGCCCAACAGCGACACCGGCTCCCAAGTCATCATCCACGGTCGCGCCGTCACCAGCATGAACGCGGTGGCCTATCACGACTACAAAGCCATCGCGATGCAGGCGGTGCTGGCCTCCCACGCCCGGTTGAGCCAGGCCTACCCGGTGGTGATGGTGGAAGGCGCGGGCTCTCCGGCGGAGATCAACCTGCGCGCCAATGACATCGCCAACATGGGCTTCGCCGAGGCGGTGGATTGCCCGGTGTTGCTGATCGCCGATATCAATCGTGGCGGCGTGTTTGCCCATCTGGTCGGCACCCTGGAACTGCTGTCGCCCACGGAACAGGCGCGGGTCAAAGGCTTTATCATCAATCGTTTTCGCGGTGACATCGCGCTGTTGCAACCCGGCCTGGACTGGCTGGAAGCGCGCACCGGCAAACCGGTGGTCGGCGTGTTGCCCTATGTGATGGACCTGCATCTGGAAGCTGAAGACGGCATCGACAGGCGCCAGATCGACAAGGCGGCCCAGGTACTCAAGGTGGTGGTGCCGGTGTTGCCGCGCATCAGCAACCACACGGATTTCGACCCACTGCGCCTGCATCCCCAAGTGGATCTGCAATTTATCGGGCCAGGCCAGCCGATCCCGGCTGCCGACCTGATCATCCTCCCCGGCTCGAAAAGCGTGCGCAGCGACTTGGCGTACTTGCGCGCCAACGGCTGGGACACGGCCGTGGCGCGGCACTTGCGCTATGGCGGCAAGGTGCTGGGTATTTGCGGTGGCCTGCAGATGCTTGGCGAGCAGGTGCATGACCCGTTGGGCATGGAAGGGGCTGCCGGTTCCAGCGATGGCCTGGGGTTGCTGGCGTTCAGCACTACGCTGGAAGAAGAGAAGCAGTTGCGTAATGTACGTGGGCGTCTGTTGCTGGAGGATGCCGAGGTCAGTGGTTATGAGATTCATGCGGGTGTGACGTCCGGCGAAGCATTGCTTAACGCTGCTGTGTTGTTGGATGACGGTCGCACGGACGGTGCTCAAAGCGCTGATGGACAGATCCTTGGTACTTACCTGCACGGGTTGTTCGAAAATCCGGCGGCGTGTAGTGCCTTGCTGCGCTGGGCTGGATTGCAGGATGTGCAATCTGTGGATTACCACGCTTTGCGTGAGCGCGATATCGAGCGCTTGGCGGATTTGGTGGAGAACCACTTGGATACCGATTTGTTACGCAAGCTGTGTGGGGTTTGACGGTGAGTACGCGGTCCCAATGTGGGAGCGGGCTTGCTCGCGAAGGCGGTGTTTCGGTGTGCATATCCGTTGCTGCGGTAACGGCTGAATATGGTTCCGCTCTTACAGCGGGTCACTTTTGGAAGAGCCCAAAAGTAACCAAAAGGCTCTCGCCCCACCACTCGGCACCTCGCCTAGGCTCGGTGTGCCCTCGCTCCGGCTTGAATCCGTGGGCCGCCGTCATGGGCCATCCTTGGCCCAGGACGGCTAACCCGGCGTCCTGCCGGGTTACCCACGGATTCAAGCCTGCGCTCGGCCAGCGTGGTTTTACGGGGCGCTTGAGATCAACATCAAAAGCCAGATCAACAGCCAGATCAAACGCAGATTGGCTTTTCAGTGGGAGCGGGCTTGCCCGCGAAGGCGGCCTGAGGGCCGATACATTTCAGCCAGATCAAGGTGCCATCCCATGCTTCAACTGATCCTCGGCGGCGCCCGTTCCGGCAAAAGTCGTCTCGCCGAAAAGCTCGCCAGCGACAGTGGTTTGCCCGTCACTTATATCGCCACCAGCCAGCCGTTGGATGGTGAGATGAATGAGCGCGTCGCGCTGCATCGTCAGCGTCGCCCCGAGCATTGGGGCCTGATCGAAGAACCTGTGGAACTGGCTCGCGTGCTGCGCGACAACGCGGCGCCTGCGCAGTGTTTGCTGGTGGATTGCCTGACCCTGTGGCTGACCAATCTGCTAATGCTTGAAGACGCTAATCGCCTGGCGTCCGAACGCGATCAACTGCTGGAAACCCTGGCCACGCTGCCGGGTGAAATCATTTTTGTCAGCAACGAGACCGGTCTGGGTGTCGTGCCGCTGGGCGAATTGACTCGCCGCTATGTGGATGAAGCCGGTTGGCTGCATCAAGCTTTGGCCGAGCGTTGTCAGCGTGTTGTCCTGACGGTCGCCGGCCTGCCCCTGACTTTGAAAGGTACTGCGTTATGACTGACACCTGGTGGCTCAACCCTTGTAAGGCGATTGACGCTCAAGCGTACGAACACGCCCTGGCTCGCCAGCAGCAATTGACCAAGCCGGCCGGCTCCCTCGGGCAGTTGGAGGCGCTGGCGGTGCAATTGGCGGGCTTGCAGGGCCAGGTCAAACCGTTGGTGGATCACGTGTGGATCGCCATCTTTGCCGGTGACCATGGCGTGGTCGCGGAAGGTGTGTCGGCGTTTCCCCAGGCAGTGACCGGGCAGATGTTGCACAACTTTGTCAGCGGTGGCGCCGCCATCAGTGTGTTGGCGCGGCAGTTGGACGCGCAGTTGGAAGTGGTCGATCTCGGCACGGTCACGCCGTCCCTGGACCTGCCCGGTGTGCGTCACCTGAATATCGGCGCGGGCACCGCTAATTTCGTCAACGGCCCGGCGATGACTGAGGCCCAAGGGCAACTCGCCCTGCAAGCCGGTCGCGACAGTGCGCGGCGTGCGTTGGCAGGTGGGGCGCAGCTGTTTATCGGCGGCGAGATGGGCATCGGCAACACCACCGCCGCCAGTGCGTTGGCGTGTGCCTTGCTCGATTGCCCGGTCAGTGACCTCACTGGGCCGGGGACGGGGTTGAATGCCCAAGGCGTCAGCCACAAAGTGGCCGTGATCGAGCGCGCCCTGGCGCTGCACGCCGGCCAGCGTGGTGACGCGTTGCAGACGCTGTTCAATCTGGGCGGCTTTGAAATTGCCGCGCTGGTGGGCGCGTACCTGGCCTGCGCCCAGGAAGGCATCGTGGTATTGGTGGATGGCTTTATCTGCAGCGTCGCGGCGCTGGTCGCGACACGTTTGAATCCGGCCTGCTGTGACTGGCTTGTGTTCGGCCATCGCGGCGCCGAGCCGGGTCATCGCCATGTGTTGCAAAGTCTCGACGCACAGCCGCTGCTGGAACTGGGCCTGCGCCTGGGCGAAGGCAGCGGCGCGGCGATTGCTGTTCCGTTGTTGCGCCTGGCCTGTGCGTTGCACGGGCAGATGGCAACCTTCGCCGAAGCGGCTGTGGCAGATCGCCCGGCATGACCTTGCGCCTGGACTTGCTGCGCCACGGTGAAACCGAGCTGGGCGGCGGATTGCGCGGCAGCCTGGACGATGCGCTCACCGCCAATGGCTGGGCGCAGATGCGCGCGGCCGTGGTGGCGCAGGGGCCGTGGGACCGTCTGGTCAGCTCGCCGCTGCAACGCTGCGCGCGGTTTGCCGAGGAATTGGGGGCTCAACTCAAGCTGCCGGTGAGCCTGGAAAAAGATCTGCAAGAGCTGCACTTCGGTGCCTGGGAAGGGCACAGTGCAGCGGCCTTGATGGAGACCGACGCCGAAGGGCTGGGGTTGTTCTGGGCTGACCCCTACAGCTTTACGCCACCGGAAGGGGAGCCTGTCAGCGCCTTTTCCGACCGGGTCCTGGGCGCTGTCGCACGCTTGCATCAGGCCTATGCCGGTGAGCGTGTGCTGTTGATCAGTCATGGCGGTGTGATGCGTCTGTTATTGGCGCGAGCGCGTGGCCTGCCAAGGGAGCAACTGTTGAATGTCGAAGTGGGCCATGGCGGGTTGTTCAGCCTGCACGTCGATGCTGGCGGCACACTGACGGAAGGCGTGTAGACATGCTGCCCTTCTGGATCGCCCTGCAATTTCTCAGCAGCCTGCCGATTCGTCTGCCGGGTATGCCGCAGCCTCAGGAGTTGGGACGCTCACTGCTGTTTTATCCGTTGGTTGGGTTGTTGTTCGGCGTGCTGTTGTTGGGCTTGAATTCGGTATTGATGGGCGCCCCGTTGCTGCTGCATGCCGCATTGTTGCTGACGGCCTGGGTGTTGCTCAGTGGTGGCCTGCACCTGGACGGCTTGGCGGACAGCGCCGATGCCTGGCTCGGCGGTTTTGGCGACCGCGAGCGCACACTGACGATCATGAAGGACCCCCGCAGCGGTCCGATTGCCGTGGTCACGCTCGGGTTGGTGCTGCTGCTCAAGTTCACCGCGTTGGTGGCTTTGATCGAGCAGCGCAACGGCGCCGCACTGATCCTGGCGCCGCTGATCGGCCGCGCCTCGATGCTGGCGCTGTTTCTTACCACCCGCTATGTGCGTGCTGGTGGATTGGGTCAGGCATTGTCGGATCATTTACCGAGAATCGTCGGCCAACAGGTACTGATCCTCAGTGGTTTGGCCTGCATTCTTATCGGCGGCTTCAGCGGTGGGATGGCTGTATTGCTCGCTGCGATCTGCTTTATCGGGCTGCGCCATTTGATGGTCAACCGCCTGGGCGGCACCACGGGTGATACCGCAGGCGCCTTGCTGGAGCTGCTGGAAGTCGCGGTTCTGGTTGGCCTGGCGCTGTAACACTTTCTTGCATTCCCTCAATCGCGGGTATATACACCTTCCATGCTTGCCTCCCAATGTTTGTGTACCAACCTGCGACGTGCCGCCCGTGGCGTCAGCAGGCATTACGACGGCGCTCTTGATGGCTTCGGGATCAATGTCGCCCAGTATTCTTTGCTGTGTAACTTGCAGCGCCTCGATCAGCCGAGCATTTCCAGCCTGGCGGAAGCCATGGGCCTGGATCGCAGCACGTTGGGGCGCAACCTGCGGGTGCTGGAAGGCGAGGGCCTGGTGAAATTGGTGGAAGGCGATGACCTGCGCAACCGTCTGGTGATGTTGACCGAGGACGGTGAAGCACGACTGGCCGCGGCATTACCCGCCTGGGAAGCGGCGCAGCAGAAATTGATCGATCAACTCGGCGCGGAAAAACGCGAAACCTTGTTGGCCTTGCTGGACGAACTCGCCTGAGCGCGGGTTGGTTCGAATACAAGCGGGTATATACCCGCGAGCGGAGAATAAGAAATGACCTCGATGTGGCGCACCAGTGGCTGGATTCTTGTAGGGAGTGCGCTGATCCTGGCGTTGTCGTTGGGCGTGCGGCACGGTTTTGGCCTGTTCCTGGCGCCGATGAGCAGCGAATTCGGCTGGGGCCGTGAGACCTTCGCCTTTGCCATCGCCTTGCAGAATCTGATCTGGGGCCTGGCGCAGCCGTTCACCGGCGCCCTGGCCGACCGTTTTGGTGCGACTAAAGCGGTGTTTGTCGGCGGCGTCCTTTACGCGGCGGGCCTGGTGTTGATGGGTATGTCCGATTCGGCGTGGTCGCTGTCCCTCAGTGCGGGCCTGCTGATTGGTATCGGTCTGTCCGGCACGTCGTTCTCGGTGATTCTCGGCGTGGTCGGCCGGGCCGTGGCGCCGGAAAAACGCAGCATGGCCATGGGCATCGCGAGTGCTGCAGGTTCGTTCGGCCAGTTCGCCATGGTGCCGGGCACCCTGGGTTTGATCAGTTGGTTGGGCTGGTCCGCAGCACTGCTGGCGCTGGGGCTGATGGTGGCACTGATTCTGCCGCTGGTCGCCATGCTCAAGGATCGTCCATTGCCGGTGCTGGCCGGTCAGCAAACCTTGCGCGAAGCCTTGAAGGAAGCCTGTTCCCATTCCGGTTTCTGGCTGTTGGCCTTCGGCTTTTTTGTCTGCGGTTTCCAGGTGGTGTTTATCGGCGTGCATTTGCCAGCCTACCTGGTGGACCAGCACTTGCCGGCCACCGTCGGTACAACGGTGCTGGCGCTGATTGGCCTGTTCAATATCTTCGGCACCTACACCGCCGGCTGGCTCGGTGGGCGCATGTCCAAGCCGCGTTTGCTGACCGGGCTGTACCTGCTGCGCGCAGTGGTGATCGTGTTGTTCCTGTGGGCGCCGGTCACCGAAGTCACGGCCTACCTGTTCGGTATGGCGATGGGCTTCCTGTGGCTGTCCACCGTGCCGCTGACCAACGGTACCGTCGCAACGTTGTTTGGTGTACGAAACCTCTCCATGCTCGGTGGGATCGTGTTCCTGTTCCACCAGCTCGGTTCGTTCCTGGGCGGCTGGTTGGGCGGGGTGGTCTATGATCGAACCGGCAACTACGATTTGATCTGGCAGGTGGCGATCCTGTTGAGCCTGCTCGCCGCGGCCCTGAATTGGCCGGTACGCGAGCGGCCAGTGGCGCGATTGCAGGCACAGATGGAGGCGGCATGAACATAGCGATACGCGGTGTGATACTCGCCGCAGTGTTGGTTTTGATGTTGCTGGCCTGGTGGGGCTGGCAAAACGGCGGGCTGGCATTGATGCAACTGGGTATGTCGATCTGTTAAGTTCGTGGTCTGAATACTTTCAAGGACACACCACATGCAGATGCGCTGGCTCGCTGTACCCGTCCTGATGGCCATTGGCAGTGCCGCCATGGCCGCCAGTTGCCCGCCGCTGTTGGAAGGCCAATTGCCCAAGCTGCGCGCCAAGGAATCCATCGACCTGTGCCAGCGCTTCGCCGGCAAGCCCTTGGTCATCGTCAACACCGCCAGCTTTTGCGGGTTCGCTCCACAATTCAAAAGCCTCGAAGCCTTGTACCAGCGTTACAAGGGCGAAGGGCTGGAAGTGATCGGCGTGCCGTCAGATGACTTCAAGCAGGAAGCCAAGACCGGCGAAGAAACCGCCAAGGTCTGCTACGTGAATTACGGCGTGACCTTCACCATGACCGAGCCACAGAAGGTCAAGGGACCGGATGCGGTGCACCTGTTCAAGGTATTGGCGCAGCAGACCGACGCGCCGCCGAAGTGGAATTTCTACAAGTACGTGGTGGATCGGCAGGGCAAGGTGATTGCCAATTTTTCCAGCCTTACCAAGCCGGACAGTCCGGACATGATCAAGGCGGTGGAGGAGGCGATAGCGTCCAAGCCTTGATCGTCAGCCATTAAAAAGCCCCGCCTCCTTTGCAGGAGAGCGGGGCTTTTTTACACCGGTCTGGATCAGAAGGTGTAAGTCATGCCCAGGCCGAAACCGTTGGCGCTGTTTTGGTATTTGGCTTGGTAGTTCGACGGAAGGGAGGTGTTGTTGACCTTGACGTCTTCTTCCTTGAGGTAGGAGTAAGCCAGGTCGACGGTCATGTTATCCATCACTTTGTAGCCAAGACCCACGCTGAAGATCGTACGGTCGCCGGTAGGAATACGTGGCGAGCGATCTTTGTTGTTGGTTGGCGACTGGTCGAAGGTCAGGCCGGTACGCAGCACTACCTGCTTGGTCAACTGGTACGAAGTACCCACGGCGTAAGCCCAGGTGTCATGCCAGTTTTGCTCTTCGGTGATGTTGCTGATTCGGCTTGGGGCCAAGCCACCACCGTTTACGGCAGTCACGCCTTCGTTTTTGACGGTGATTTCTTTCAGGCGGCTCCAGCGTGTCCAGGTCGCACCGCCGTACAGTTTCCATGCGTCAGTCAGGTCTTGCGTCACCGACAGGTCATAGGATTCTGGGGTGTCGATTTTCAAGGAGGCATCGTAACGGTTGTTACGCAGGGCCGTTTGAGTTTGGGCCGGGCCGCTGACGGTGGTGTGACCTTCCAGCTTGTACTTGACCTTCGAGTGGTAGGTCAGGCCGACGCGGGTGGTGTCGGTCGCTTGGACCAATACGCCGAAGTTGAAGCCGAGCGCAGTGTCGTCACCCTTGATCTTGACGTTGGTGTCACCGAACGGGGCACCAATCACCAGTGTTTTATCCGACTCGAGCACACCGGAAATACGGTTGATCGTCGGACCAAAGCCAATGGATACTCGGTCGTTGAACGCATAGCTGACAGTTGGCTGGAAGGTCATGACCTTCACTTCGCTCTTGCTGCCGAACCCACGGCCCTGGAAGCCGCTTTCGTAGTCGGTCACCAGGCCGAACGGAGCATAAACGCCGAAGCCGATAGCCCACTGGTCATTGAGTTTGTTGGTGTAGAAACCAAATGGCACCGCGGTGAACGGAACCATGTCACCTTTGTTGGAGCCGCTTGGGCGGCCGCTTGCATCTTTAATATCGGTCGAAGCATCAATCGCAGCAACACCACCGGTGATTTGCTGGCCATTCAGGCGAGACATACCGGCAGGGTTACCGTAAACAGTGCTTGCATCATCGGCAGAAGAAGAGCGACCTGCGAAACCCGTACCCATCCCGCTGACGCTCTGTTCGTTCAGTGCGAAACCGCTTGCGAACAGGTGGGAGGATGCCATGGCAACGGCGAGGCTAAGTGTGGTCTTGAGCATTACTTTTTTCATTATTAGAACTCCGTGGTGATCACCGCTGCGGAAAGTAACAATAATTTTAAGATCGCGCTATAGGCTGTAATGTAGGAGATAGAGCGGTTTTGTAGGACAATCCGACCAAATTCCAGGGTTTTTGGCGAATCTTGCAAATTGCCCGGTCAGCAAACCACCTGATTCATGGGTGAAACACAGGTTTGCCAGGCTTGAGTGAAATCGCGCAGCCTTCCTTGTGGATGAAAAATTTCTTTCCAGATACGCGCCATGGCCAGTACGTCACCGGGCGGAGGCAGTGCGGGGGTGTGTTGTTCGACCAACAACCAGGCAATGGCGGTGGCGTAACGCAGGTTGACGGTGAGCTCCAATTGCGGGGCGCTGAGGAACGCGTGCTGGCTCGCGAGCCCGCGTACCAGGCTGGCGCGCTCGGGGTCCAGCGCCAGGTAGTTATCCCACAAGGCGCGGTGGCGCGGTTCGGTGATGCTGTACAGGCCATGCCCACGGCGGTCGTGCAGCGCGGAACCGAGTTCCGACTGGCTGGCGGCAATGCCCAGCAGCAGGGACTCGGCCGTCGGGTTATGGCGGCCGAGGTACATCAAGGTCGGCCGGATCACATAACGACACAATTCGCTGGCAGCGATACCCATACACGCCTCAATCCGTGAAAGTGGTCGACGAAGCCTGAGAAGGTGGGGGCTTGGCAGCAGTGGATCGGATCTCAGGCTCGCCGGAAGCGGATCATGCCGCTTGAGTTGAAGTGTAGTGTCATATTTGTGATGTAAAGGACTGTTTTTAAAACATCTTCTTCATTTAGTTATAACGTTTATATCTATTCGAACTTAGTGCAAAAGCTCAATAGGCAAATTCCGGGCAATAAAAAACCCTGCTTTTCAAACAGGGTTTTTGTGTTTCAGCGACTCGGGTCGATCAGGCAGTCAGCGCCTGACGGGTACGCTCGATCACGGCCTGCAGCGGTTCTGCGCTGGAGTATTGATCGGGGTACAGGCGTTCGCTGTGACGAGCGATGCCGTGTTCGTTGACCAGGGTGAAGCTGAAGCAGCCTTTGCGAGCGGCCATGATCAGGCAGTTCATTGGAGCAAAAGCGTTGGTGAGGGTGCGAATGGCATCCTGAGTATGGATTTGAGCGTTCATATTATTGGTGTTCCTACAAATGACACGGATAAGAACCGTGCCGTATTAAAACGTTCCAGTGACGTTGACCACTATTGATCAAACGAAGAACCCGACTGGAACAACGCAGCCAGTTTGAAGCGCTATTAGTTCAGGCGCGCTTGGGCTGGCAGGTAGGTACTTAGGAGGGCAGGCAACACAACAGGGGCAAAGGTTCTGGGCCCGGGGTGAAGATCCTGATCAATTTGCAGGTTGGTTCGGTCAGAGTACGGAAACTTCGCGACACCCTTTGCTTGTTCAAAGGCAGTGTCGTCGCAAGTGATACCTGGAAACCATCGAGGTGGTCGATCCCGTGTTGGACAGGGGAGTTGTTCGACCAGAATTGACTTTCAGCTTGGTACTAACGCCGCGGATAGTAACGGATTGAAACAGGTAAGGGAAGTGTGTTAGCCAAAAAACTTTCATCAGCCGCCCAACAGGCCGCGATAGACCAGTACGGTGGTCGCTGCCGCCAGGGAGCAGCCCAGCCCGTAGGCGGCAAGCGTCAGGCGTAAGGATTGACCGGTTTCTACCACCTTCATCACGTCGCCCATGTCGTTTATCCGGCCTTCACCCAGTTCGATGCACAGGCTCACGGCCGTGAACGCCGCCGACAGCAGGATCGCGATGGCGAACAGCGCCCCATCCGGTGACGGCAGTGCGGCATTGATCCCCAAGGAAACGGCGCAGATGGCCAGCAGCAACACGGCGAATAACAGAATCCCTTTCATCAACCCACCCACCGTTGCGATGTAGGTGGGGGAGTGTGGCGAGCCGGGAAAGATTTGAAAAGTCCCCGCTTTGCCCTCGCGGTAACATTTTTTCAGCGAGTCGCTTCAAAAAAAGCCGGGGATATAACCATCGAATGGGTACTTGTGCACATTAGTTGCGGCGTGTGTAACCGCGCTGTCAACTGCACTGCAGGGCCGCCATTTGCCTGTAATGGAAATTTAAGTCAATGAAAAATCTGGCTTTTTTTTATTGGTGAAAAAATCGTCAGTTTGACTGCGGCCCCCATTCCATGGGGCTTTGCGCGAGTTAAAGGGGGGTTGTCCACTGAGTTATCCACAGCTTCTGTGGATTGTCCCGAGCGCTTGCTCTAGAACGGGCGTGCCGAGTTTTTTCAGCTTTACCTGTACGAAAAAAAGAGTAGAGTGGCGCGCCTTCCGTTCTGTCCCACAGTGCTTTATGAAGTTTCGCTCAGTATCACCTTCTGTTACCGACACCCCTCAAACTGTTACCGCCCCCAAGCGCTTCTCGTTGAAAGTTGCCTTGTGGTTGCTCGACAGTCCGCGCCTGGGTCACAACACCAACGTAAAGCACTTCGCCGGGCGTTTGCTCAAGCAGCCGGCCCGTGAGGGTGTGGTTGCCGCGCAAAGCCGCCTGGGCCAACTGATGTGCCGCGAATGCGGGAATGCCCGCGACCGCCGCATCGGCCACGACCTGCTACGCCTTGCCGCCCGCGCCGGTGACCGCCGCGCCCAGCGCGAATTAGGCCAAGTCGAAGACTGAGCTGTCCTCAGGCCCTGTGCTCCGCTAACCTTGGTTTTTTTCGGTGATGGCAGACATGTCTATGGTTTTTGACTGGACCAGTATTGCCTTGGGCCTGGCTGGCGCTGCCGTGCCGTTATTGGCCGTGTGCTGGCAGCTCCAGCGACGCCTGAGCGCACGCATGACCGGCTGGGAACTGCTCGAAGAGCGCCTGGCCACTGCACAGCTGGCCCAGGAAGGCCTGGCCGCTCAGCTGGATGCCAGCCGCGACGAGATCAGCGACTTGAGCCAGGCCAACGCCGCCAAGCAGGCTGACCTGGCCGCTGTGCGTCGCGAAGTCGAGTTGCTGCAGATCGACCGTGACAATGCCCGCGACGCCGCCCACGCCTGGAACCTCGACCGCAGCGCCAAGGAAGTCGAGCTACGCCGCCTCGATGCCTTGTCGGCCGCTCTGCGCGCCGAACTGCGTGAACAACAGGACAGTCATCAACAACGCCTTACCGACCTGCAAGGCTCGCGTGATGAGCTGCGTGCGCAGTTCGCCGAGTTGGCCGGCAAGATCTTCGACGAGCGTGAACAGCGCTTCGCCGAAACCAGCCAGGAGCGCCTGGGTCAATTGCTCGACCCGCTGAAGGAGCGCATCCAGTCCTTCGAAAAGCGCGTGGAAGAAAGCTACCAGAACGAGGCACGTGAGCGTTTTTCTCTGGCCAAGGAGCTGGAGCGCCTACAGCAGTTGAACCTGCGTCTGTCGGACGAAGCCACCAACCTGACCCGCGCGCTCAAGGGCCAGAAAACCCAGGGCAACTGGGGTGAGCTGATCCTTGAGCGGGTGCTGGAGCACGCCGGGCTGGAGAAGGGCCGTGAGTACCAGACCCAAGTCAGTCTCAAGGGCCCGGACGGCGAGCGTTTCCAGCCCGACGTGCTGATCATGTTGCCCGGCGACAAGCAGGTGGTGGTGGACTCCAAGGTCAGCCTCACCGCTTATCAACAGTATGTGGCAGCAGACGATGAAGTGATCGGCCAGGCGGCCCTGAAGCAGCACGTACTGTCGCTGCGAAACCACGTCAAAGGCTTGGCCGGCAAGGATTACAAACGCCTGGAAGGCCTGCACAGCCTGGATTTCGTGTTGCTGTTCGTGCCGATCGAAGCGGCATTTTCCGCTGCGTTGCAGGCTGAGCCCAACCTGTTCCAGGAAGCGTTCGACCGTCATATCGTGATTGTCAGCCCAACCACCTTGCTCGCGACCCTGCGTGTGATCGACAGCCTGTGGAAACAGGAACGCCAGAGCCAGAACGCCCGGGAAATCGCCGAGCGCGCCGGTTGGCTGTACGACAAGTTTGTGCTGTTTATCCAGGACCTGGATGAAGTGGGTAACCGTTTGCAGCAGTTGGATAAGGCTTACAGTGCGGCGCGAAACAAGCTGACAGATGGACGCGGAAATCTGGTCAGCCGCACCGAGCAATTGAGGTTGCTGGGGGCGCGGGCGAGTAAAAGCCTGCCGGCGGATTTGCTCGAGCGGGCGATGACGGATTCAGACGGTGTCGCGCACCTACCCGAGTAACTGAGTTACAAGGGAAGATGTCGGCTTAACAATGCCCGCAACGCCGCTGGCTTCACCGGCTTGGCCAGGTAATCCAACCCCGCCGCATGCACTTCGGCCACCATCTCCGGGCGGCCGTCGGCGCTGATCACCACACCGGGAATCGGCTCGGCCAATTGTGCGCGCAGCCACCCCATCAGCTCAGTTCCGGTTTCGCCATGGTCCAAGTGGTAATCCACCAGGGCCAACTGCGGACGCACGCCGTCGGCGAGCAACGCCGCGCATTGCGCCTGGTCGGTGGCGGTCCACACCTCGCAGCCCCAGCGGGTCAACAGGCTGCGCATGCCGATCAGGATGCTCTCTTCGTTATCCACACACAGCACCTGTGCGCCGCTCAACGGTAGCCCGGTTTCCTGGGGTGTCTTGATCGACGCGCTGACTTGATTGCGCGCCAACGGCACGCGCACGCTGAATACGCTGCCTTTGCCTGGCCACGAGCGTACGCTCAACCGATGGCCGAGTACGCGGCACAAGCCATCGGCGATTGCCAGGCCCAGTCCCAAGCCTTTCTCCGCGCGGGTCTGGTGGCTGTCCAGGCGTTTGAACTCTTCGAAGATCACCTTCTGTTTATCCAGCGGGATGCCGGGGCCACGGTCCCACACTTCCAGGCACAGCTCGCCCTTGCGTCGGCGTACGCCGAGCAGCACCGGGCCGTCGGCATAACGGAATGCGTTGGTGAGAAAATTCTGCAGGATGCGCCGCAGCAATTTGATATCGCTGTCGACGCGCAAGCGACTGCCGCGCAGGCGGAAACGCAAACCTTGCTCGTTGGCCAGCGCCTTGAACTCTGCGCCTAAGGTGTCGAACAGTTCGTTGAGTGCAAAGGGCTGGCGCTGCGGATTGATCTTGCCGTTTTCCAGGCGCGAGATATCCAGCAGGTCGCTGATCAGGTCTTCGGCGGAGCGCAAGGAGCTGTCCAGGTGCTGCACCAATTGCCGGGCTTCGGTGGAGAGGCCGTCGTTCTGGTGGGAGAGGGCGGCGGAAAACAGGCGCGCAGCATTCAAAGGTTGCATCAAGTCATGGCTGACCGCCGCCAGGAAGCGGGTCTTCGACTGGCTGGCGGACTCGGCCACGCCCTTGGCGTCGGTGAGTGCCACATTGAGTTGGGACAGTTCATGGGTGCGCTCGGTCACCCGTTGTTCCAGGCCTTCGTTGGCCTCGGTGAGTGCCTGCTCGGCTTCGCGGAACGCGGTAATGTCAGTGAAGCTCATGACAAAACCGCCGCCCGGCATCGGGTTGCCGATCAGCTCGATCACCCGCCCATTGGGAAATAAACGCTCGGAGGTGTGCGCACGGCCCTGGCGCATCCAGTGCAGACGCCGCGCCACATGTACTTCGGCCTCGCCCGGCCCGCACAGCCCGCGTTCGGCGTTGTAGCGGATGATGTCGGCGATCGGTCGGCCAACGCTGATCAGCCCGTCCGGGTAATTGAACAGCTCCAGATAACGCCGGTTCCAGGCCACCAGCTTGAGGGACTGGTCGACCACGCTGATGCCCTGGGTGATGTTCTCGATGGCCCCTTGCAGCAATGCGCGGTTGAATTGCAGCACCTCCGACGCTTCGTCAGCGATGCGGACTACGTCCTCCAACTGCATTTCCCGACCTTCGATGGCGGCTTTTACCACTGCACGTGTCGACGAGGCGCCCAGTACGCCGGCCAATAATCGCTCGGTGTGGGCAATCCAATCGTTGTCGGCATTCTGGTTGGGGTTGAAGCCTTTGCCCTGGCGATAGGCGAAACGGATAAAGCTCTGCTGGGCGCGTTCTTCACCGACAAAGCGCGCCGCCAGGCTGAGCAAGTCGCTGATCTGCACCGACAACATCGAACGGGCGCTGGCACGTTGGCTGATTTCCTGGCCGATGAAACGCCCGGCTTGCCAGTGTTCGGACACGCGCGTGCGCGACAGCATCGACACCCACACAAACAGCGTGAAGTTGCCGGCCAGGGAAAACACGGTACCCAAGGTCAATGAGGTGACAGACAGGCCTAGCGGGTGGGAATGCATCCATGTCAGCCCTGGGAAAAGGCTGAGGGACCAGCCCAGGCTTTTCGCCGTCACCGGTAGGACCAAGGTGTAGAACCACAGGAAAGTACCGGCTGCCAGCCCGGCAAATACCCCGCGTCGGTTGGCTTGTTTCCAATACAACGCACCGAGCATGGCGGGAGCCAGTTGCGTCACGGCAGCAAAGGCGATCTGGCCGATGGTCGCCAGGCTCGCGGTGGAGCCTAATAGGCGATAGCTGACGTAGGCCAGCAACAGAATGATCACGATGCTTACGCGGCGTACCGAGAGCATCCAGTGGCGGAACACTTCGAACGGCCGCTCGGCACTGGAGCGACGCAGCAACCAGGGCAGCAGCATGTCGTTGGAGACCATGGTCGACAGCGCGATGCTCGCCACGATGACCATGCCGGTCGCAGCCGACGCGCCGCCGATGAAGGCCAGCACGGCCAGTGCCGGATGGGCTTCGGCCATGGGCAGGCTGATGACGTAGGAGTCCGGCAGTACCGAGCTGGGCAGCATCATCTTGCCGCCCAGGGCGATAGGTACTACAAACAGTGCGGCAAGAATCAGATAGGCGGGAAACACCCACTTGGCCAGGCGCAGGTCCTGGGGATCGATGTTTTCCACCACCGTGACATGGAACTGCCGGGGCAGGCAGATGATCGCCATCATGGCCACGCCGGTCTGCACCACCATGGATGGCCAGTTGACGGTCTCTTTCCAGTATTCATCCAGGCGGGGCGCGAGCATGGCTTGGCTGAACAGATCACCGAAACCGTCGTACAGCCCGTAGGTCACAAACGCGCCGACCGCGAGAAACGCGAGCAGTTTGACCAGGGATTCAAAGGCAATCGCCAGCACCATGCCCCGGTGGTGTTCCGTGGCATCAAGGTTGCGCGTACCAAACACAATGGTGAACAGCGCCAGCACCAGCGACACAATCAGCGCCGTGTCCTGGGCGCGGGTGCCGGTGGTGTCGGCGCCAGCGCCGATCAGCAGATTGACGCCCAGCACGATGCCTTTGAGTTGCAGCGCGATATAAGGCAGCACGCCGACCAGGCAGATCAGTGCAACCACCACGGCCAGGGATTGGGATTTGCCGTAGCGTGCTGCAATAAAGTCGGCGATGGAGGTGATATTTTCCTGCTTGCTGATCAGGATCATCTTCTGCAGCACCCAAGGTGCCAACACCAGCAACAACACCGGTCCCAGGTAGATCGGTAAAAACGCCCACAACTGTTCGGCAGCCTGGCCTACGGCGCCGAAGAATGTCCAACTGGTGCAATAAACGGCCAGCGACAGGCTGTACACCCAGGCACGCATACGCGGCGGTAGCGGCGCACGGCGGCGATCACCGTAGAAGGCGATGGCAAACATAATGGCCATATAGGCCAGGGCAACGGCGGCGATCAGCCCGCTGGACAACGTCATGGTAACTCCGCGCATAAGAACACCCGGGCATTCCAGGCCCGGTTGGACAGTCTCGCAGAATGCTTGGGGTTAGTCAGTGTCGACCAAGGTCTGAGCGCGACGTGATGTCGCGGCCTAGCGGGGTGGCAGGGTTTTCTGGCGCAGAATGTAAATAGTCACCAGCACCGCGCTGGTCAGCATGAAACCCCGCGCCCACGGCAGTGGCACCAGGTAACAGGACACGCCGATGCTCAGCCACATCAAGCCGATGGCGTAGACCTTGGCTTTGAGAGGAATGCCATTGCCATCCAGGTAATCACGGATCCACGGTCCCAGGCGCGGGTGTTGCACCAGCCAATGGTAGAAACGTGGGGAGCTTCGGGCGAAGCAGGCGGCAGCGAGCAGCAGGAAGGGTGTCGTCGGCAATACCGGCAGGAAAATCCCGATTACCCCTAACGCCACACTGAGCAAGCCGATGGCCAGCAACAGGTAGCGCAGGAGCAGAGGACGATTGCCCATGGGTGTCACGGGCAAGCGACTCAGTGGTGACGTGGCTTGAGGATCGCCGGTTTTTCGTCAGGTGCGTTGCACAGCAGGTACAGCGCGGTCAGGGCTTCCGGGATCTGAACGATCATGTCGTCCATCAGGTTGGCGTCGGCGGCGATGTCGGCGAATTCAGGCTGGTCGTCGAACAGGCCGGAACCAACCATGATCGGCAGCAGCATTTCGCTGACTTCTTCCTCGGCGGTTTCGAACCACGCGGCTTCGCGCAGGAAAACGCCTTCCATGAAGCCGATGCACCAGCCGCGCAGGTCGGAGTCATCCGGCTCTTCGCCCAGGTCCAGTTCGCACGGCAGCTCGAACTCTTCGTCGGAAGCCAGTTGGCGACCGATGTGGGCCTTGAGGGCCAGCAGGGTGGATTCGATTTCTTCGCGTTGGGCGGCGTCGGTGTAGTGCGGCTCTTCGGCAAACAGTGCATCGATCCATTCACGGTCGGGGACGACGTCGGAGCAGATCGACAGGGCGGTCAGGTAGCCGTGGGCGGCCACGTAGTCCAGCGCCTCGTCATGCAGCTCATCGGCGTCGAGGAAGGCTTGCAGGCGGGTTAGTTGCTCAGCGAAGGACATTGAAGGACTACCTTGGGAATAAACGATGCTGAATTCTAGGCTTTCTTGAGCGCCCAGGCCAGCCGCACTGCATATTTGCCAGGTTTTAGATAGCGCTCGCTGTTCGTCAGTGGCGCCCTTTGCCGGGTAGCGCTCGGGTATACTGCCGCGTTTTGTGATGCCCTTGCAGGCCAAGCGCCAGTGCGCGAAAACTTCGCTTACGGATTATTTCCCGTGAAAGCGGTTTTTTTCGGCCAGCCTGTACAGAGGGATTTCGGCACTATTTTGGAGTTTTACATGCTCGAGCAGGCACAACGCGTCCTCAAGGACATCTTCGGCTACGACAGTTTTCGTGGCCGCCAGGGTGCGATCATTGAGCGCGTGGCCAGTGGCGGTGACGCACTGGTCCTGATGCCTACTGGCGGTGGTAAATCGTTGTGCTTCCAGGTGCCTGCGCTGTTGCGCAATGGCCTGGCCGTGGTGGTGTCGCCGCTGATCGCCCTGATGGACGACCAGGTGGCCACCCTTGAAGAACTCGGCGTCGCCGCCGCTTCGTTGAACTCCACCCTCAGTGCCGAGCAGCAGCGCGACCTGGCGGCACGGATCAAGCGCGGTGAAGTGAAGATGCTGTACCTGGCCCCCGAGCGTCTGGTGCAGCCGCGCATGCTGGCTTTTTTGCAAAGCCTGGAAATCGCCCTGTTCGCCATCGACGAAGCCCACTGCGTCTCCCAATGGGGTCATGACTTCCGTCGCGAGTATTTGCAGCTCGGCCAATTGGCAGAGCTGTTTCCCGATGTGCCGCGCATCGCCCTGACCGCCACCGCCGACAAGCGTACCCGCGAAGAAATCGTCGAGCGCCTGCACCTGCAGAACGCCGAGCGCTTCCTGTCGAGCTTTGACCGTCCGAATATTTTCTACCGGATCGTGCCCAAGGAGCAGCCGCGCAAACAGCTGCTGGCGTTCCTTTCCGAGCGGCGCAGCGATGCGGGCATCGTCTATTGCCTGTCGCGCAAGAAGGTCGATGAAGTCGCCGCGTTTCTCTGTGAACAAGGCTACCCAGCGTTGCCGTATCACGCCGGCCTGCCCAACGAAACACGGTCAGCTCACCAGAAGCGCTTCCTCAACGAGGAAGGCCTGATCATGGTGGCTACAATCGCGTTCGGCATGGGCATCGACAAATCCAACGTGCGCTTCGTTGCGCACATGGACCTGCCCAAATCCCTCGAGGCCTACTACCAGGAAACAGGGCGCGCCGGCCGTGACGGTTTGCCGGCGGATGCGTGGATGGTCTACGGCCTGCAAGACGTGGTGATGCTCAAGCAGATGCTGCAGAACTCCGAGGGCGACGAGCGCCACAAGCGCCTGGAGCAGCACAAACTCGACGCCATGCTCTCGCTGTGTGAAGAGACCCGCTGCCGTCGCCAGACCCTGCTGGCCTATTTCGATGAAGACATGCCCGAGCCGTGCGGCCATTGCGATAACTGCGTCGACGGCGTGCAGACCTGGGACGCCACTGAGCCGGCGCGCCAGGGTTTGTCCGCCATCTATCGCACCGGCCAGCGTTATGGCGTCGGTCACTTGGTGGATGTGTTGCTGGGCAAGGACAACGAGAAGGTGCGCAGCTTCGGCCATGAAAAGCTCTCGGTCTATGGTGTCGGCAAGGCCCGCGCCGAAGGCGAGTGGCGCTCGCTGTTCCGGCAGATGGTGGCGCGCGGCCTGGTGGACATCGACATCGAAGGCTATGGCGGCCTGCGCCTGAATGACAGCTGCCGGCCGTTGCTCAAGGGCGAAGTCAGTCTGGAGCTGCGCCGTGACCTCAAGCCGCAGACCACCGCCAAGACCAGCACCAGCCAGGCCAGCCAGCTTGTACGTGGCGAAGAACGCGAGCAGTGGGAAGCCTTGCGCACCCTGCGCCGCAAACTGGCGCAGGAACACAGCGTGCCGCCGTACGTTATTTTCCCCGACTCCACCCTGCTGGAGATGCTGCGCGAGCAACCCACCAGCATGGCCGAGATGGCGCGGGTCAGTGGTGTGGGCGCGCGCAAGCTGGAGCGTTACGGCCAGGCCTTCCTTGAGGTACTCGGCGGCCAGGCCGAAGCGCCCAAGGAAGTCGCCGATCTCCGCCACGAACTGATCAGCCTGGCACGTGCTGGCATGACTCCGATCCAGATCGCCGGCCAGTTGCAATGCTCTGAAAAGAACGTCTACACCTTGCTCGCTGAATCCATCGGCAAGCAGCAGTTGTCGCTGGAACAAGCTCTTGATTTACCCGAGGATCTGCTCGGCGAAATCCAGGATGCATTCCTGGACGGAGAGGGCGAATTGCCACCTGTGGCGGAGATTGCCCCGCTGTTCACCGGGCGCGTTCCTGAAGGTGTTTTGTACTGCGTGCGGGCGGCTTTGCAGTCTGAATTCGAAATTTAGTGCGCCAATTACGACAATGTAACGAATCAGTACATAGCAACTCTTGCCTATGGGCAAAGCTCATGCTTAGCTGACTAATAATTAGCCACACTTTATTTTCAGTCTAAAACATGAGTTTTTTATGCCGTTAACCGATCAACACCGATTTGGCATGCAACTGGCGCAAATGTCCCGTGGTTGGCGCGCCGAGCTGGATCGCCGTCTGGCCGGGCTTGGCCTGTCACAGGCGCGCTGGCTGGTGCTGCTGCACCTGGCCCGTTTTGAAGAAGCCCCCACCCAGCGTGAGCTGGCGCAGAGTGTGGGTGTAGAAGGGCCGACATTGGCCCGCCTGCTGGACAGCCTGGAAGGCCAGGGCTTGGTGCAACGCCAGGCCGTGGTGGAAGACCGTCGTGCCAAGCGCATTCTGCTGTGTGACACCGCCCGCCCGTTGATCGAACAGATCGAAACCATCGCCACGGCCCTGCGGCATGAGCTGTTCGTGGGGGTAGATGAAGCTGATTTGAGTGTGTGCATGCGCGTGCATGCGCATATCCTGTCGAATCTGGAAAAGTCCTGAAGCAAACACCGCACGGGCTTGTTGTAGTGAGCGGGCAAGCCCGCTCACTTCAAAAGGGTTCTGTTCAAACCGTCAGAACGTCTGCCCCAGGTTCAGATACACCGCCTTCTGATTATCATCATTGAACCCATAGCTGAAGTTCAGCGGCCCCAACGGTGTATCAAACCCCAGGAAAATACTCGCCGCGTTGATATACCCACTGTCGAATTCATTGTCATTGTTCCACGCGCGGCCGCGTTCCAGTGACGCGCCCAGGTACAGCGGGAAATCCAGCGGCAGGTACGAACGCGGTGTGAGCCTGCGGTAGTACACCGCGCGCATCAGGCTGATGTTCTGCCCCGAGATTGCATCCTGGCGGAAGCCCGACAGCTGCCGCGCACCACCCAGCAGGAAGCTGGAAATCACCACGTCCGAATCATCCAGGGTGCGCCCGTAACGCCCGCCCAGCACCAGGGTGTCCGGGCCGTGGCTCATGGCCTTGTCGAGCTTGAACTCCCACTGGCGGTAACGCTGGTCCGAGCCCAGTCCCGGTTCGAATTCGCGGTAGGCCAGGCCGATGTCTTCGCCGGTGTGGGGGAAGTACACGTTGTCCAGGGAGTCGAAGGAGTACTTCAGTTCATAGAAACCTTCGCTGAAACTCACGCTGGGCAGATCCCGGTCGCCGATGCGCACATCTGCCTTGCCCCAGGCTTCGCCGACGCCGAAGCGGATCTCGCCGCTGTTGCCGATCTGCCGTCCGACGTTCAAGCCGAAACCGTAGCGTTCCAGGCGATATTCGGAGATGGGGTCGTTGTCCAGGATCAGCTCGACGTTCTGGGCCTGGGCGCTGATGTACGGCGCGACGAAGTAACGCGAACCCGTGTCCATTGGCTGGTAGAACTCACTGTACAGCTCTTGTCGATCCCCAATCTGCACCCGCGTCAGCCATTCGGCGCCGAGGCGGTTGATGCCGTTCATGCGGTAGCTCGCGCCGAGGTTGAACGCGCTGTCGCCGCGCATGTCATCCGACAGGTTCAAGCCCAGGCGCAGGTAGTCGGTGCCGCTGCGTTTGCCGCGCGCGCTGATCACCAGGGTGTTGTCCTGGCCTTTTTTCACCACGCGGTATTGCACCTGCTCGAAGTAATCCAGGCCGTACAAGGTGCCCATGTCGGTTTGCAGGCGCCCCAGGTTGAGCGGCTCGCCCAAGGGTTGGCGGATGTAGTAGCGGATCACGTCGTCGCTGACTTTCGAGTCGTTCTCCACGTTGATGGCGGTGATCACCGGCGTGCGTTCACCGGGTGTGCGGGCGGCCACCAGTTGCGGGTCGATCGGCTCGGCGGGGCGCAGGTGGGCCAGGCGCGCGTCGAGGGCGCGGGTGGCGCGATAGCCGGCATCGATCATGTCCTTGGCGCGGCCGAAGTCGGTCACGCCATAGGCGGCGAGGGGTGGCTGGATCAGCACATCCTTGGGGTGCAGGTCCTTGAGTTGTTCTTCGGAGTTGCGCCGGGTCATCAGGGTGATCGACTGGTTGAGCACGTCCACCACCGTCGCCAGTTGCTTGCGCGAGCGCAGTGGGGTGCCGATGTCGACGACAATGGCGATATCCACGCCCATTTCCCGCGCCACATCCAGCGGGATGTTATCGGTCATGCCGCCGTCCACCAGCAGTCGGCCATCCAGCTCAACCGGCGCGAACACCGCCGGGATCGACATGCTGGCGCGGATCACCTGGGGCAGGTGACCCTTGCGGAATACCACTTTCTCGCCGGTGGTGATATCGGTCGCCACCGCGCGGAAGGGGATCGGCAGCTTGTCGAAGTTACGCGTGTTGCTGCTATGGGCGAACATGCTTTCCAGCAGCAGCGCCAGGTTCTGGCCCTGGATCACGCCCAGTGGCAGGCCCAGGCTGCCGTCGTCGCGAAAGCTGAGTTTCTGCTTGACCAGGAAATCCCGGTCATCCTGCTTGCGCCGGAACGGCACGTCTTCCCGCGGCGGTGCGTCGGACAGTGCCTGTTGCCAGTCGATGCTCAGCGCCAGTTTTTCCAACTCATCGATCTTGTAGCCCGAGGCGTACAGCCCGCCGATCACCGCGCCCATGCTGGTACCGGCAATCGCATCGATCTGGATGCCTTGCTCTTCCAGCGCCTTGAGCACACCGATATGTGCCAACCCACGGGCGGCGCCGCCGGACAGCACCAGGCCGATCTTCGGGCGTGGCGGTTCAATGGCATCAGCGACAAGGGGGAGCAAGCACAGAAACAGGCAGGACAGCAGGCGGCGCATCATGAATCTCGAGGCTGGGCGATAAAGGCCGGTATTATAACCACTCGATCCGCCTAGCCCGTTACGCCAGGAGCCTTTCAAATCATGTCGCTGATCAAACCCGAGATCGTCATCACCTATTGCACCCAGTGTCAGTGGTTGCTGCGCGCCGCGTGGTTGGCGCAGGAACTGTTGAGTACGTTTGCTGATGACCTGGGCAAAGTGGCGCTGGAACCGGCCACCGGTGGCGCATTTCGCATCACCTGTGATGGCGTGCAGATCTGGGAGCGCAAGGTCGACGGCGGTTTTCCCGAGGCCAAGGTACTCAAGCAGCGCGTGCGCGATCAGATCGACCCGCAGCGCGACCTGGGGCATAACGACCGCACACAGTGAAAGTCACCGCCTTGTAAAGGCGGTGACCCTGCAGCGCAGTCCTATTTGGCGGCCATCTTTTGTTTGATGAAGCCTATCAGCCACGTCAACACTAGGCCGCCGACACCACCCCCGACAATGTTGCTGCCAACCGCCGCCACATCCAGCGCTTCACCGCCCGAGGTGCCGGTGAGTACCGCGACGACCTGGCCCAACACCAGCCCGCCGACACCACCGATCAGTGTATTGAGCCCGGTCCCGAGGCTCTGTTTGGTCATACCGGCAATGTTGCCGCCGACGGCCCCGCTGATGATCTGCACTAACAAATTGATGAGCATTTCCATGGTAAAGCTCCCGCATCGCGTTGAGTTGTGACCACTCGCGTGCAGCAACTTCAGAACGCACCCAGGCTGTCGTCGAGCTGTCGGTTATCCGTTGAACGACTGCAGACTGTTGCGGATGTTTAAAGTATAGATCAGGCCGTGGTTGCGGGCTGCTTGGCCTGGCTGGCACCGCCCATTAACCCTGACAGCACGATCGCGACGATGATCAACACACCGCCCAAGAGCATGCGCAGGGTCGGGGTTTCGGCAAACAGCAGCCAAGCCGCGGTGATGCCGTAGACCGGCTCCATGGCGAACACCACCGAAGCGGTACGCGCCTTGATCACCGCGAGGCTGGCAACAAACAGGCTATGGGCCAGGCCGGTGCAGAACACGCCGAGCAAACCGATCCACAACCAGTCGATTGCGCGCACCTCTGTCAGACCGGGCGCCGCCACGGGCAACAGGCACACGGCGACCACCACGTTCTGGCACAGCGCCGCCTGCACCGCCGGGATACGTCCGGAGCTGGCGCGGTTATTCAGTGACAACAGGGAAAACAGCAACCCCGAGGCGATGCCCCAGAGCAATCCGCCGGTGGCTTCGCTGGCAAGGTTGAAGTCCGGGGTAACCAACACCAGGCCGACGCTGACCAGCACGACCAGGACCACTTCGTTGGCGCGGATGCGCTCGCGGAAAATCAGCCCCTCGAGGATCACGGTAAAAGCTGGAAATGCGGTGAAGCCCAAGGTCGCAACCGCTACGCCGGCGACTTTCACGGCAATAAAGAAGGTCACCCAGTGCGCCGCCAACAATACGCCGCTGACCAGCAGCCGGCGCCAGTCGCGCAATTCCAGGGTTTTCCAGGCGGTGCTGCTGGCGAACCGTGCAAAGACCGCCAGAGCCACCACGGCAAACACCGCGCGACCAAAGACGATGATGGCCGGGGAGGCGGCCGCCAGTTTGCCGAATACGCCGGTGAGGCCAAACATCAGTGCGCCGATATGCAGGGCGCCGAGGGCTGAGCGGGGAGTCATTGCGATCCTTGAGTCTTGGTGTGACAGAACCGCAGTCTAGTGGGTGGCCCGCATCGGTGTCTGTCGTCCGGCTCGCGATGTTTATCGCGAGACTCTTCCTACGGCTTACGCCGTAAAGCACCCGGCGAGGCGCCAAATTCCCGCAGCATTGCAGCGGCGAAGGCACTTTGCGAGGCGTAACCGACGCGATCGGCGATTTCACCGATAGGCAGCGGTGTTTTGCGCAACAGGTCCAGGGCCATGTGCAGGCGACGGCTACGGATGTAGTCCATCGGTGTTTGCCCGCATTCCGCCATGAACCGTGCGTGCAGGCGCGCCACTGACAAATCAGCGATACGCGCCAGGTCAGCCACCTGCAACGGATGTGCAAGGTGTCGCTCGATATGTTGATTGAAGGCTGCGTACGGTAAGCGTCGGCCCGGCTGCGGTGGGGCCAGCGGATGATTGAGGCTGGCCAGCAACAGCACCGCGCCTTGCTGCACGATCAATGGGTCATGTACCGGGCTGTGTGCCAGCCATTGCACCAGTTGGCTTTGCCGCGAGTCCAAGGTCAGCCGCGCGGGCTGGTCGAGCAGGCGGCGACTGGCATCGGCATGCTCGCCCAGCGATTGCAGCACCCAATGCTCGGTCGGCACATCCAGCACCAGGCAACGGCTGCCATCGCGACTGCCGCACGCATGGTGGGCCGAGAAGGGCAGCACCATCACGCTGCTTTCGCGCACCTGGCTGCCACGGCCGTCCACTTCCAGGTCCAGGTGCCCGGACAGGCCGAACACCAACTGCGCATGGTCATGGCTGTGGGCGAGGGGCGCTTCGACGTAGTGGCGTAGGGTGAGGGTGGGTCCCATTGTGGTCTCCTGGGCGGCAAGCGGGCAGTCTACAACGCTTTGCGGGCCCTGAGCGCTGTCATCAGACTGACGCACAGTTGTCATGGGCTATTAATCGCCAGGGCGCAAGCTCGCGAAAACACCGTCGAGGGATGCCCATGACCAGTGCCGAGTTCGCCAAGCCCAGCCGCAAACAACGGGTTCGTACCCTGTGGATTTCCGATGTGCACCTGGGCACCCGGGATTGCCAGGCCGAACATTTGTCGCAGTTCCTCAAGGGCTATCACGCTGACAAGGTCTACCTGGTCGGTGACATCATCGACGGCTGGAAACTGCGCGGCGGCATGTATTGGCCCCAGGCCCACACCAACGTGATCCGCCGCTTGCTGACCATGGCCAAGCGTGGCACCGAGGTGATCTACGTCACCGGCAACCACGACGAATTCCTGCGTCGCTATTCCAAGCTGATCCTGGGCAATATCCAGCTGGTCGACGAAGCAATCCACGTGACTGCCGACGGCCGTCATCTGCTGGTGATCCACGGCGATCAGTTCGACGTGATCACCCGTTACCACCGCTGGCTGGCGTTCCTCGGTGACTCGGCCTACGAGTTCACCCTCACGCTGAACCGCTGGCTGAACCACTGGCGTGCGCGCTACGGTTATGGCTATTGGTCGCTGTCGGCGTACCTCAAGCACAAGGTCAAGACGGCGGTGAACTTCATCAGTGATTTTGAAGAAGCTATCGCCCACGAGGTGACCAAGCGCGAGTTGCATGGCGTGGTCTGCGGGCATATCCACCATGCGGAGATTCGCAAGGTGGGCGAGGTGGATTACCTTAATTGCGGAGATTGGGTGGAGTCGTGCACGGCGTTGATCGAGCACTGGGATGGGAGCATCGAGTTGTATCGGTTGGCGGATGCGCAGGCGAAAGAGGCGCAGCTCAAGGCAGAGATGGTAGCGGGCTAGAGCCTGACTCGGTCGAAAATGTGGGAGCGGGCTTGCTCGCGAATGCGGTAGGTCAGTCACCTGATGTGTCGGATGACACACCGCTTTCGCGAGCAAGCCCGCTCCCACAGTTTTGATTCGGTTTCTTCAGTTGGAGACATCGGCAATGGCTTGAGCCAGCAACGTCAGGCGTGTCGCATCAATGCCCGCCACGTTGGCCCGCCCCGAACTCACCATATACACGCTGTGCTTCTCGCGCAGTTGCTTCACCTGCTCGGCACTCAAGCCGGTATAGGAAAACATCCCACGCTGCGCCCCGATGTGCGCAAACTGCTCCGACAGACCGTGGGGCGCCAACGCCTCCACCAAGCCCGAACGCAGGTGTGCGATCCGTGAGCGCATGGCTTCGACCTCGTCGCTCCAACGCTTTTTCAGCTCGGCATCCCCCAGGATGGTCGCCACTACCGCAGCACCATGGTCCGGCGGCGTCGACCACAGGTTGCGCGCCGTGTTGGCCAGTTGGCTGCGCACATCCGTCAGTTTCTCGGCATCCGCCGCGCACACGATCAACGCGCCGACACGGTCGCTATACAGGCCGAAGTTCTTCGAGCACGAACTGGTGACCAGCACTTCCGGCAGTTCGGCCGCAAACAACCGTACGGCCCAGGCGTCCTGCTCCAAACCATCGCCGAAGCCTTGGTAGGCGAAGTCGATCAGCGGCAGCAACTGGCGCTCGCGCACGATCTGTAGCACTTGGCGCCAGTCGTCCTGGGACAGGTCGAAACCGGTCGGGTTATGGCAGCAGGCATGCAGCAGCACCACGTCGCCCTTGGGCACGCTGGACAGGGTGGCGAGCATCGCCGCCACGTCCAGGCGATTGTCAGCGCCCACGTACGGATAATGGCTGACCGGAATGCTGGCCTTGGCGAAGATGGTTTCGTGGATCGGCCAGGTCGGGTTGCTCAGCCACACGCCGCGACCAGGCAGGTTTTGCGCGATGAAGTCTGCGCTCAGGCGCAGGGCGCCGGTGCCACCTGGGGTCTGGGTGGCGCCGACACGTCGCTCGCGGATCAGCGCCGAATCGGCGCCGAGCACCAGCTCGCTGATCAGCTTGCCGAACGCCGCATTGCCGTGGCCACCGATGTAGGTCTTGGTGGTTTGCGTGTCCACCAGGCGCTGCTCGGCCAGCTTCACCGAGTGCGGAATCGGGGTCAGGCCCTGGTCGTCTTTGTAGACGCCCACGCCCAGGTCGAATTTGTTCGGGTTGTTGTCCTGGGCGTACAGGTCCATCAGCCCGAGGATTGGGTCGTCGGGCACGCGGCCAATGGCATCGAAATGCATTACTTGCGGCCCTCGGCGTCCTTGGCCACTTCGTCGGTGCGCGCGGCCATGATGAAGTCGTTGCGGTGCAGGCCTTTGATGGAATGGCTCCACCATGTCACGGTGACCTTGCCCCACTCGGTGAGCAGGCCTGGGTGATGGCCTTCGGCTTCGGAGATGTCACCCATGGCGTTGGTGAAGGCCAGGGCGAATTTGAAGTTCTTGAACAGGAAAACCTTTTCCAGTTGCATCACGCCGTCGCGGACTTCGATGTTCCAGTCGGGGATCTGCTTGAGCAGCACCGGCAGTTCTTCGTCGCTGACTTGCGGGGCATCGGCGCGGCAGGCTTCGCAGTGGGCTTGGTTCAAGGTGGTCATGGTGGTGTCCTGAATTCGAAGGTATGAAGATCAGTAGCGTCACCCTAAAGCAACGCGCGGCCAGGGAACAGACTCACCTGGCCTCAAGATGTAAGGTTCAAGCCGCCTTGGGCTTGGGTGGAAACTTCGGTGCGTGCAGACCCAGCTGCATGCCACGTTCCACCATGCCCATGATGTCCTCCTGCGCGACTTCGAACAGGCGCTTGAGGTCTGGCAGCACGAAGTACAAAGGTTGCAGGATGTCGATGCGATACGGCGTGCGCATCGCCTCCAGCGGGTCGAACACTTGATGCTCGGGCTCGGACGACAGGCTGTACACCGTCTCCTTGGGCGACGACAGAATGCCGCCACCGTAGATGCGTCGACCTTCGGGCGTGTCCACCAGGCCGAATTCGATGGTCATCCAATACAGGCGCGCCAGGTACACGCGTTGCTCCTTGGTGGCCGCCAGGCCGAGCTTGCCGTAGGTGTGGGTGAATTCGGCGAACCAAGGGTTGGTCAGCAATGGGCAGTGGCCGAAGATCTCGTGAAAAATATCCGGTTCTTGCAGATAGTCGAGTTCTTCGCGGGTGCGGATAAACGTCGCCACAGGAAACTGCTTGTTGGCGAGTAATTCGAAAAAAGTCTGGAAGGGGATCAGCGCCGGCACGCGGGCGACCTGCCAACCGGTGGTCTCGGCCAGCACTTTGTTGATTTCGCCCAGTTGCGGAATGCGGTCATGGGGCAGGCCGAGCTTGTCTATGCCGTCCAGGTATTCCTGGCAGGCGCGCCCCTCGATCACTTTCAACTGGCGAGTGATCAGGGTGTTCCACACCGCATGTTCTTCCTGCGAGTAGTGGATAAAACCTTGCGCATCGGGCTCGCGGGCCACGTACTGCGTCTGCTTCATACGGCTCTCCTGCTAGGCATTCGTTCTTGTTATGTCCTGCGATGAGCTTATTGATAACCCGTGCGCGGCCAGATTCCATCTGTTTTAAACGCCTTTACGTAGGAAAACTTACCAGTTTCCGTAAAGTATTCGTTACGCTTATGAGGCTGGCCGTTGTCTTGGGCTGGGAAAAGCCCGCAAGCTGTCACATAATCTTGACGACTATCTGCGTCCAGCGACAAAAAGACGCGGCGCCTCCCCACTTTTCGGGCCTCTTCATGCGTATCAAAGTGCATTGCCAGAACCGCATCGGCATCCTGCGGGACATTCTCAACCTGCTGGTGGAATACGGTGTCAACGTCGCCAAGGGCGAGGTGGGCGGTGAGCATGGCAATGCCATCTACCTGTTTTGCCCGAACCTGGTGAACATGCAGTTCCAGGCATTGCGCCCACAGTTCGAGGCGATTGCCGGGGTATTTGGCGTCAAAAGGGTAGGGTTGATGCCCAGCGAGCGCCGGCATATGGAGCTCAATGCACTGCTCGGCGCGCTGGAGTTCCCGGTGCTGTCCATCGACATGGGCGGCTCGATCGTTGCTGCCAACCGCGCGGCGGCACAGTTGCTTGGGGTGCGGGTGGATGAGGTGCCAGGCATTCCGTTGTCGCGGTATGCCGAGGACTTCGATTTGCCGGAACTGGTGCGCGCCAGCAAATCGCGGATCAACGGCCTGCGGGTCAAGGTCAAGGGTGACGTGTTCCTGGCGGACATCGCGCCGCTGCAATCCTCCGAACATGACGACAGCGAGGCCATGGCCGGCGCTGTGCTGACCCTGCACCGCGCCGACCGCGTCGGTGAGCGCATCTACAACGTGCGCAAGCAGGAGCTGCGTGGCTTTGACAGCATTTTCCAAAGCTCCAAAGTCATGGCCGCCGTGGTGCGCGAAGCCCGTCGTATGGCGCCGCTGGATGCGCCTCTATTAATAGAAGGCGAAACCGGCACCGGCAAGGAACTGCTGGCGCGCGCCTGTCACTTGGCCAGCCCGCGTGGGCAATCGCCGTTGATGGCACTCAACTGCGCGGGCCTGCCCGAGTCGATGGCCGAGACCGAGCTCTTCGGCTACGGCCCTGGCGCGTTCGAAGGTGCACGGGCCGAAGGCAAGCTCGGTCTGTTGGAACTGACAGCGGGCGGTACATTGTTTCTCGATGGCGTCGGGGAGATGAGCGCGCGCTTGCAGGTGAAATTGCTGCGCTTTTTGCAGGACGGTTGCTTCCGTCGCGTAGGCAGCGATGAAGAGGTGTACCTGGACGTGCGGGTGATCTGCGCGACCCAGGTGGACTTGTCCGAGCTGTGCGCTCGTGGCGAATTCCGCCAAGACCTCTATCACCGCCTCAACGTGCTGTCCCTGCATATTCCACCGCTGCGTGAATGTCTCGACGGGCTTGCGCCGCTGGTTGATCACTTTCTCGACCAGGCCAGTCGCCAGATCGGCTGCCCGTTGCCCAAGCTGGCGCCGGCCGCCATGGACCGCCTGAGCCACTACCACTGGCCGGGCAACGTACGGCAGTTGGAAAACGTGCTGTTCCAGGCGGTGTCGTTGTGTGACGGCGGGACGGTCAAGGCCGAACATATTCGGCTGCCGGATTATGGCGTGCGTCAGCCCCTTGGCGATTTTTCCCTGGAGGGCGGCCTGGAAGACATCGTTGGTCGATTCGAGAAGGCGGTGTTGGAAGCCTTGTACGCCGAGCACCCCAGCAGCCGACAGTTGGGCAAGCGCCTGGGGGTGTCTCATACCACCATCGCCAATAAGCTGCGCGATTACGAAGTGATCAAGGCCGACAAGTAACCTGCGCTTGCCGCAGGCGGCAGTAGTCCGCCGTTTTTTCGACTATCGAGAGGGCGTCATTTCTTGACGCCCGCCCGCAAACCCCCGCCCCGCCTGCACTTCATCCTCTTTTAAAAAGTTGGTTCGCAAATTGCTTAAGCCTCATCAGTACAGCGGTGGGCGGCAAGCGTCCGTCAGAAAGAGGAAAGAGCGTGGACAAGTACCTTTATGTGGCAATGACCGGCGCCAGCCAGAATGCTCTGGCGCAGAAGGCCCATGCCAACAACCTGGCGAACATTTCCACCAATGGTTTCCAACGTGACCTGGAGCAGGCGCGTTCGATGCCGGTGTTCGGTGACAGCTTTCCGGCGCGCGCGTTTGCCATGACCGAGCGTCCAGCCACCGACTTCACGCCTGGCGCCATGATCGAGACGGGCCGTGACCTGGACGTTGCCGTCAGCGGCAATGGCTGGATGGCCGTGCAGACCCCGGACGGCAGCGAAGCCTACGTGCGCAGCGCGAGCATGAACGTCGATGCATTGGGTGTGCTGCGCGCCGGCAACGGCATGCCGATCATGGGCAACGGTGGCCCGATTGCCGTGCCGCCCCAGCAGAAGATCGAAGTGGGGGCTGATGGCACCATCAGCATTCGCGCCATGGGTGAAGGTCCGCGCGTGATGGCGGAAGTGGACCGCATCAAGCTGGTCCAGCCGGACCTGAAGAACATGAATAAAGGCCTCGACGGCACCATCCACACCAAGGATGGCCGGCCGGCCCAGGCTGACGCGACGGTCACGCTGACCTCGGGCTTCCTGCAGGCGAGCAACGTCAATGCGGTGGAAGAAATGACCGCAGTGCTGGCGCTTTCCAAGCAGTTCGAGCTGCACATCAAGATGATGAACAGCGCCAAGGAAGACGACCAGGCCATGACCCGCGTCATGCAGATGAGCTGATTGCAGCCCACTAATTAATTTGTGATGTAGCGCCAACAAACAGGCGCGCAGAGGAGAACAGCATGCTTCCGGCTCTATGGGTTGCCAAAACCGGTCTGTCCGCCCAGGACACCAACCTGACCACCATTTCCAACAACTTGGCCAACGTGTCGACCACGGGTTTCAAGCGTGATCGTGCCGAGTTCCAAGACTTGCTCTATCAGATCAAGAAGCAGCCAGGCGCCCAGTCGACCCAGGACAGCGAACTGCCGTCGGGCCTGCAATTGGGTACCGGTGTGCAGATCGTCGGCACCCAGAAGAACTTCAGCGCCGGTAACCTGCAACAGACCGGCCAGCCGCTGGACATGGCCATCAACGGCCGTGGTTTCTTCCAGATCCTGCAACCGGATGGCACCACTTCCTACACCCGTGACGGTACTTTCCACCTGGACTCCAACGGCCAGATCGTCACCGCCAACGGTTTTGCCCTGGAGCCGGCCGTGGTCGTTCCCGCCGACGCCAAAACCTTCACCGTCGGCAACGACGGCACCGTGTCCATCACCGTGGCCGGCAACCCCGCGTCGCAAGTAATCGGCAACCTGCAGACCGCCGACTTCATCAACCCGGCCGGCCTGCAAGCCATGGGCAACAACCTGTTCCTGGAAACCGCCTCCAGCGGCGCGCCGCAAATCGGCACCCCTGGCCTGAACGGTTTCGGCACCACGCTGCAAAGCACCCTGGAAACCTCCAACGTCAGCACGGTTGAGGAGATGGTCAACATGATCACCACCCAGCGCGCCTACGAGATGAACTCCAAGGTGATCTCCACCGCCGACCAGATGCTTTCGTTCGTAACGCAGAATCTGTAATCAAGTCTATGGGGCGCTCTTGAGGGCGCCTGCAACACCGTGAGGTAAGGGTCATGAATCGCTATGTTTCTGTTCTGGCATTGAGTGGGATTGCCGTGCTCGCGGGCTGTGTCGCCCCGACGCCAAAACCCAATGACCCGTACTACGCGCCGGTGTTGCCACGCACGCCGTTGCCGGCGGCCGCCAACAATGGCTCGATCTACCAGGCCGGTTTCGAACAGAACCTGTACAGCGACCGCAAGGCGTTCCGGGTCGGTGACATCATCACCATCACCTTGAACGAGCGTACCCAGGCGAGCAAGAACGCCAACTCTCAGATCGGCAAGACCAGCAAGGCCAACATCGGTTTGACCTCGTTGTTCGGCGCAGTGCCCAACACCAATAACCCGCTAGGTGACGGTGATCTCAGCCTCAGCGCCGGCTACAGCGGCGACCGCGCCACCAACGGCAAGAGCGCGGCAGGGCAGGGCAACAGCCTGACCGGCTCTATCACCGTGACCGTGGCCGACGTATTGCCCAACGGCATCATCGCCGTACGCGGTGAAAAGTGGATGACCCTTAATACCGGTGACGAGCTGGTGCGCATTGCCGGCATGGTCCGCGCCGATGACATCTCCACTGACAACACCGTGCCGTCGACGCGAATCGCCGACGCGCGCATTACCTACTCGGGTACGGGTTCGTTTGCTGACGCGAGCCAGCCGGGCTGGTTCGACCGTTTCTTCCTTAGCCCGCTGTTCCCTTTCTAGGTGGCCACTTTGAAACTCAAACAGCTGATGGCGGCCGCACTCCTGCTTTCCTTGAGCGCTGTCGCCCAGGCCGAACGACTGAAGGACATCGCCAGCATCTCCGGCGTGCGTTCCAACCAGTTGATCGGCTACGGCCTGGTAGTGGGGCTCAACGGTACGGGTGACCAGACCACCCAGACCCCGTTCACCCTGCAGACCTTCAACAACATGCTCTCGCAGTTCGGTATCAAGGTGCCGGCGGGGTCGGGCAACGTGCAGCTGAAAAACGTCGCGGCAGTGTCGATCAGTGCTGACTTGCCGGCGTTCTCCAAGCCGGGCCAGGTAGTGGACATCACGGTGTCGTCGATCGGTAACTCGAAGAGCCTGCGCGGCGGCACCTTGCTGATGACGCCGCTCAAGGGTATCGACGGTAACGTCTACGCCATCGCCCAGGGCAACCTGGTGGTGGGCGGGTTTGACGCCGAAGGTCGTGACGGTTCGAAGATTACCGTCAACGTGCCGTCGGCCGGTCGGATCCCAGGTGGCGCCACGGTTGAACGCACCGTGCCAAGCGGCTTCAACCAAGGCAACAGCCTGACCTTGAACCTCAACCGTTCTGACTTCACCACCGCCAAGCGCGTGGTCGACAAGATCAACGACATGCTCGGCCCAGGTGTGGCCCAGGCCATCGACGGCGGCTCCATCCGTGTGACCGCGCCGCTGGACCCAAGCCAGCGCGTCGACTACCTGTCGATCCTGGAAAACCTAGAAGTGGACCCAGGCCAGGCTGTCGCCAAAGTCATCATCAACTCGCGGACCGGCACCATCGTGATTGGTCAGAACGTTAAGGTGTCACCCGCTGCGGTGACCCACGGCAGCCTGACCGTGACCATCACCGAAGACCCGATCGTCAGCCAGCCTGGGCCGTTGTCCAACGGCCAGACGGCGGTGGTGCCGCGTTCGCGTGTGAATGCCCAGCAAGAAGCCAAGCCGATGTTCAAGTTCGGCCCCGGCACCACCCTGGATGAGATTGTCCGCGCGGTGAACCAGGTGGGCGCAGCGCCCGGCGACTTGATGGCGATCCTCGAAGCATTGAAACAGGCCGGCGCCTTGCAAGCCGACCTGATCGTGATCTGAGGCCATGGCCATGGATATGCGCAAGAGCGGCATCAGCAGCACGGCGGATTCGGGGTCCTACTCCGACCTGAACCGGCTTAACCAGCTCAAGGTCGGTGCCGACAAGAACAGCGAAGGCAATATGCGCAAAGTGGCGCAGGAGTTCGAGTCGTTGTTCTTGAGCGAGATGCTCAAGTCCATGCGTTCGGCCACCGAGGCGTTGGGCAAGGACAACCCGATGAACACGCCGGCCGCCAAGCAGTACCAGGAAATGTATGACCAGCAACTGGCGGTCTCGATGTCCCGCGAAGGCGGTGGTATCGGCTTGGCCGACGTGCTGATGCGCCAGATGCAGAAGAACAAACCGGTGGAGGCGCAGGCCGCCACCTTGCAAGGCCCAGCGGCTGCGGAGCCTGCGAAAAAAGTGGATGTGCCGACAGAGATCGCGGCGGGCACCCAGGCCGAAGGCCCGTTGGGCCGCTCCAACGGCCAGCGACCCCTGTGGGCTTACCGCGTGGCTGAGCCACAGGCGGGTGCCCCGTCGGCCCACAGCAATGACATGGAATTGATGAACCAGCGGCGCATCGCCTTGCCGAGCAAGCTGACCGATCGCCTGTTGGCTGGCATCGTGCCGAGCACCCAGGTGACCGGCGAAGCCAAGGCCGCGCCACTGCGCAACAGCGCCGCTGACGATAACGTCGTCAACAGTGCGGCGCGTACCTTCGCCGTGCCGAGCGGGCGCATGCAGGTCTACGGCCGCGCCGTGGCCCAGCCACCGTTGGCGCCGGCGAAGAAAGCCTTCACTTCGCAGGATGAATTTGTCGCCACCATGTTGCCGATGGCCAAGGCGGCCGCCGCGCGGATTGGTGTCGATCCGAAGTACCTGGTGGCCCAGGCCGCCCTGGAAACCGGTTGGGGTAAATCGGTGATGCGCGCCGAAGACGGCAGCAGCAGCCACAACCTGTTCGGCATCAAGGCCGGCCAGAGTTGGCAGGGCGGCCAGGCTCGCGCAATCACCAGTGAGTTCCGCGATGGCGCGATGGTCAAGGAAACGGCGCAGTTCCGTTCCTACGACTCTTACCAGGACAGCTTCCACGACCTGGTGACGTTGCTGCAAAGCAATGATCGCTATAAAGAAGTTGTGAAGTCGGCCGACAACCCGGAACAGTTTGTTCGCGAGTTGCAAAAAGCCGGTTACGCAACCGACCCGGCCTATGCCAGCAAGATTTCGCAGATCGCCAAAACGATGGACAGTTACCAGAACTACGCTGCCGCTGGCGCAACCACACATTTATAAGGTCTGAACCATGAGTTTGCTCAGTATCGGGATGTCGGGGCTCAACGCCTCTCAAGGATCGCTGTCGGTCTTGAGTAACAACATTGCCAACGCCAACACGCCTGGCTACTCACGGCAGCAGACTACCCAGAATGCCAACGCGGCGAACCAGTTCGGTGGTGTGTTCATTGGCAGTGGCACCACCCTGGCTGATGTGCGCCGGGTGTATAACGAGTTCCTCGACGCGGCGTACCAGAACAGCACCTCGCTCAACAGCGATGCCAAGGCTTATCTGGATCAGGTCAGTGCCGTCGACAAAACCTTGTCGGATAAGACCACCGGTATGTCGGCGGTACTCAGCGCGTTCTTCGCTGCCGTCCAGACCGCCTCGGCCAACCCGAGCGATAACTCGGCCCGCCAGGTCTTGCTCACCAGCGCGCAGACGTTGAGCAATCGTTTCAATTCGATTTCGACCCAGTTGGGCCAGCAGAAAGAAACTATCAACAGTCAGCTGACGTCGATGAGCGATCAGGTCAACAAATTGACCTCTTCGATTGCGTCCCTCAACAAACAGATTGCCCAGGTGCAGGGCTCGTCGAACTCGGCCCCGGCCAATCTGCTGGATGCGCGTGCCGAAGCGGTGCGCTCGCTGAATGAATTGGTCGGCGTGACTGCCACTGAAAAGAACGGCGTGTTCAGCGTCAGCACCGGTTCCGGCCAATCGCTGGTACTGGGCGATCAGTCCAACACCATTTCCGCTGTGCCGAGCAAGAGCGACACCAGTCAGTTCACCATTCAGCTCAACGTGGGCGGTGGCGAGTCGCTCGACCTGGGCGGCGTGATCAGCGGTGGCAGCATCGGTGGTCTGTTGCGTTATCGCAGCGATGTGCTGATGCCGGCCATCAATGACCTAGGCCGTATTGCAGTTGTCACTGCAGACACGGTTAACAAGCAGTTAGGCCAAGGCCTGGACCTCAACGGCCAGTTCGGTGCCTCGCTGTTCAAGGACATTAACAGTGCTGCTGCCATTGCCCAGCGCAGCCAGGCGTCAAGTGGCAACAGTGCGGGTTCCGGCAACCTCAACGTGACGATCAAGGACAGCAGCAAGCTGACCAACTTCGATTACAAAGTCACCTTCAGCGACAGCGCCAACCCGAACAACGTCACCGTGGTGCGTTCCGATGGCAAGGCCATGGGTACGTTCAATATCAACGCCACCCCACCGGCAGTGATCGATGGCTTTACTCTGGCACTCGATGGCAAGGGCCCGATGGCCACGGGTGACAGCTTCAAAGTCAGCCCGACGGCTAATGGTGCCAAGGACATTGGCACGGTGCTCACTGACCCGAGCAAGATCGCGTTTGCTGCGCCATTGCTGGGTGAAGCCAGCAAGACCAATTCGGGTACCGGTACCTTCACGCCGCCGACCCTGACCCTGCCCGTGGACATCTACGGTGGTGCCAACTCCGCTCAATTGCGTACTGGTATCGAGCATTCGATGCCGGTGAAGATGGTGTTTGGCAAGCCGGCCGCCGACGGCACCCAGTCGTATACGGTCAATGATGCGCAGGGCAATCCGATCGGCACCGGCAGCATTGTCCCCGGACAGGCCAATAAAATTACGATCAACGTCCCTATGCGCGATGCCAACGGTGCGCTGGTGACGCCGGCCAAAAGTTTCAGCTTCGACACTACAGTGGGTGGCTCGCCAGCTGGCGGTGATAGCACCACCTTTTCCTTCAACGCCTCCGGCAAGTCCGACAACCGCAATGCTCAGGAACTGCTCAACCTGCAGACCAAGGCGACTGTTGGTACGGCTGCGGATGGCAGTGGCGGCACCAGCCTGATAGGCGCCAACAGCAAGCTGGTATCAACCGTCGGCGCCAAAGCTGCTGCCGCAGGTACGGACAGCACCGCGACCAATGCACTGCTGACCGCCAACAAGAATGCGCGCAACTCGGTCTCCCAGGTCAACCTGGATGAAGAGGCGGGCGACATGATCAAGTTTCAGCAGTACTACACCGCGTCGTCGCAGATCATCAAAGCTGCGCAAGAAACCTTCAGCACACTGATCAATGCCCTTTAAAGGAGTCTGGGACGATGCGTATTTCTACACAGCAGTATTTTGAAACCAGCTCCGCCAAGTACACGGAGAACTACTCCGGTGTGGTTAAGGCTCAGGATCAGGCGAGTTCCGGCGTACGCGTGCAAACTGCTGCGGATGATCCGGTTGCAGCGGCGCGCCTGCTGATGTTGCAGCAGCAGAAGGACATGCTGGGTCAGTTCAATGGCAACATCACCAGCTTGAAAAACTCGCTGACAAACGAGCAAAGTGTGCTTGATGCAATCAACGACGCCATGCAGCGCGCCAGTGAGTTGGCGCTCCGTGCGGGCGGTTCAATCAGTGACGCCGATCGCAAGTCCATTGCCAGTGAAGTCGGTGCCATCGAGGATCAGGTATTAGGTCTGCTCAACAGCAAGGACTCATCTGGCAACTATATATTTTCCGGGTCAAAGACTCAGACACCGCCGTATTCTCGTAACAACGATGGTACTTACAGTTATCAAGGCGACGAAACGCCCTTGAGCCTGCAAGTGTCTGACACCCTGAACGTCGCTGCAGGTGACACCGGTAAAAATGTCCTGGAAGGTGCGGTCAACTCTGGGCGTACGCAAGCCAAGTGGATTCAGCCGGCTACTGTCCCGCCGGCTCCGCCAGCGGTCAATGACAACAAGGTTTCGTTGTCCGCTGGGTTGGTCACCTCGGGCACTGACTACACCCGCAAATTTGCTGATGGCCAACCCTACAAGCTGACCTTTACCAGCAGTACCCAGTACAAGGTGTCGGACAAAGATGGCAACGACGTCACCTCTGAAATTCCCGGCAACGGCACATTCGACTCCACCAAAGAAGGCAGTTCCACTGTTGCGCTGCGTGGTGTGAAGTTTGATATCTCCTTGAACCTCAAAGGTGTCACGCCTGGTGCGGAATCTGATGCGTTGGTCAAGGATCGTGCCTTTACCCTGGAGACCAAGCCGGATACCTTCAGTGTTTCACGAACCCCGAGCAACCTCTCAACCGTCCAGTTGACAGGTGCCCGAGTCAGTAGTCAGGCAGACTATGCCAGCACTTTCCCTAATAGCGGTGCGGTGATCAAATTCACCAGTTCCACCGCCTATGAAGTGTATGCCCAGCCCTACACAACCAACAGCAAGGCGATTGCCAGTGGTGACACCGGAGGGGCGACCACCGTTACTGCAGCCGGCATCACGTTTGATATAAGTGGTGGCACTCCTCCGGGAACGCCGTCTGCCGGCGATCAGTTCGCAGTGGGGGCCAGCACCAAAAAAACACAGAGTGCCTTGGACACCCTCAGCCAATTGCGCCAGGCCCTGGAAGAGCCGGCGGACGGTAACCCGGCGGCACAGGTCAAGCTCAAGGACACTCTGGATGCTTCTTTGAGCAACCTTGCCAACTCCCGCACACAACTGGATAACGTGCGCGGCTCCATCGGTGCGCGCATGAACGCACTGGATATCCAATCTGCGGAAAATACCAGTATTGGCACGGCCAACAAGAGCACCATGAGCGACCTGGCCAACATCGACATGGGCGAAGCAGCGATCAACCTGGCATTGCAGCAAACCATGCTCCAAGCCTCGCAGCTGGCTTTTGTGAAAATCGCCCAGTTGAGCCTCTTCAACAAGATGTAAGTGGCACTACGTCAAGCGGCCCGCTCTGGAAACAGGGCGGGCCGTTGTCGTTTCTGGGATTTAATTGTTTGAAGGTTTTGCACAAAGCACACAAAATTGAGTGACCTGTGAGTCATAAAGCGCATCTTCACTGTATCGTGTGAAAAGGATAAGTCGTCACAGGGTCCTTGCGAGGCGGCTTTCAGCGAGATTTTTATGGGGTTATCCCCTTTATTGTCAGCACTCCGGGCGTGGCCCAGGGGTGTTCTCCAGCTATTTAGTATTGGGAAGCCACAATGATTGGCATAAAAAGCATCGCCAGTTACGTGCCGGCAGACGGGATCGATAACTACGCCCAGGGTGCCAAATTCGCCAAGGATGAAGAATTCATCATTGGCAAGATCGGTTCGGCGTTCCTGCCGCGCAAGGAAGCCGCGCAGGAAACTTCCGATCTGTGTGTCGAGGCGGTCAACGCTTTGTTTGCCAACAACCCGGATTTGAAGCGCGAGTCGATCGACGCGCTGATCGTCGTCACCCAGAACGGTGATGAAGAGGGCTTGCCGCACACAGCGGCCATCGTCCAGGACAAACTCGGCCTGCCGACCCACGTGGCGGCCTTCGATATTTCCCTGGGCTGTTCCGGTTACGTCTACGGCATCTACGCGATGAAGGGCTTCATGGAAGCCGCGGGCCTGAAAAACGGCCTGTTGATCACCGCCGATCCGTATTCGAAGATTGTCGACCCGGAAGATCGCAACACCACCATGCTGTTTGGCGATGCTGCAACTGCCACCTGGATGGGCGAAGACGCGCCGTGGTTGCTGGGCAAGTCGAAGTTCGGCACCGACGGTTCCGGTGCGCCGCACCTGAAGGTCAGTGATGGCGTGTTCTTCATGAATGGCCGCCAGGTCTTCAACTTTGCCTTGCTCAAGGTCCCGGCTCACTTGCATGAGCTGCTCAATGAGTCGGACCTCAAGGCTGACGAGATTGACGCGTTCTGCATCCACCAGGGCAGTGCGGCGATTGTCGACGCCGTGGCGCGTCGTTTTGAAGATGCACCCGTGGACAAGTTCATCAAGGACATGGTCGAGACCGGTAATACCGTGTCGTCGAGCATTCCGCTGCTGCTGGAAAAGCACGTGATGGACGCCTCTTGGAAGCGCGTAGCGATCAGTGGTTTTGGTGTGGGCCTGTCGTGGGGTTCGGCGATTCTCTATCGCCCTTGATGCCTTGATAGCTTCCATAAAAAACGCCGAGGGTCGAAAGACTCTCGGCGTTTTTTATTTGACGCCAGAAAACCCAGTGAAAACGGGGGTTCACACCCACCTAAACCCTTGAATTGCAAGGGGTGGCACGGCGCCAGTAAAAAAATCAAAAAAAATCCTCAAGCAACCGGCCACCACGACGATAACTATTACGTAGGTTCTCAGGCCACACCCGGCGGTTGCCAGGGCCGGAAGCCGCAGTATCCATCCAACGAGGATTTCGTCATGGCTTTAACAGTAAACACCAACATTGCTTCGATCACTACTCAGGGCAACCTGAACAAAGCTGGCGGCTCCCTGGCCACTTCCATGCAGCGCCTGTCTTCCGGTCTGCGTATCAACAGCGCCAAAGATGATGCTGCCGGCCTGCAGATCTCCAACCGCCTGACCAGCCAAATCAACGGTCTGGGTCAAGCAGTTAAAAACGCCAACGATGGTATCTCCATCGCTCAGACCGCTGAAGGCGCGATGCAGGCTTCGACCGACATCCTGCAAAAAATGCGTACCCTGGCTCTGTCTTCCGCTACCGGTTCCCTGAGCGCTGACGACCGTAAGTCGAACAACGACGAATACCAGGCTCTGACTTCGGAACTGACCCGTATCTCGCAAACCACTACTTTCGGTGGCCAGAAGCTGCTGGACGGTTCGTACGGTACCAAAGCTATTCAGGTTGGCGCCAACGCTAACGAAACCATCAACCTGAGCCTGGACAACGTTGCAGCGAACAACATCGGTTCGCAGCAAATCAAGTCCGGTACCATCCTGGCTGTAGCTGGCAAAATCACCGTGACTGGTAACGGTCAAACCGCAGACGTTGACGTTGCTGCCAACGCTTCGGCTAAAGACATCGCCAAAGGCATGAACGGCGCGATCGGTGGCCTGACCGCTACTGCCAGCACTGAAGCTCAGTTCAAGGTCGACAAGGCTACTGCTACTGCTACTCCTGCTACTTTCACCATGGATGTGGGTGGCCAGAAGGTCGACTTCATCGGTGTTACCAGCAACGCCAACCTGGCTGACCAACTGAAGTCCAACGCTGCGAAACTGGGCATCAGTGTTAGCTACGATCAGTCCAAAGATGTACTGACTGTAAAATCCGACTCGGGTGAGAACATCGCGTTCAGCGGTGTGACTGCTGGTGGCTCGGTGACCGTCGCTACCAAAGATGGTTCGGGCAAGTTCGGTGCCGACGTGGCTGTTGCCAACGCCGTGATCGCTACCGGTGCTGTCAACCTGGATTCGGCCAGCGGCTACTCGCTGACCGGTACAAGCGCTGCTGGTGTGTTCGGTGCCGTTACCGCATCGACCAAAACCAGCGTTGCTCAGACTGACGTCACTAGCTCTACCAGTGCTCAGAATGCCCTGGCTGTTATCGACAAAGCCATCGGCACCATCGACGGCGTGCGTTCCGGTCTGGGTGCTACCCAGAACCGTCTGACCACTACTGTAGATAACCTGCAGAACATTCAGAAGAACTCCACCGCTGCACGTTCCACCGTTCAGGACGTCGACTTCGCTGCTGAAACCGCCGAACTGACCAAGCAACAAACCCTGCAGTCGGCTTCCACTGCGATCCTGTCGCAGGCTAACCAACTGCCATCCGCTGTACTGAAACTGCTTCAGTAACCAGCGCGCTTGGTAACTGACGGAAGGGCGCGTTTACGTGCCCTTTCGTCTTTTCAGTTGTAGAGGAGATTGGACATGGACATGAGTGTGAAGTTGAACCAGTCTTATCCACCGGTTGCACCTCAGAGTGCAGTGACACCTGTCATTGCTGCTGACAAAGAGAAGGCAAAAGTAGAGGCGGTAGCACCATCTGGAGGCGAGCCTGAGCGAGCCGATCTGGAAAAAGCGGTGACCGACATACGCGAATTCGTACAAGCGGCCCAGCGTAAACTGGATTTTACCATTGATGATTCCACCCATCGGGTTGTGGTCAAGGTCATTGCCACTGAAAGCGGTGAAGTGATCCGCCAGATCCCCTCGGAAACAGCATTGAAACTGGCTCAGAGCCTATCCAGTGCAAGCCATGTGTTGTTTGATGACAAAGCCTGAGCTGGCATGAAACTTGTTGCTGTCGATGCTTGAAGTGTTGTTAGTCAAGAAAACGGCAGCCACCGATTAGGAGAAAGATGATGGCGGGTTCAACGGTTAGCGGTATTGGTTCGAATATCGATACGCAAGCGATTGTGAAGTCTTTGGTGGACTCCGAGAGAGCGCCCAAGCAGACTCAGATCAATACCCAAACGCAGAAAGCGACCACCACGCTGTCTTCGATCGGCAAAATTCAGGCTGCTCTGGATGCTTTCCGCGGCGCTCTAGACACAATGACCAATAGTGCCAGCTTTACTGGTCTTACCGGTTCATCTTCGGATGAAAAGGTCGCCACCATGAAGGCGAGTAATACTGCCTCCAACGGTAGTTTCAGGCTGGTAGTCGATAACCTGGCAGTGGCTTCCAAGTTGTCAAGCAAGACGTTTGCGGCGGGCCCTCAATCTGTCGTCAACGCAAGTGATCAGGCGACAACGCTGACGATCACGCAGTCGGGCAAGAAGTTCGATGTGAGTGTGCCGCCAGGAGCGACCCTGCAACAAGTGCGTGATTCCATCAACACTCAATTCGCGACGGCAGGCTTGAGTGCCAACGTCCTGACTGACTCCAGTGGCTCGCGTCTGATCCTGACGTCCACCACCATGGGGGTTGGGTCGGACCTGACATTGTCCGGTAATTCCGGCCTGGACGTCGGCTCCACGGTGGTTGATACGCCAAAAGACGCCAAATACAGCATCGACGGTATTCCAGCGACGTCCAAGACCAACGACATCTCCGATGCGTTAAGTGGTGTAAGCATCAAATTGCTCTCGCCGTCTCCGTTCCCGACAACCGGTGATACAAGCAAACCTATTGCCACGCTGATCACGGTGAGCACTAACACTGCGACACTCAAATCTGGGGTCAAAGGGTTTGTCGACACCTACAATGCCTTGCTGACGGCGATGACGGCAGAGACTAAGGTTACGAAAAACCCGGATGGCACAACCACGGCGTCAACACTCACCGGCGATTCGACGATGCGTACCCTGCAGACAGCGCTGCGCAATGAATTCAATTCGCTGGGCGGGACTGGGGCTCTGAAGTCCCTGGCTCAATTTGGCATCAGTACCAACTCGACCACTGGCCAGTTGGTGATGGATGACAAAAAGTGGGACGCTGCCATGGTTAATAACGCAGCCGATATCAACAGTATCTTCACTGGCAAGACCGGCCTGCTCGCTCGCCTGAAGACGGCAACCGATGATTACGCCAAGCCTGCAACGGGTATTCTTGCTACGCGTTCGACGAGCTTGTCCGACAGTCTGAAAGACTTGGTGACCCAGCAGTCGGCTTTGGATGAGCGGATGACTGCTTTGCAAAAGAGTCTGCAGGACAAGTACAACGCCATGGACACCCTGGTTGCGCAAATTCGCCAGCAAAGTAACAACATCCTTGGGACGCTCAACGCTTTGAACAATCAGAAGAACAATTGATATTGTTCCGGAGTCATTAGCATCGCTTAGAGAGCCACCTAAAGCTTTTTATGCTCCGGACGACATATTGGTAACAGAAAACTTTTTCGATATGCCTGTCACGAGGTAGATACATGAATCCCATGAGAGCCCTTCGCCAATACCAGAAGGTCAATTCCCATGCCCAGATCTCTGAGGCTAGTCCGCATCGCCTGGTGCAAATGCTGATGGAAGGCGGCCTTGACCGCATGGCGCAGGCTAAAGGTGCATTGGCTCGTGGAGATGTTGCGCAGAAGGGCCTGATGCTTGGCAAAGCTGTGGACATTATTATTGGCTTGCGCGACGGACTGGATGCCGAAAAAAGCGAAAACCCAGCCTATGTCCAGCAACTGGAAAGTCTGTACGCGTACATGACCAACCGCTTGATGGAAGCAAATCTGCACAACGATGCTGACATGATCGACGAAGTCGCCCGTTTGCTGATTACCGTAAAAGAAGGCTGGGATGCCATTGCGGCACCGCAAGGCGCCGCACAATAAGGCCATTGGCCTTGAGGAACACGTCATGAGCCATGCATTGCAACGCATTGATGAAACCCGTGAGGCGCTGATGGGCGCGCTGGCGGACCGTAACTGGGACGCCATCGGCGAACTGGACATGGGCTGTCGCGACGTGATCGAGCAGGTGCTCAGTGAGGCGCCGGTTGATGAGGATGCGTTGCGTGAAAAGCTTGAAAGCCTGCTGGCGGTTTATCAGCAGTTGCTTGAGGTGACGACTGGCGAACGCCAGGCGATTTTTGAAGAGATGTCGCAGATCAACCAAGCGAAAAATGCGTCAAAGGTTTACCATCTGTTCGGCTGAACTGGCTCAGTTAATCCGAACGCGCGTCATAAATTTGACTGCGCGCGATTTTTTGACTTAACTAGTGCTGTTTTCAGAATTCAGACGGCTGTAGGCAGAAAAAACCTACAGCCATCTAGATTGCCCCGACTCGAGGGCATTTGAGTTAACTAGGGAAGTTGCTATTGCATGTGGCGTGAAACCAAAATTCTGCTGATTGATGACGATAGCGTCCGCCGCCGCGATTTAGCGGTGATTTTGAATTTTCTTGGCGAAGAAAATTTGCCCTGCGGCAGCCATGATTGGCAGCAGGCGGTCAGCTCATTGTCATCGAGCCGTGAAGTCATTTGTGTGCTGATCGGGACGGTAAACGCTCCTGGCGCTGTTTTGGGCTTGTTAAAGACACTGTCAACCTGGGATGAGTTCCTTCCCGTGTTGCTAATGGGCGATATTTCTTCCGTCGACCTGCCTGAAGACCAGCGCCGCCGGGTGCTTTCCACCCTGGAAATGCCCCCCAGCTACAGCAAATTGCTCGACTCCCTGCACCGTGCCCAGGTCTACCGCGAGATGTACGACCAGGCCCGCGAGCGCGGTCGCCATCGCGAACCCAACCTGTTCCGCAGCCTGGTCGGCACCAGCCGCGCCATCCAGCACGTGCGCCAGATGATGCAGCAAGTGGCCGACACCGACGCCAGCGTGCTGATCCTCGGCGAGTCCGGCACTGGCAAGGAAGTGGTCGCGCGCAACCTGCACTATCATTCCAAGCGCCGCGACGGGCCATTTGTGCCGGTCAACTGCGGGGCGATCCCGGCAGAGCTGCTTGAAAGCGAACTGTTCGGCCACGAGAAGGGCGCCTTTACCGGTGCGATCACCAGCCGTGCCGGGCGTTTCGAGTTGGCCAACGGTGGCACGCTGTTCCTTGACGAAATCGGCGACATGCCGCTGCCGATGCAGGTCAAGCTGCTGCGTGTACTGCAGGAACGCACCTTCGAGCGCGTGGGCAGCAACAAGACCCAGAGCGTCGACGTGCGCATCATCGCGGCCACCCACAAGAACCTCGAAAGCATGATCGAGGTCGGCAGCTTCCGCGAAGACCTGTACTACCGCCTCAACGTATTCCCGATCGAGATGGCCCCGCTGCGCGAGCGTGTGGAAGACATCCCGCTGCTGATGAACGAACTGATCTCGCGCATGGAGCACGAAAAGCGCGGCTCTATCCGTTTCAACTCTGCCGCGATCATGTCCCTGTGCCGCCACGGCTGGCCGGGCAACGTCCGCGAGCTGGCCAACCTGGTGGAGCGCATGGCGATCATGCACCCCTACGGCGTGATCGGCGTGGTCGAGTTGCCGAAGAAGTTCCGCTACGTCGACGACGAAGACGAGCAGCTGGTCGACAGCCTGCGCAGCGACATGGAAGAACGGGTAGCCATCAACGGCCATACCCCGGACTTCGGTTCCACTGCCATGCTGCCGCCCGAAGGCCTGGACTTGAAGGACTACCTCGGCAACCTGGAACAAGGCCTGATCCAACAGGCCCTGGACGACGCCAACGGCATCGTCGCCCGTGCCGCCGAGCGCCTGCGCATTCGCCGAACCACCCTGGTGGAGAAGATGCGCAAGTACGGTATGAGCCGCAAAGAAGGTGATGAACAGGCGGATGATTGACGCCTGTTTTTCAAGCCGCTGATTTATCAGCGGTTTTTTTTCGGCACAAGTATTGCTACAGCCCTCGCAACGTTCCGTTTAACTGACGGTCAGCCAAGCGAGAGAGCATGATGCCCCACGCCGCCCAACATTCTTCCAGTCCTGCCATTGCGGGGCTGGTTCCTTCTGTCGAACAGCAAAGTCGTCAGGGCCTGGAACAGGCCTTTTCGCTGTTCAACCAGATGTCCAGCCAATTGACCGATTCCTACAGCCTGCTTGAAGCCCGGGTGTCCGAGCTTAAAGGCGAGTTGGCGGTGGTCAGCGCACAGCGCATGGAAGAGCTGGCCGAGAAAGAGCGCCTGGCCAACCGTCTGCAAAACCTGCTGTCACTGCTGCCCGGCGGTGTGATCGTCATCGACGAAGAAGGCCGTGTGCGCGAAGCCAACCCGGCTGCCTGCGACATGCTGGGCCTGCCGCTGGAAGGCGAGCTGTGGCGGCATGTCATCACCCGCTGCTTTGCGCCGCGTGAAGATGACGGTCACGAAATTTCCCTGAAAGACGGCCGCCGCTTGTCCATCGCCACCCGTTCCCTGGACGCGGAGCCGGGTCAACTGGTACTGCTCAACGACCTGACTGAAACCCGTCACCTGCAAGACCAGTTGGCGCGGCATGAGCGTTTGTCTTCCCTGGGGCGCATGGTCGCTTCTTTGGCGCATCAGATCCGCACGCCGCTGTCGGCTGCCTTGATCTACGCCAGTCATTTGACTGATGAGCAATTGCCCGCCGCCACCCATCAACGGTTTGCCGGTCGCCTCAAGGAGCGTCTGCATGAGTTGGAGCACCAGGTGCGCGACATGCTGGTGTTTGCCCGTGGCGAATTGCCGCTCACCGACCGCATCACGCCGTCCGCGTTGATGCAGGCCCTGCAAGCGGCGGCTGCCACCCATATTCAGGACGTCCAGGTGCGCTGGCAGTGCGACAGCCATCTCGGTGAGTTGCTGTGCAACCGCGACACGCTGGTGGGGTCGCTGCTCAACCTGATCGAAAACGCCACCCAGGCCAGCGGCCCCGGCGCACGGCTCAAGGTGCACCTGTACAACCGCGAGCAAAACCTGCGCCTGTGCATCAGCGACAGCGGCAGTGGTATCGAGCCCGCTGTGTTGCAGCGCCTGGGCGAGCCGTTTTTCACCACCAAGACCAACGGTACGGGCCTGGGCCTGACCGTGGTCAAGGCAGTGGCACGTGCCCATCAGGGAGAATTGCAGCTGCATTCCCGTGTCGGGCGTGGCACCTGTGCATTGATGACCTTGCCGCTGTTTTCCAGCGCGGCAAGCGCGGAGTAGAACGGTTATGGCTATCAAGGTTCTGTTGGTGGAAGACGATCGCGCCCTGCGTGAAGCATTGGCTGACACGCTGCTGTTGGCGGGCCATGACTACCGGGCGGTCGGTTCTGCCGAGGACGCCTTGGAGGCGGTGGAGCAGGAGTCCTTCAGCCTGGTGGTCAGTGATGTGAATATGCCGGGCATGGACGGTCATCAATTGCTCGGTCTGCTGCGTGCGCGTCAGCCGCAGTTGCCGGTGCTGCTGATGACCGCCCACGGCGCCGTCGAGCGTGCGGTCGACGCCATGCGCCAGGGCGCGGCGGATTACCTGGTCAAACCCTTTGAACCTAAGGCCCTGATCGAACTGGTCGCGCGGCATGCCTTGGGTGTGATCTCGGCCAACGAAGGCGAAGGCCCGATTGCCTTTGAGCCGGCCAGTGCACAATTGCTGGAGCTGGCGGCGCGCGTGGCGCGCAGCGATTCCACGGTGCTGATTTCCGGCGAGTCCGGCACGGGCAAAGAGGTGCTGGCGCGTTACATCCACCAGCAATCGACCCGCGCCAAGCAGCCGTTTATCGCGATCAACTGCGCGGCGATCCCCGACAACATGCTCGAAGCCACACTGTTCGGTCACGAAAAGGGTTCGTTCACCGGCGCCATCGCAGCCCAGGCAGGCAAGTTCGAACAGGCCGACGGCGGCACCATCCTGCTCGATGAGATTTCGGAAATGCCCCTGGGCCTGCAAGCCAAGTTGCTGCGGGTGCTGCAGGAGCGTGAGGTTGAGCGCGTCGGCGCGCGTAAGCCGATCCAGTTGGATATCCGTGTAGTCGCCACCACCAACCGTGACCTGGCGGGCGAAGTGGCGGCGGGGCGTTTCCGTGAAGACCTGTTCTACCGGCTCTCGGTGTTCCCGCTGGCCTGGCGCCCGTTGCGCGAACGCCCGGCAGACATCATTCCGCTGGCCGAGCGCCTGCTGAACAACCACGTCAAAAAAATGAAGCATGCCCAGGCGCGCCTGTCGGCCGAGGCCCAAGCCTGCCTGATCGCCTATCCATGGCCGGGCAACGTGCGTGAACTGGATAACGCGATCCAGCGCGCGTTGATCCTGCAACAGGGCGGGTTGATCCAGCCCCAGGATTTCTGCCTGGCCATGGGCAGTGGTGTCGCACCGCTGCCGACCCTGGCGCCGGCGCCCGTGGTGGTCGAAACCGAGACCGCTGGCGCCTTGGGCGACGACCTGCGTCGCCGTGAATTCCAGATGATCATCGACACCCTGCGCTCCGAGCGCGGCCGTCGCAAAGAGGCTGCCGAACGTCTGGGTATCAGCCCGCGCACCTTGCGCTACAAGCTGGCGCAGATGCGTGATGCCGGGATGGATGTGGAAGCGTATCTATTCGCCACATAACCGGTAACAAGGTCGACAAGGTTTGTCGCCTTTTCTTACGAGTTGGTACAGAGCTGGCACCCTTGTTGCTACCTCCCCTAGTAATTGCGGCGTAGCGTCAAAAAACATGCGGGTTGTCGGAGAGAGAAGTTCATGAGCCAGGGTATTGAGTTCAATCGGTTGATGTTGGATATGCGCTCCATGCAAATGGATGCCATGGCTCAACCGAAATCCGTCGCGCCAGCGCCGGAATTGGGCCAAAGCAGCTTCGCCGATATGCTCGGCCAGGCCATCAACAAAGTCAGTGACACCCAGCAAGCCTCCAGCCAGTTGGCCAACGCCTTTGAAATCGGCAAAAGCGGCGTGGACCTCACCGATGTGATGGTCGCCTCGCAAAAAGCCAGCGTTTCCTTCCAGGCCCTGACCCAAGTGCGTAACAAGCTGGTTCAGGCCTACCAAGACATCATGCAGATGCCGGTTTAAGGACGAGATTTAAGTCATGGCAGAAGCAGTCGTGGACAACGCACCCGCCAAGGCAGACGGCAAGCCGCCGCTGTTTGGCCTGTCGTTCCTGGAAAACCTCTCCGAAATGACCATGCTGCGTCAGGTGGGCCTGATGGTCGGCCTGGCGGCCAGCGTGGCGATTGGTTTTGCCGTGGTGTTGTGGTCGCAGCAACCTGATTACCGGCCGCTGTACGGCAGCCTGGCGGGCATGGATTCCAAGCAGATCATGGAAACCCTGGCCGCCGCCGACATCGCCTACACCGTGGAGCCCAACTCCGGGGCCCTGCTGGTCAAGGCCGACGACGTGGCCCGTGCGCGCATGAAACTCGCCGCCGCTGGCGTGACCCCGTCCGACAGCAATATCGGTTTCGAGATCCTCGACAAGGACCAGGGCCTGGGGACTTCCCAGTTCATGGAAGCCACCCGCTACCGTCGCGGCCTGGAAGGCGAACTGGCGCGCACCATCTCCAGCCTGAACAACGTCAAGGGTGCCCGCGTGCACCTGGCCATTCCGAAAAGCTCGGTGTTTGTGCGCGACGAGCGCAAGCCAAGTGCTTCGGTCTTGGTTGAGCTGTTTGCCGGCCGCTCTCTGGAGCCTGGCCAGGTCCTGGCGATCGTCAACCTGGTCGCCACCAGCGTGCCCGAGCTGAGCAAATCGCAGATCACCGTGGTGGACCAGAAGGGCAACCTGCTGTCCGATCAGGGCGAAAACTCCGCGCTGACTCAAGCCGGCAAGCAGTTTGACTACAGCCGCCGCGTCGAAAGCATGCTCACCCAGCGGGTGCACAACATCCTGCAACCGGTGTTGGGCAACGACCGCTACAAGGCTGAAGTGTCCGCCGATGTGGACTTCAGCGCGGTCGAGTCGACCTCCGAGCAATTCAACCCGGACCAGCCTGCTTTGCGCAGCGAGCAGTCCACCAGCGAACAACGCACCGCCGCCAATGGCCCGCCGCAAGGTGTGCCGGGTGCCCTGAGCAACCAGCCGCCAGCCCCGGCTTCGGCCCCGCAAACCACCGGTGGCACCGCTGCCAGCGCTGGCGCGATCCAGCCAGGCCAGCCATTGTTGGACGCCAACGGTCAGCAGATCATGGACCCGGCCACCGGCCAGCCGATGCTCGCCCCGTACCCGGCGGACAAACGTAACCAGTCCACCAAGAACTTCGAACTCGACCGTTCCATCAGCCACACCAAGCAACAACAGGGCCGCGTCAATCGCCTGTCGGTGTCGGTGGTGGTGGATGACCAGGTCAAGGTCAATGCCGCCGATGGCGCCGTTACCCGTGCCCCCTGGACCGCCGACGAATTGGCGCGCTTCACTCGCCTGGTGCAGGACGCCGTCGGTTTTGACGCCAGCCGGGGTGACAGTGTCAGCGTGATCAACATGCCGTTCTCCGCCGAGCGTGGCGAAGTGATCGCTGAACCGTCGTTCTACTCGCAGCCGTGGTTCTGGGACATCGTCAAGCAAGTGCTGGGTGTGTTGTTCATCCTGGTGCTGGTGTTCGGTGTGCTGCGTCCGGTGCTCAACAACATCACCGGCAACGGCAAGAAACAGCTGGCCCTGGCCGGTGGCGACGTGGAATTGGGTGGCATGGGCGGCCTCGACGGCGAACTGGCCAACGACCGCGTCAGCCTTGGCGGCCCGCAAAGCATCCTGTTGCCAAGCCCGAGCGAGGGTTACGACGCTCAGCTGAACGCAATCAAGAGTCTGGTGGCAGAAGACCCGGGCCGTGTGGCCCAGGTCGTGAAAGAGTGGATCAACGCAGATGAGTGATAATCGAGCCGCTGTTGCCAAGCTCACCAAGGTCGACAAAGCCGCAGTCTTGCTGCTGTCCCTCGGTGAAACCGACGCCGCCCAAGTGCTGCGCCACATGGGCCCCAAAGAGGTTCAGCGCGTCGGCGTGGCCATGGCGCAGATGCGCAATGTGCACCGCGAGCAAGTCGAGCAGGTGATGAGCGAGTTCGTCGAGATCGTCGGCGACCAGACCAGCCTGGGCGTCGGCTCCGACAGCTACATCCGCAAGATGCTCACCTCGGCCCTGGGCGAAGACAAGGCCAACGGCCTGATCGACCGCATCCTGCTCGGTGGCAACACCAGCGGCCTCGACAGCCTGAAATGGATGGAACCGCGTGCCGTGGCCGATGTGATCCGCTACGAGCACCCGCAGATCCAGGCGATCGTTGTGGCCTACCTCGACCCGGACCAGGCCGGTGAAGTGCTTGGCCACTTCGACCATAAGGTGCGCCTGGACATCATCCTGCGCGTGTCGTCGCTGAACACCGTGCAGCCGGCGGCCCTGAAAGAACTCAACACGATTCTGGAGAAGCAGTTCTCCGGCAACTCGAATGCCTCGCGTACCACCCTGGGCGGTATCAAGCGCGCGGCCGACATCATGAACTTCCTCGACAGCTCGGTCGAAGGCCAGTTGATGGACTCGATCCGCGAGATCGACGACACCCTGTCCGGCCAGATCGAAGACCTCATGTTCGTGTTCAACAACCTTTCCGATGTCGACGACCGTGGCATCCAGGCGTTGCTGCGCGAAGTGTCCTCCGATGTGCTGGTGCTGGCCCTCAAGGGATCGGACGAAGGCGTCAAGGAAAAGATCTTCAAGAATATGTCCAAGCGCGCCTCGGAACTGTTGCGCGACGACCTGGAAGCCAAAGGCCCGGTACGCGTCAGCGACGTGGAAACCGCGCAGAAAGAAATCCTCACCATTGCCCGCCGTATGGCCGAAGCCGGAGAAATCGTTCTCGGCGGGAAGGGCGGCGAAGAAATGATCTAAGGCGCCTCTCATGTCGAACAAAGATGAGGCGCCCAGCGATCTGATTCGCGCACGGGACGTCGGTGGGTTCGACATCTGGTCGTTGCCCAGCTTCGATCCGCATGTGCCCGAGCCCGAGCCTGAACCGGTTGAAGAGCCACCGGCGGAAATGGAAGAAGTGCCGCTGGATGAAGTCCAGCCACTGACCCTGGAAGAGTTGGAAGCCATCCGCCAGGAGGCCTACAACGAGGGCTTCGCGGCAGGTGAAAAAGATGGTTTTCGCAGCACCACCCTCAAGGTCCGCCAGGAAGCCGAGGAGGCGCTGAGCGTCAAGTTGGTCAGCCTTGAACGCTTGATGGGCGGGCTGTTCGACCCCATCGCCGAGCAGGACTCGCAGATCGAAAAAGCCATGGTCGAGTTGGTGCAGCACATCGCCCGCCAGGTGATCCAGCGTGAGCTGGTGCTGGACTCCAGCCATATCGAAAGCGTGATGCGCGAAGCCCTCAAGCTGCTGCCCCTGGGCGTCGGCAATGTACGGCTGTACATCAATCCGCAGGATTTCGAACAGGTCAAAGCCCTGCGCGAGCGCCATGAAGAAACCTGGCGCATCGTCGAGGACGCGTCGCTGCAACCCGGTGGTTGCCGCGTCGAGACCGAACACAGCCGCATCGATGCCACGGTGGAAACCCGCATCAGCCAGATCATGGCCAAGCTGTTGGATCAGGCCCATGAGCAGGTGTTGAACCCTGCCGAGCCTGACCTGAGCGTGGACCTGGACGCCCCTGATGCGCCTTGATCGCACCAGTTTCGCCAAGCGCTTGAGCGGTTATGCCGAAGCCGCCGAGTTGCCTGGCCAGCCGATCCTTGAAGGGCGCCTGCTGCGCATGGTCGGCCTGACCCTCGAAGCCGAAGGCCTGCGCGCCGCCATGGGCAGCCGCTGCATGGTGATCAACGACGACAGCTACCACCCGGTGCAGGTCGAAGCCGAAGTGATGGGCTTCTCCGGCAGCAAGATTTTCCTGATGCCCGTGGGCAGCCTGGCGGGCATTGCCCCCGGCGCCCGCGTGGTACCCTTGGCCGACACCGGCCGCCTGCCGATGGGCATGAGCATGCTCGGCCGTGTACTTGACGGCGCCGGTCGCGCGCTGGATGGCAAAGGCGGCATGAAGGCCGAAGACTGGGTGCCGATGGACGGCCCCACCATCAACCCGCTCAACCGTAACCCCATCAGCGTGCCGCTGGACGTGGGCATTCGCAGCATCAACGGATTATTGACGGTCGGCCGTGGCCAGCGTCTGGGCCTGTTTGCCGGTACCGGCGTAGGTAAATCAGTACTGCTGGGCATGATGACGCGCTTTACCGAGGCCGACATCATCGTGGTCGGGCTGATCGGCGAACGGGGCCGCGAGGTAAAGGAATTTATCGAGCACAGCCTCGGTGAAGAGGGCCTCAAGCGCTCGGTCGTCGTTGCGTCCCCGGCGGACGATGCGCCGCTGATGCGCCTGCGCGCCGCCATGTACTGCACGCGCATCGCCGAATATTTCCGCGACAAGGGCAAGAATGTCTTGTTGCTGATGGACTCGCTGACCCGATTCGCCCAGGCCCAGCGGGAGATTGCCCTGGCCATCGGCGAGCCGCCCGCGACCAAGGGCTATCCGCCGTCGGTGTTCGCCAAGCTACCCAAACTGGTGGAGCGTGCCGGTAACGCCGAAGCCGGGGGCGGCTCGATCACCGCGTTCTACACCGTGCTGTCCGAAGGCGATGACCAGCAAGACCCGATTGCCGACTCGGCGCGGGGCGTGCTCGACGGTCACATCGTGCTGTCGCGGCGCTTGGCTGAAGAGGGGCACTACCCGGCCATCGATATCGAAGCGTCCATCAGCCGGGTGATGCCGGCCGTGGTGACGCCGGAACACATGATCCGTGCACAACAGTTCAAGCAGCTGTGGTCGCGCTACCAACAGAGCCGCGACCTGATCAGCGTCGGCGCCTACGTGGCGGGCGGCGATCGCGACACCGACCTGGCCATTGCCCTGCAACCGCAGTTGGTGACCTACCTGCGCCAGGGCCTCAACGACAAGATCAGCATGGGCGAAAGCGAAGCGCACCTGCAGTCGATCTTCGCCCCGGCGCCGGGCGGCTAAGCCATGGCCAACAGCCGCGCCGCGCGCCTGGCTCCGGTGGTGGACATGGCCGAAAAGGCCGAGAAAACCGCCGTGCAGCGCCTGGGTTACTTCCAGGGCCAGGTGCGCTTGGCGGAAAGCAAGCTGGGCGACCTCGAGCGCTTTCGTGGCGAATACCAACAGCAGTGGATCGAGCGGGGCTCCAAAGGCGTCTCGGGCCAATGGCTGATGGGCTACCAGGGCTTTCTCAACCAACTGGAAACGGCCGTCGGCCAGCAGCGCCAAAGCCTGGCCTGGCACCAGAACAACCTCGATAAAGCCCGCGAAAGCTGGCAGGCCGCGTTTGCACGGGTTGAAGGCCTGCGCAAGCTGGTACAGCGTTATATCGACGAAGCGCGGGCACTGGAAGACAAGCGCGAGCAGAAGTTGCTCGACGAGCTGTCTCAGCGCATGCCGCGCAAAGACGTCTATTGAGAGTTGCCCACATGTCCTTCTCCTGCTAAACCTTGTGTCATTGCCAATGACAAGGAAGCAGTCGCATGTCAGTCGAGTCAGAAGTATCCCTGGACGGGACGAAGTTGACGATAGCGGTCAAGGGCCGGTTTGATTTCGGCAGCCATCAGGCATTTCGTGATGCCTACGAGCGTTTCTATAAAGTGCCTGAGTTGTATGTCGTCGACCTGAAAGAGGCCACCTACATGGACAGTTCCGCCCTGGGCATGCTCCTGCTGTTGCGCGACCATGCCGGTGGCGATAATGCTGAAGTTCAGGTGATCAACAGCAACTCCGACGTGCGCAAGATCCTCGCCATCTCCAACTTCGACAAACTGTTCGACATCAGTTGAGCGCCCTGGCCCCGATCATCGAACCGCTGACGATCCTGATCGCCGAAGACAGCGCCGCCGACCTGCTGTTGCTGTCGACCATCATCCGGCGCCAGGGTCATCAGGTGCTCACGGCCACAAACGGCGCTGAGGCAGTCGAAGTGTTTACCCGTGAGCGCCCGCAACTGGTGTTGATGGACGCGCTGATGCCGGTGATGGACGGCTTTGAAGCGGCACGCCGGATCAAGCAGTTGGCAGGTGAAGAGCTGGTGCCGCTGATTTTTCTCACCTCCCTGCGCGAGAGCGAAGCCCTGGCCCAGTGCCTGGATGCCGGCGGCGATGACTTCCTGCCCAAACCTTACAACCAGCTGATTCTCGCGGCGAAGATCAACGCCATGGACCGCCTGCGCCGGTTGCAGGCCACGGTCCTGCAGCAGCGCGACCTGATCGCCAAGCATCACGACTATCTTCTGCACGAGCAGCGGGTAGCCAAGGCGGTGTTCGATAAGGTCGCGCATTCGGGCTGCATCAATGCCGCGCCGAATATCCGTTACCTGCAATCGCCCTATGCGCTGTTTAACGGTGACTTGCTACTGGCCGCCTACACGCCGTCCGGCGACATGCACGTGCTGCTTGGTGACTTCACTGGCCATGGCCTGCCGGCGGCAGTGGGGGCCATGCCCCTGGCTGAAGTGTTCTACGGCATGACGGCCAAGGGCTACGGCCTGGCGCAGACCCTGCGCGAGATGAACGCCAAGCTCAAGCGCATCCTGCCGGTGGACATGTTCTGCTGCGCCACCCTGTTGTGCCTGAGCACGCAGCGGCGAGTCGTGGAGGTGTGGAACGGCGGCATGCCCGAAGGCTACGTGCATGAAATCGCCACCGGCAAACGCACGCCGCTGGAATCGCGGCATTTGCCGTTGGGGGTGCTCTCGGCCGAAGCCTTTGATGATCGTACTGAAGTCTGGCCGATGGCCCTGGGCGACCGGGTATTCCTGTTGTCCGATGGGGTGCTGGATACCGCCGATGCCAACGACCAACTGTTCGGCGCCGAACGTTTGCAGCAGGTGTTTGCCACCAATCGCGAGCCTGATCGTTTGTTTGGAGAGATCGAACAGGCCCTGGCGGCATTTCGCGGTGAAGTGCGCGATGACGTGAGCCTGGTGGAAATCACCTTGCAGCCTGGCCAGCCACTGCGTGCCTCCGGGCCGTTGTATGCGGACAGTGGGCAGTCGTGCCCGCTGGATTGGTCGGTGAGTTTCGAGTTCCGCGCCGAAACCTTGAAACGCTACAACCCGTTGCCGTATCTGCTGCAACTGTTGTTGGAGATCCATGGCCTGCGCGAGCAGAGCGGGGCGTTGTACAGCGTGATGGCCGAGTTGTATTCCAATGCCCTTGAGCATGGGGTGCTGGGGCTGGATTCGCGGCTAAAGCGTGATGCCCTGGGGTTTGCCGAGTATTACCGCCAGCGTAATGACCGCCTGGCGCAACTCGACAGCGGGTATATCCGGGTGCATGTGCAGGTGGTGCCGACTGAGGCGGGCGGGAGGATGACCCTGCGTATCGAAGACAGCGGCCCGGGGTTTGATGTGGACCAGGTGCTGGCGCGGCCGCTGGATATCGACCGTCTGTCTGGCCGGGGCTTGAGCCTGGTCCGTCAGTTGAGCAGCCATGTAGGCTGGTCGGATGGCGGGCGCAGTGTGTGCGTGGAGTTTTGCTGGGGGGCTCTGGCATAATCCGCCGATTCTTGATCAGGGAGCGAGCAAGTGGTTGATCTACATCTGGACCCGCAGGTGCTGTCGGGTTTGCAGGAAGTCATGGAAGGCGAGTATCCGAAGTTGCTGGATACCTTTCTTGATGATTCCCAGAAGCGCGTCGAGGCGTTGCGCAAGGCTAGGGATGATGCGAAGGCGTTGGGGCGGATTGCGCATAGTTTCAAGGGGAGCAGTGGGAACCTTGGGGCGGTGCGGTTGGCGCAGTTGTGTCAGCGGTTGGAGGCTGAGTCTGTTGGGCCTGCGGTTGGGGATCTGGGGGAGTTGGTGGATCAGATTGATCGGGAGTTTGCTTTGGTGAAGCCGTTGTATGAGACGGAGCGGCAGCGGTTTCAGATTTGACGATTTGTTGAGTACATATCCGTTGCTGCGGTAACGGCTGCTTAGGGTTCCATCCTTACGGCGGCTCACTTTTGGAAAGACCCAAAAGTAAGCAAAAGGTCTTCGCTCCAACACTCGGCACCTCGCTTAGGCTCGGTGTGCCCTCACTCCGGCTTTGGAGCGTGGGCCGCCGCGATGGGCCATCCTTGGCCCAGCGCGGCTAACCCGGCGTCCTGCCGGGTTACCCACGCTCCAAAGCCTGCGTTCGGCCAGCGTGTTTAACGGGGCGCCTCAAATCAAGATCAAGAGCGACTCGCTTCGCATCGTGGATACGTTTTTTGTCCTCTGTAGGAGCCGCGTTTGCCTTTGCATCTGCTCTACACCACTCAAGCCGGCTGTCAGGCCGCTGTGCTCTTGCTTTTGATTTTGATCTTAGGCGCCCCGTCAAACACGCTGGCCGGAATTCGGCAGGGATTTGGGGGGTAAACCGGCAGGGATGCCGGTTTAGCCGCCCCGCGCCATGGATGGCGCGGAGCGGCGGCCCCCCAAATCCCTGTCGGATTACGGGCACACCGAGCGTTGGGGCAAGAGCCCTTTGGTTACTTTGGGCTGGGCCGGCATTCCGGCTTTTCCAAAGTGACCCGCCGTAAGGGCGGAACCCATACCAGCCGTTACCCAAAAAACGGATATACACACCAAAACCCAAACCTGGCCCAACTCTTGCTCTACCTCCCAATACTGCATCCCCGACCCCCATGCAGTGGAGACCTTTACCTATGCCAGTCGCCCCGAATTCGCTCCTTCAGGCTGCCCCCGCGGCCAAGCCTCAAGCGCCCGCCGCCAACCCACCGGCAGTGGCTGCGGACCCACGGGACAAGGGCCCTGGCTTCGCTCAAGTGTTCGCCAACCAGGCTTCCAAACCCACGGTCAAGCCCGACGACAACTCGCCCAAGCCCACCGCCGGCAAGTCCTCCGACGCCAGCGTCAAGCCAGCGGCCAGCAGCGACAAACCTGCCGCCAGCACGCCAGCCGTTGCCGATAGCGGCAATACCTTGCCTGCCACCCCACCGGCCAAGACCGACGACAGCGCCAGCAAAGATGATGACGCGCCAACCGACCCGACCCTGGTGCAGCAGCCTCCGGCTGACCCGGTGGTCGACCCGGCCCTGATTGCCACCGTCACTCCGATAGCCGTGCCAGTGCCGGTGGAAACCCCGGCGGCGCCAGTCACCACGGTCAAGGATGACAAGGCCCAGCCGGTAGTCGCAGCACCGGTAGCGGCGACCGAGGAAGCCAAGCCAGTCTTTGACCCGGAAGCCGACCCATTGGACGCCATGCCCGCCGTGCGCCTGGCGATGGAGCAGGGCGGTCACGTCTCGGCCAGCAGTCAGGCCCAGGCCAAAACCGCCCCGGCCCCGACCCAGGATCAGCCCACTGCCGCACAGAACTTTGCCGCCGGCCTGGCCAATATGGTCGACCAGCAAGCCACCAAGGACAGCACTGACACGGGCGGTGACAAGGCCTTCGGCGGGCTGATCGAAGACGGCCTCAAGGACCTGAAGAACGCCAGCAGCGACACCCGTGTCGATGACTTCGCCAACCGCCTGGCTGCATTGACCCAGGCCGCCACGCCAAAAACCGCCAACGCCTTGCCGCCGGTGACCAATGCGCCGTTGGCCATGCACCAGAGCGGCTGGACCGACGAAATCGTCAACCGCGTAATGTACCTGTCCAGCGCCAACCTCAAGTCGGCGGAGATCCAGTTGCAGCCGGCCGAGCTCGGTCGCCTGGATATCAAGGTCAACATGACCGCCGACCAGCAAGCCCAGGTCAACTTCATGAGCGCCCACCCGGTGGTGCGTGAGGCGCTGGAAAGCCAGTCCGGCCGTTTGCGCGAGATGTTCGCCCAACAGGGCATGGGGCAGGTGGATGTGAACGTGTCCGACCAGTCCCGTGGCCAGGAGCAACAACAGCAGCAGGCCCAGACCGGTGGCGTGAGCCGCAGCGGCGGACGTAGTGACAGCGGCGACAGCGGCGCGCACGTTGACGTGGCTGAAGCCGTGGCACCCGTGACCTCTACTGTGATCGGCTCCAGCGCCGTCGACTACTACGCCTGACTCGAGCCCTGCACAGGCCTAAATGTGGGAGCGGCGGTGCGACGACTCGACTTGCTCGCGAATGCGGTGGATCAGTGACAGATGTATCAACTGACATACCCCATTCGCGAGCAAGCCCGCTCCCACATGGGATCTCCAGCGTGACATGTGTCCCTTTCTCCCATACAACTCTGGCATAACACTTGCTCTTGCCTTTCCGTAGATCTATGAATCCCCGAATAGTGACGGATTATTGGCATGGCGAAGAGCGACGACGCAGCAAAAGCACCCGCAGGCAAAGGTAAGCTCAAGCTTATCCTGTTGATAGTCCTGGGCCTGCTCCTGGCCATCGGCGCCTCGGTCGGCGGCACCTGGTACATCATGCACAGCAGTGCCAGCAAGCCGGCACCTGCCGCCGAAACCGCCAGTAACGTCAAGCAACCGGCAATCTTCGAGCCGATGCTTCCGGCCTTTGTCGCCAACTTCAACCAGAACGGCCGCCAACGCTACCTGCAGGTGAGCATCACCTTGCTGGCGCGTAATGCCTCGGACCTGGACGCCCTCAAGGTGCACATGCCGGTGATCCGTAACAACCTGGTGATGCTGTTCTCCAGCCAGAGCTTCGACACACTTGCCACCCCGGTGGGCCAGGAAATGCTGCGCCAGAAGGTCACCGCCAGCGTGCAGGAAGTGGCCCAGAAGGAACTCGGCAAAGTCGTGGTCGAGCAGGCGCTCTTCACTAACTTCGTATTGCAGTAGGATCACGACATGGCCGTGCAAGACCTGCTGTCCCAGGATGAGATCGACGCGCTGCTGCATGGCGTCGACGATGGTCTGGTACAGACCGAAATGGCTGCCGAGCCCGGCAGCGTCAAAAGTTATGACCTCACCAGCCAGGATCGCATCGTCCGTGGACGCATGCCGACCCTGGAGATGATCAACGAACGTTTCGCCCGCTACACCCGCATCAGTATGTTCAACATGTTGCGCCGCTCGGCGGACGTGGCGGTGGGCGGCGTGCAGGTGATGAAGTTCGGTGAATACGTGCACTCGCTGTACGTGCCCACCAGCCTCAACCTGGTCAAGATCAAGCCGCTGCGCGGCACCGCGCTGTTCATCCTGGATGCCAAGCTGGTGTTCAAGCTGGTGGACAACTTCTTTGGCGGCGACGGCCGTCACGCCAAGATCGAAGGTCGTGAGTTCACCCCGACCGAATTGCGGGTGGTGCGCATGGTGCTGGAGCAGGCCTTCATCGACTTGAAGGAAGCCTGGCAGGCGATCATGGAAGTCAATTTCGAGTACATCAACTCGGAAGTGAACCCGGCCATGGCCAACATCGTCGGCCCCAGCGAAGCCATTGTGGTCTCCACCTTCCACATCGAACTCGATGGCGGTGGCGGGGACCTGCACGTGACCATGCCGTACTCGATGATCGAGCCGGTGCGCGAGATGCTCGACGCTGGCTTCCAGTCCGACCTGGACGACCAGGACGAGCGTTGGGTCAAGGCCCTGCGCGAAGACTTGCTGGACGTCGACGTGCCACTGAGCGCCACCGTGGCCCGTCGCCAGTTGCGCCTGCGCGATATTTTGCACATGCAGCCGGGGGACATCATCCCCGTCGAATTGCCGGACGAAATGATCATGCGCGCCAACGGCGTGCCGTCATTCAAGGTCAAGCTCGGTTCCCACAAAGGCAACTTAGCTCTTCAAGTGGTTGAACCGATCAATCGTCGCTGATCAACACTAATTTCTGCTCCGCCGAGGACATGTAATGGCTACCGAACACGAAAACACTTCCGCCGAAGACCAGGCCCTGGCTGACGAATGGGCGGCTGCCCTGGAAGAAACCGGCGATGTCGGCCAGGACGACATCGATGCGCTGTTGGCCGCTGATGCCGCCACCGCGCCGGCCGGCAACCGCCTGCCGATGGAAGAATTCGGCAGCGTGCCGAAGAACAACGACCCGGTGACCCTCGATGGCCCGAACCTGGACGTGATCCTCGACATTCCGGTGTCGATCTCCATGGAAGTCGGCAGCACCGAAATCAACATCCGCAACCTGCTGCAACTCAACCAGGGTTCGGTGATCGAGCTGGACCGCCTGGCCGGCGAGCCGCTGGACGTGCTGGTCAATGGCACCCTGATTGCCCACGGCGAAGTGGTGGTGGTCAACGAGAAGTTCGGCATCCGCCTGACCGACGTGATCAGCCCGAGCGAACGCATCAAGAAGTTGCGCTGAGATGAAGTATTCGATGGCGGGACTGTTTCTGGCGCTGCCATTGAGCGCCCTGGCGGCTGAGCCGGTTGCGCAAGCCACCGCAGCCGCAACGCCGGTGGTGAGCAGCGGCATCGGCGGGCAATTGACCCAGTTGGTGCTGGGCCTGTTGCTGGTGGTGGGTTTGATCTTCGCACTGGCCTGGCTGCTGCGCCGCGTGCAGCGCGTGGGGCCGGGCAATGGCCAGGTAATCGAGATGATCGGTTCCCGCGCCCTCGGCCCGCGTGATCGGCTGGTGCTGGTGCAAGTCGGCGAGGAGCAGATCCTGCTGGGCATCACGCCCGGTCGCATCACCCCGCTGCACGTGCTCAAGACCCCGGTGAGCGTGGATCAGAGCCAGTCCGCCACGCCAGAATTCGCCCAGCGCCTGATGGAGTTGCTGGGCAAGGATCAGAAGGATAAGAAGTAATGCGCGTTTTATTGACGCTCATGCTGTTGTTGGCCGCGCCATTGGCGTTTGGCGCCGATCCGTTGTCGATCCCGGCGATCACGCTGGGGACCAACGCGGCCGGCGCGCAGGAATATTCGGTCAGCCTGCAGATCCTGCTGATCATGACCGCGCTGAGCTTTATCCCGGCGTTTGTCATGCTGATGACCAGCTTCACGCGGATCATCATCGTGTTCTCGATTCTGCGCCAGGCCCTGGGCCTGCAGCAGACGCCGTCGAACCAGATCCTCACCGGCATGGCCTTGTTCCTGACGCTGTTCATCATGGCGCCGGTGTTCGACAAGGTGAACCAGCAAGCGCTACAACCTTACCTGGCGGAGAAAATGACCGCCCAGGACGCGATCGACAAGGCCCAGGGCCCGATCAAGGACTTCATGCTGTCGCAAACCCGCTCCAGCGACCTTGAGCTGTTCATGCGCCTGTCCAAGCGCACCGACATTGCCACCCCGGATCAGGCGCCGCTGACCATCCTGGTGCCGGCATTTGTCACCTCCGAATTGAAAACCGCGTTCCAGATCGGCTTCATGATCTTCATCCCGTTCCTGATCATCGACCTGGTGGTGGCGAGCGTGCTGATGGCCATGGGTATGATGATGCTGTCGCCGCTGATCATCTCGTTGCCGTTCAAGATCATGCTGTTTGTGCTGGTGGACGGCTGGGCACTGATTATCGGCACGTTGGCCGGCAGTTTCGGCGGGGTATAGCGCGATGACGCCAGAAGTAGCTGTCGACCTGTTCCGCGAAGCGCTATGGCTGACCACCGTGATGGTCGCCGTGCTGGTGGTGCCCAGCCTGTTGGTGGGCCTGCTGGTGGCGATGTTCCAGGCCGCGACCCAGATCAACGAACAGACCTTGAGCTTTTTGCCGCGTTTGCTGGTGATGCTGGTCACCCTGATCGTGGCTGGCCCGTGGCTGGTACAGACCTTCATGGAATACATCCTGCAGTTGTACGGCAGTATTCCGCAGTTGATCGGCTGACCGGATGCAGTCGTTGCTGGCATTGACTGACACCCAGATCAGCACCTGGGTGGCGTCCTTCATCCTGCCGCTGTTTCGCGTGACGGCGATGTTGATGGCCATGCCGGTGTTCGGCACCACCCTCGTACCACGTCGCGTGCGCCTGTACTTCGCAGTGGCGATTACCGTGGTGATCGTGCCGGGTTTGCCGCCGATGCCGCCGGTCAATGCCATTGACCTCAGCGCCTTGCTGCTGATTGCCGAACAGATCCTGATCGGCGCACTAATGGGCTTTTCCCTCACGCTGTTTTTCCAGGCCTTCGTGGTGGCCGGCCAGATCATCTCGATCCAGATGGGCATGGGCTTCGCCTCCATGGTCGACCCTACCAACGGTGTGTCGGCGGCGGTGATCGGGCAATTCCTGACCATGCTGGTGACCTTGTTGTTCCTGGCGATGAACGGCCACTTGGTGGCGTTTGAGGTGATGACTGAAAGCTTCACTACTTTGCCGGTGGGCTCGGGGCTGGTGGTCAATCATTTCTGGGAAATCGTCGGGCGCCTGGGCTGGGTCTTCGGCGCGTCGCTGTTGCTGGTGTTGCCGGCGATTACCGCGTTGCTGGTGGTCAACATCGCGTTCGGCGTGATGACCCGTGCGGCGCCGCAGCTGAACATCTTCTCGATTGGTTTCCCGTTGACCCTGGTCTTGGGCATGGGGATTTTCTGGATCGGCCTGACCGACATTCTCAATCAGTATCAACCGCTGGCGACCGACGCTTTGCAGTTCTTACGTGATCTGGCACGGGCGCGCTGAGCCATGGCCGAGAGCGAGAGTGGTCAGGACAAAACAGAAGACCCCACGGAGAAACGCAAAAAGGACTCCCGGGAAAAGGGCGAGATTGCGCGCTCCAAAGAGCTGAACACCGTGGCGACCATGATGGCCGGCGCTGGCGCCTTGCTGATCTACGGCGGTGGCCTGGCGCTGGACTTGATGGAGTTGATGAAACACAACTTCACCTTGCCCCGTGAAGTACTGCTCAACCCCGATGCCATGGGCCAGTACCTGCTGCACTCGGGCAAGATCGCGATCCTGGCGGTGCAGCCGATCCTGATCACTTTGCTGCTGGCCGCGCTGATCGGCCCGGTCGCCCTCGGTGGCTGGCTTTTCGCCGCCGGCAGCCTGGCGCCCAAGTTCAGCCGCATGAACCCGGCTGCAGGGCTCAAGCGCATGTTTTCCGCCAAGGCCTTGGTGGAGCTGCTCAAGGCCCTGGCCAAATTCATCCTGATCCTGTTTGTGGCGTTGATGGTGTTGTCGTCCGACATCGACGACCTGCTGCGCATCGCCCATGAACCGCTGGAGTCGGCGATCATCCACAGCGTGCAGGTGGTGGGCTGGAGCGCGCTGTGGATGGCCGCCGGGCTGATCATCATTGCCGCAGTGGATGCGCCGATTCAGTTGTGGGAGAGCCACAAGAAACTGCTGATGACCAAGCAGGAAGTGCGCGATGAGCACAAGGACCAGGAGGGCCGTCCCGAGGTCAAACAGCGTATTCGCCAGCTGCAACGGGAAATGTCCCAGCGCAAGATGATGGGCGCGGTGCCCGACGCCGACGTGGTCATCACCAACCCGACCCACTACGCCGTGGCCCTCAAATACGACCCGGAGAAGGGCGGCGCGCCGATGCTGTTGGCCAAGGGCAGTGACTTTACGGCGCTGAAGATCCGTGAAATTGCGGTGGCCAACGACATCCTGTTGCTGGAGTCGCCGGAATTGGCGCGGTCGATTTTCTATTCCACCGACCTGGACCAGGAAATCCCGGCCGGGCTTTACCTGGCCGTGGCCCAGGTGCTGGCGTATGTCTATCAGATTCGCCAGTACCGCGCGGGCAAGGGCAAGCGGCCGGATCCGCTCAAGGATCTGCCGATTCCGCCGGATTTGCGCCGCGATTCCTGATTTCTTACTCCCTACCACCCGTCGTGAATGCCTGTCTACCTGTCAACTTTGACAGTAGTCACAGGGCCGTTCTCGCGGTTCTATTGCCTGAAGCACTGCGCGAAAGCTGTAGATGAGATGCAGGGAGAGAGGTTTTGAAGGCGGTCAGAGGCGCTGTCAAATATTACAACCAGCAATCCGGGGTGGGTTTGATTGTCCTGGAAAATGGCGAAGATGACGTGCGAGTGAATTTCATCGGTTCGCGAGGCATTCGGCTAGCCGTGGGCCTACGGGTGGAAGTCCGGAGAGTCCATGGGCCTGACGCGGTCTATGCATCCGACGTTCGCGTTATCCCGTAAGTCAGGAGAACGGCAATGGCAACAGGTACGGTGAAATGGTTTAACGCAGCGAAGGGGTTTGGGTTTATTTCGCCGAACGATGGAAGTGCAGATGTATTTGTCCACCATTCCGCGATAAAAATCGATGGCTTCAGAACCCTCGGAGAAGGCAAGAAAGTCGAATACGGCATCGTTCAAGGTCCAAAAGGCCCACAGGCCGATAACGTCAAACCCTTGTAGTTTCGTCCTCATCGATGCTTTCAAGGCAATGTCTGAGAGCGATCTGACCCTTAGAGCAAAAGTTGGAAGGCTTCTTGCAATACCGCCTCCAGGACGCCTCCAGGCGTCAAAACTTTGCTTCAAAGGACACGAGGAATACCGGTGGTGGATCGCTCTCAAATGCTCGGCAACGCCCGCAGCACCCTGACTGACCTCTCGCGAGGCAATCTGGGTGTGCCGTTGTTGTTGCTGGTGATGCTGGCAATGATGATGTTGCCGATGCCGCCGTTCCTGCTGGACGTGTTCTTTACCTTCAACATTGCCCTGTCCGTCGTGGTCTTGCTGGTGTGCGTATACGCCCTGCGGCCATTGGATTTCGCGGTATTCCCGACCATTCTGCTGGTGGCGACCCTATTGCGCCTGGCGCTGAACGTGGCGTCGACGCGTGTGGTCATGCTCCACGGCCAGGACGGCCATGCCGCTGCCGGTAAGGTGATCCAGGCCTTCGGTGAGGTGGTGATCGGCGGTAACTACGTGGTTGGTATCGTGGTGTTCGCGATCCTGATGATCATCAACTTCGTGGTGGTGACCAAGGGCGCCGGGCGGATTTCCGAGGTGAGCGCGCGGTTTACCCTCGACGCGATGCCCGGCAAACAGATGGCTATCGACGCCGACCTCAACGCCGGCCTGATCGACCAGAACCAGGCCAAGTCGCGCCGCCTGGAAGTGGCCCAGGAAGCCGAGTTCTACGGTTCCATGGACGGTGCCAGCAAATTCGTGCGCGGTGACGCCATCGCCGGCTTGTTGATCCTGTTCATCAACCTCATTGGCGGCATGGCCGTGGGTATCTTCCAGCACGGCATGACCTTTGGCGATGCGGGCAAGGTCTACGCCTTGCTGACCATCGGTGACGGTTTAGTGGCGCAATTGCCATCACTGTTGTTATCAACAGCGGCGGCCATCATGGTGACCCGTGCTTCGGGCTCCGAGGACATGGGCAAGCAGATCAGCCGGCAGATGTTCGCTTCGCCCAAGGCGCTGGCCGTAGCGGCGGGCATCATGGCGATCATGGGTATCGTGCCGGGCATGCCGCACGTGTCGTTCTTGAGCATGGCGGCCCTGGCCGGCGGTGCTGCCTACCTGTTCTGGAAAAAGCAGAACCAGGTCAAAGTCATCGCCCAGCAAGAGATTGCCCGCCAGCAGGAACTGCTGCCATCCCCGGCCCGCGCCCAGGAAACCAAGGAGCTTGGCTGGGATGACGTGACCCCGATCGACATGATCGGCCTGGAAGTCGGCTACCGCCTGATCCCTCTGGTGGACCGCAACCAGGGCGGCCAACTGCTCGCGCGGATCAAGGGCGTGCGCAAGAAACTGTCCCAGGACCTGGGCTTCTTGATGCCCACCGTGCACATCCGCGACAACCTCGACCTGGCGCCGAGTGCCTACCGCCTGACCCTGATGGGCGTAATCCTGGCCGAAGCCGAGATCTACCCGGACCGCGAACTGGCGATCAACCCAGGGCAGGTGTTCGGCAGCCTCAACGGCATCACCGCCAAAGATCCGGCTTTTGGCCTGGACGCGGTATGGATCGAAATCAGCCAGCGCAGCCAGGCGCAATCCCTCGGTTACACCGTGGTGGACGCCAGCACCGTGGTCGCAACGCACCTCAACCAGATCCTGTACAAGCACTCCCACGAGCTGATCGGCCACGAGGAAGTCCAGCAATTGATGGGTTTGCTGGCCAAAGCGTCGCCAAAACTCGCCGAAGAACTGGTGCCGGGCATTCTGTCGCTGTCGCAATTGCTCAAGGTGTTGCAGGCACTGCTGGCCGAACAGGTGCCGGTGCGCGACATTCGCAGCATCGCCGAGGCCATCGCCAACAATGCCGCCAAGAGTCAAGATACTGCCGCCCTGGTGGCCGCGGTGCGCGTCGGATTGTCGCGCGCAATCGTCCAAAGCATTGTAGGGCTTGACTCCGAGCTGCCTGTGATCACCTTGGAGCCAAGGTTGGAACAAATATTGCTCAATAGTATTCAGAAGGCAGGACAAGGCCAGGAAGAGGGCGTTCTGCTGGAGCCAAGCATGGCTGAGAAGCTGCAGCGCTCGTTGATCGACGCCGCACAGCGCCAGGAAATGCAGGGCCAACCGGTGATTCTGCTGGTGGCAGGCCCCGTCCGGGCGATGTTGTCGCGGTTTGGACGCCTGGCAGTACCGAATTTGCACGTTTTGGCTTATCAGGAAATTCCTGACAACAAGCAAGTGACTATCGTCGCGACAGTAGGGCCCAACGGCTGAGGGTAGTGGGTTATGCAAGTGAAGCGTTTTTTCGCCGCCGATATGCGTCAGGCCATGAAACTGGTGCGTGATGAGCTGGGCGCCGACGCCGCGATTATCGGAAACCGTCGTATTGCCGGCGGTGTCGAGCTGACGGCTGCCCTGGATTACACCCCCCAGGCCTTGGCGCCGCGTGTGCCGAACATGGAGCTCGAAGACGAGCTGCGCAAGACCGCTTCGCGCATTGTCTCGGCCCAGGCTGAACTGAGCATGCGCGGCGACAGCGATGCCACCACCAATCGCCAGTTGTTCGCCGGCTTGCCGCTGACCGCTGCCGAGCCGCTGGTCGAGCCGACCTTCAAAGAACCGCCGCGTCCTGCTGCGCCTGCTCCGGCGCCTGCGGTTGACCAGCGGGTGTTCGATTCGATGCGTTTTGAACTCAACGGCCTGCGTGAACTGCTGGAAGTGCAGTTGGGCTCGCTGGCGTGGAACCAGCTGCAAGGCAGCAAGCCGCAACAAGCCAACCTGTGGCGTCGCCTGCAACGCATCGGCCTGTCCGGCCCGTTGTCCCGCGACCTGCTGGCGCTGACCACCGAAATCGAAGAACCTCGCCAGGCCTGGCGCATGTTGCTGGCCCACCTGGCGCGGATGATCGTCACCCCGGAAATCGAACCCCTGGAAGAAGGCGGTGTGATTGCCATGGTCGGCCCTGCCGGCATGGGCAAGACCACCACCCTGGCCAAGCTCGCGGCCCGCTACGTACTCAAATACGGCGCGCAGAACATCGCGCTGGTGAGCATGGACAGCTACCGTATTGGTGCCCAGGAACAGCTCAAGACCCTGGGCCGCATTCTCAATGTGTCGGTGACCCATGTAGACCCGGGCCAGTCCCTGGCCAACGCCCTCGACCCGCTGCTGCGCAAACGCGTGGTCTTGATCGACACCGCCGGCCTGCAAGCCAGCGACCCGGCGTTGCGCATGCAGCTGGAAAGCCTGGCCGGGCGTGGCATCAAGTCGAAAAATTACCTGGTGCTTGCAACCACCAGCCAGAAACAGGTTCTTACCGCTGCATACCACAGCTACAAACGCTGCGGCCTGGCCGGTTGCATCCTCACCAAGCTCGATGAAACCGCGAGCCTGGGCGAGGTGCTGAGCCTGGCCATCAGTCATGAATTGCCGGTCGCCTACCTGACCGACGGGCCGCGGATTCCGGATGATCTGCATCTACCGCGCCGTCATCAGTTGGTCAGCCGTGCAGTCAGCGTGCAAATGCAAGAAGAGCCTAGCGAGGAAGCGATGGCCGATATGTTCGCCGACCTCTACCACAACCCGGCAAAACGGGTGGGTTGAGGCAGGATGAACACCGTGAAATGTATCTACATCGATGGTCTGCAAGCGATTCACGCGGCCAAGCCATGTAGCCTGCGTCTAAGCAAGACAAGGTAAAGAAATAAAATGGGCAGCATGCATCCCGTACAGGTGATCGCGGTGACCGGCGGCAAAGGTGGCGTCGGGAAAACTAACGTGTCAGTGAATTTGTCCCTGGCCCTGGCAGAGCTTGGCCGTCGCGTCATGCTGCTGGATGCTGACCTGGGGCTGGCGAACGTCGACGTTCTGCTGGGGCTGACGCCCAAACATACGCTTGCCGATGTGATCGAAGGCCGCTGTGAGCTGCGCGATGTGCTGCTGCAGGGGCCCGGTGGCATCCGTATCGTGCCGGCCGCCTCCGGCACCCAGAGCATGGTGCACCTGAGCCCGGCGCAGCATGCCGGCCTGATCCAGGCGTTCAGTGATATCGGCGACAACCTCGACGTGCTGGTGATCGACACCGCCGCCGGGATCGGCGAGTCCGTGGTCAGCTTCGTGCGCGCCGCGCAGGAAGTGTTGCTGGTGGTCTGCGATGAACCCACCTCGATCACCGACGCCTACGCCCTGATCAAACTGCTTAACCGTGACTACGGCATGAACCGCTTCCGCGTCCTGGCCAACATGGCCCAGAGCCCGCAGGAAGGGCGCAACCTGTTCGCCAAGTTGACCAAGGTCACGGATCGCTTCCTCGATGTCGCCTTACAATACGTCGGCGCAGTTCCCTACGACGAGTGTGTGCGCAAGGCTGTGCAAAAGCAGCGTGCAGTCTACGAAGCGTTCCCTCGTTCCAAATGCGCATTGGCGTTCAAGGCTATTGCCCAGAAGGTCGATACCTGGCCGTTGCCTGCCAACCCGCGTGGGCATCTGGAGTTTTTCGTCGAGCGATTGGTGCATCAGACGAGCGCAGGACCCGTGCTATGACAGCGACTGGCTACAACGCGTACAAGAAGTCTGCCCGTGACAGTCAGGGCGAGTTGATCGAGCGCTACGCGCCCTTGGTCAAGCGTATCGCCTATCACTTGCTGGCACGCCTACCCGCCAGCGTCCAGGTCGAAGACCTGATCCAGGCGGGCATGATCGGCCTGCTCGAAGTGTCGACCAAGTACGACGCGAGCAAGGGTGCGAGTTTCGAGACGTATGCGGGTATCCGTATCCGTGGCGCGATGCTCGATGAAGTGCGTAAAGGTGATTGGGCGCCGCGTTCGGTGCATCGCAATACACGCATGGTCAGTGACGCAATTCGCGCAATTGAAGCAAAAACCGGTCGCGACGCTAAAGATCACGAAGTTGCGGCCGAACTCCAATTGAGTCTCGACGATTACTACGGGATTTTGAACGATACCTTGGGCAGCCGCCTGTTCAGTTTCGACGACCTGTTGCAGGACGGCGAACACGAGGGGCTGCACGAGGACGGCGCGAGCGCTCATATGGAGCCATCGCGTGACCTGGAAGATGAGCGTTTCCAGGGGGCGTTGGCGGACGCGATTGCCAATTTGCCGGAGCGTGAGCGGCTGGTGTTGGCGCTGTACTACGACGAAGAGCTGAACCTCAAGGAAATCGGTGAGGTCCTGGGGGTCAGCGAGTCGCGGGTCAGCCAGTTGCACAGCCAGTGCGCAGCCCGCTTGCGGGGGCGTTTGGGAGAGTGGCGAGCGCGCTGACAGGCAGTGTGGGGACACTGCAGACGAGACCGCGAGGGCAACCAGCCTTTGCGGGTTCGACCCGTGGTGCCCCGGCAGTCCTTTTTGTGTAATGCCTGTTGATTGAAATGGCGCGTCCAGGTGCTGGGCGCGTTTAAGACTGCTTGGAGGTCGAATTGGACAAGAACATGAAAATCCTCATCGTTGATGACTTCTCAACGATGCGGCGGATCATAAAAAACCTGTTGCGTGACCTTGGGTTCACTAACACGGTCGAGGCGGATGACGGCATTACGGCGATTCCGATCCTCAACAGCGGGAGCATCGACTTTCTGGTAACGGACTGGAACATGCCGGGCATGACCGGTATCGACTTGCTGCGCCACGTGCGCGCCGACGAAAAACTGCGCAGCCTGCCTGTGCTGATGGTGACCGCCGAAGCCAAGCGTGAGCAGATCATCGAAGCCGCCCAAGCCGGGGTAAACGGTTACGTGGTCAAGCCATTCACTGCATTGGCCTTGAAAGAGAAGATCGAGAAAATCTTCGAACGCATCCACGGCTAATGCCATCGCGGGGGAGCTATGGAGCATAAAGAAACGTCACAGGGAGACTTCGAGTCGACCCTGAAAAAGCATGCTCACCAGTTGGTCGACAGCCTTGAAAAAGGCCAGTTCGGCGACGCGGTGCAGTTAATCCATGAGCTCAACCAGACCCGTGACCGCGGCCTGTACCAGGAAGTGGGCAAGCTCACACGCGAGCTGCACAGTGCGATCGTCAATTTCCAGATTGACCCGCATATGCCCCAGGCCGAGGAAATCTCGCAGATCACCGATGCCACCGAACGCCTGTCCTATGTGGTCAGGCTGACTGAGGCGGCGGCCAACCGCACCATGGACCTGGTGGAAAACGCCACGCCCCTGGTCAACGGCATGGCCAACGAAGCCCAGGCCCTGAGCAACGACTGGGGCCGTTTCATGCGCCGCGAAGTGGGCGCTGAAGAGTTTCGTGAATTGGCGCGTCGGGTCGAAGGGTTCTTGTCACGCAGCGAGCAGGAAAACCGCACGGTTTCCAGCAACCTCAACGACATTCTGCTCGCCCAGGATTACCAGGACCTCACCGGTCAGGTGATCAAGCGTGTGACCCAGTTGGTCACCGAAGTGGAAAGCAACTTGCTCAAATTAGTGCTGATGGCAGGCCAGGTAGACCGTTTTGCCGGCATTGAACATGACCGCGAAGCGATCCTCTCGGAAAAAGATCCACAAAAACATCTCGCCAAGGGTGAAGGTCCGCAGATTCATGCCGATAAACGTGAAGACGTTGTATCGGGTCAAGATGATGTCGATGACCTGTTATCCAGTTTAGGCTTCTAAGGAGCACCCACATGAGCTTCGGCGCCGATGAAGAAATCCTTCAGGATTTCCTTGTAGAGGCCGGCGAAATTTTAGAGCAGTTGTCCGAGCAACTGGTCGAGCTGGAAAGCCGACCGGATGATGCGAACCTGCTCAATGCAATTTTTCGCGGTTTTCACACTGTAAAAGGGGGCGCCGGCTTCCTCCAGCTCCATGAGCTGGTGGAGTGCTGCCACATCGCCGAGAACGTGTTCGACATCCTGCGCAAGGGTGAGCGTCACGTTGATTCGGAATTGATGGACGTGATTCTCGAAGCACTGGATGCGGTCAACGGCATGTTCAGCGAGGTGCGCGACCGTGCACCGATCACTGCCGCCACCCCGGAACTGCTGGCCGCCCTGGCGCGCCTGGCGGAACCGGCCGACACCTCGGCTGCGCCTGTGGTCGAGGCGGCGCCCGAGCCTGTGGCCGAAGCCGAACCGGATGTGACCGACAGCGAGTTCGAACAGCTGCTCAACTCCCTCAGTGCCGTGAAGGCCGAGGCAGAAGCGCCAAAGGCGCCTGTCGCTGCGCCAACCAGCGAAGACATCACCGACGCTGAGTTCGAATCCCTGCTCGATCAGTTGCACGGCAAAGGCCAGTTCGCGGTCGACGCTGTGGCACCGGCCGCTGCGCCCGAGGCGCCTGCTGCTAAAGCCAGCACCGACATTACCGACGACGAATTCGAAGCGTTGCTCGACCAACTGCACGGCAAGGGCACCTTCGTGGCCGACGCCTTGCCGGAAGTCGCCGCCACGGCCGCAGCGCCTGCCGCTGCCAGTGCAGCACCGGCTGGCGATGGTTTGATCTCCGATCACGAGTTCGAATCGCTGCTGGATGAATTGCACGGTAAGGGCAAGTTCAGCGAAGTGGCCCCGGCCGCAGCGGTGGCCACGGCTGCACCGGTTGCCGCCAAAGCCGCTGCGCCGGCTCCGGCCGCCAAGCCAGCGCCTGTAGCAGCGCCTGCTCCGGCACGCGCCGCCGCCGCTCCGGTTGCCGAGAAGCCTGCCAGTGAAGCCGAAACCACCGTACGGGTTGATACCGCACGCCTGGACGACATCATGAACATGGTCGGCGAACTGGTACTGGTGCGTAACCGCCTGGTGCGCCTGGGCCTGAGCAGCGGCGATGAAGCCATGCAAAAGGCCGTGTCGAACCTCGACGTGGTGACAGCCGACCTGCAGACCGCCGTGATGAAAACGCGGATGCAGCCGATCAAGAAAGTCTTCGGCCGCTTCCCACGCCTGGTCCGCGACCTGGCGCGTCAGCTGAAGAAAGAAATCAACCTGGAACTGGTGGGTGAAGAAACCGACCTCGACAAGAACCTTGTCGAGGCCCTGGCCGACCCGCTGGTCCACTTGGTGCGCAACGCCGTTGACCACGGCGTGGAAACCCCGGAAGAACGCGAAGCCTCGGGCAAGTCCCGTGGCGGCAAAGTGATCCTGGCGGCGGAGCAAGAAGGCGACCATATCCTGCTGTCGATCACTGACGACGGTAAAGGCATGGACCCGACCATCCTGCGCAACATCGCGGTCAAGCGTGGAGTGATGGACAAGGACGCCGCCGACCGCCTGACCGACACCGAGTGCTACAACCTGATCTTTGCCCCGGGCTTCTCGACCAAGACCGAGATTTCCGACGTGTCCGGCCGTGGCGTCGGCATGGACGTGGTGAAGACCAAGATCAGCCAGCTCAACGGCTCGATCAACATCTACTCGACCAAGGGCCAGGGCTCGAAGATCGTGATCAAGGTGCCGTTGACCTTGGCGATCATGCCGACCCTGATGGTGATGCTGGGCAACCAGGCGTTCGCCTTCCCGCTGGTCAACGTCAACGAGATCTTCCACCTCGACCTGTCGCGCACCAACGTGGTGGACGGCCAGGAAGTGGTGATCGTGCGCGACAAGGCGTTGCCCCTGTTCTACCTCAAGCGCTGGCTGGTGGCATCGGCCAAGCATGAAGAGCAGCGCGAAGGCCATGTGGTGATTCTCTCCGTGGGCACCCAGCGCATCGGGTTTGTGGTCGATCAACTGGTGGGCCAGGAAGAAGTGGTCATCAAGCCTTTGGGCAAAATGCTGCAGGGAACCCCGGGCATGTCGGGTGCGACCATTACCGGTGACGGTCGGATCGCGCTGATTCTCGATGTTCCGAGCATGCTCAAGCGTTACGCCGCTCGGCGTATTTGATTCTGGTGGGGCAGGGCGGTATTGCCCGCCCCGCCTAACGGAGTGTTTATGGCAGTCAAGGTCCTGGTGGTGGACGATTCGGGTTTCTTCCGCCGCCGCGTCTCGGAAATTCTTTCCGCCGATCCAACGATCCAGGTGGTCGGCACGGCCACCAACGGCAAAGAGGCGATTGATCAAGCCATTGCGTTGAAACCGGACGTGATCACCATGGACTACGAGATGCCGATGATGGATGGCATCACCGCAGTCCGGCATATCATGCAACGCTGCCCGACCCCGGTATTGATGTTCTCCTCGCTGACGCACGAAGGCGCCCGGGTCACCCTGGATGCGCTGGACGCGGGCGCGGTGGACTTCCTGCCGAAGAATTTCGAAGATATCTCGCGCAACCCTGAGAAGGTCAAGCAACTGCTGTGCGAGAAAGTGCACAGCATTTCGCGCAGTAACCGTCGTAGCTTGTTCAGCGCGCCCGCGCCGACGCCTGCACCGGTTGCGGCACCGGCTGCGCCGACGTCATCGTTTGCTCGCCCTGCGCCTGCGCCGGTTGCACGGCCTGCCGTGGCGCCGGTTCGCGCCGCTACGCCTGCGGCGGCCCATTCGCCTGCGCCGAAACGCAAAGCCTACAAGCTGGTGGCTATCGGCACCTCCACCGGCGGCCCGGTGGCCCTGCAACGCGTATTGACCCAACTGCCGGCCAACTTCCCGGCGCCAATCGTGTTGATCCAGCACATGCCCGCAGCCTTCACCAAAGCGTTCGCCGAGCGCCTGGACAAGCTGTGCCGCATCAGCGTCAAGGAAGCCGAGGATGGCGACATCCTGCGTCCGGGCCTGGCGTTGCTGGCGCCGGGTGGCAAGCAGATGATGGTGGACGGCCGTGGCGCGATCAAAATCCTGCCGGGCGATGAGCGCCTGAACTACAAGCCGTGCGTGGATATCACTTTCGGTTCGGCGGCCAAGTCCTACGGCGACAAAGTTCTGGCGGTGGTGCTCACCGGCATGGGCGCCGACGGCCGTGAAGGCGCGCGCCTGCTCAAGCAGGGCGGCAGCGCCATCTGGGCCCAGGACGAAGCCAGCTGCGTGATCTATGGCATGCCCATGGCCATCGTCAAGGCCGATCTGGCCGACGCCGTCTACAGCCTGGACGACATCGGCAAGCATCTGGTGGAGGCCTGCCTCTAATGGATGTCTTGAGCCTGATCGGTATCATCATGGCGTTTGTCGCGATCATTGGCGGCAACTACCTCGAAGGCGGTCACCTCGGCGCCCTGGCCAACGGTCCGGCCGCGTTGATCGTGATCGGCGGCACCGTGGGCGCGGCATTGTTGCAGTCGCCCATGAGCTCCTTCAAGCGCGCCATGCAGATCCTTATCTGGATCATTTTTCCGCCGCGTGTCGACTTGCCGGGTGGCATCGACCGTGTGGTCAACTGGAGCCTCACCGCCCGCAAGGAAGGCCTGCTGGGCCTGGAAGGCGTGGCCGATGCAGAACCCGACAGCTACGCGCGCAAAGGCCTGCAATTGCTGGTCGATGGCGCCGAACCGGAAGCGATCCGCAGCATCCTCGAAGTGGATTTCTACACCCAGGAAAGCCGCGACATCAACGCTGCCAAAGTCTACGAAAGCATGGGCGGCTACGCGCCGACCATCGGCATCATCGGTGCGGTGATGGGCCTGATCCATGTGATGGGCAACCTGGCCGACCCTTCGCAACTGGGCAGCGGCATTGCCGTGGCGTTTGTCGCCACCATCTACGGCGTGGCCAGTGCCAACCTGGTGTTGTTGCCGGTGGCGAGCAAACTCAAGTCGATTGCCATGCGCCAGTCGCGTTACCGCGAGATGTTGCTCGAAGGCATCTTGTCGATTGCCGAGGGTGAGAACCCGCGCTCCATCGAATTGAAGCTCCAGGGCTTCATGGATTGATGGGAGGTATTCATTGTGAGCCGTCGCCGTCGCGAGCCTGAAGAACACGTCAACCACGAGCGGTGGTTGGTGTCCTACGCGGACTTCATCACCTTGCTGTTCGCGTTTTTCGTGGTGATGTACTCCATCTCGTCGATCAACGAAGGCAAGTACAAGGTTATTTCCCAGGCGTTGATCGGCGTGTTCAACGACGCCGACCGCTCGCTCAAGCCGATTCCCATCGGTGAAGAGCGGCCCAAGACCGTGACCCCAGCCAAGCCGCTGGTCAACGACAGCGACGAAACCGCTGCCGGCGTGGGCGGTACCAGCGATCCGCTGAAAAGCATCGCCGATGACATCAGCGCGGCGTTTGGCGACCTGATCAGCTCCAACCAGATGACCGTGCGCGGCAACGAGTTGTGGGTGGAGATCGAGCTCAATTCCAGCCTGCTGTTCGCCAGTGCCGATGCGATGCCCAGCGACCAGGCGTTCACCATTATCGACAAGGTGGCGGCGATTCTGCGGCCGTTCGAGAACCCGATCCATGTCGAAGGCTTTACCGACAATTTTCCGATCAGCACGGCGCAGTACCCGACCAACTGGGAACTGTCGTCAGCGCGTGCCGCGAGCATCGTGCGCATGCTGGCGATGCAGGGCGTGAACCCAGGTCGCCTGGCGTCGGTAGGCTATGGCGAGTTCCAGCCGGTGGCCAATAACGCCACCGTAGAGGGCCGCGCAAAGAACCGCCGGGTGGTGTTGGTGGTGTCGCGCAACCTGGATGTGCGCCGCAGCCTGACCGGCACCGGCACCGCCAATGCAACACCGGATGCCGCCTTGAAGCGGGCTGGCACACAAACTGCACCGCCCCCTGTAAAACCGCCGGTTCGTCAGAGCGCCGTCAATTCTCCGTCGCCGGCTCAATAACCTTATGCAATGTCTCGGTCGCGCCTGTGCCTGCCGGGAGGAACCAACCGAATGAGAGTCTGGGCAGTTGCCAATCAAAAAGGTGGGGTCGGCAAGACCACCACTTCCATCGCCTTAGCCGGCTTGCTGGCCGAGGCGGGCAAGCGCGTGGTCGTGGTGGACCTGGACCCGCACGGCTCCATGACCAGCTATTTCGGCTACGACCCGGACGCGCTGGAGCACAGCAACTACGACCTGTTCCTGCACAAGGGCAGCGTACCGGCTGATCTGCCGGGGCAACTGCTGCTGCCTACCAGCAACGAAAGCATTTCCCTGCTGCCGTCCAGCACCGCCCTGGCCACCCTTGAGCGTCAGTCGCCGGGGCAGAGCGGGTTGGGCTTGGTGATCGCCAAGACCCTGGCGCAACTGTGGCAGGACTTCGACTACGCAATCATCGACAGCCCGCCGTTGCTGGGCGTGTTGATGGTCAACGCCTTGGCGGCGAGCCAGCAGTTGGTGATCCCGGTGCAGACCGAACACCTGGCCGTCAAAGGCCTGGAGCGCATGGTCAGCACCCTGGCGATGATCAACCGTTCGCGCAAACAAGCGCTGCCGTTCAGCATCGTGCCGACCCTGTTCGACCGCCGCACCCAAGCGTCCCTTGGCACCCTGCGCGTGCTGCGCGATGCCTACCCGGACACCATCTGGAACGGCTACATCCCGGTGGACACGCGCCTGCGTGACGCCAGCCGCGCGGGCCTTGCGCCGTCGCAGTTCGATGGCAAGAGCCGTGGCGTACTCGCCTACCGCGCGCTGCTCAAGCACCTGTTGTCGCAACAGCTTGTGGCGCAGGTGGCGTGATGAACCGTCCTGTCGAACTCAAGACCCGGCCGCAACTGGCGCTGGAATCCTACCTGGATGCCCTGCTGCAAGATGCGACCGCCGAAGATTTGCCGGAGCCGATCCTGGTGCTGGAACCGGCTGTTGAACCCGAAGCCGCGCTGGATGAATTCCAGTTGGCGGTGCTGGAAGAACAAGCCCGTGATGCGCAGGTCGTAGTGCCGATTACGCCGGTAGTGATGGCGCCTGTGGTGGTTGCCCCTGCTCCTGTCGTGGTCGAGCCGGTGGTGGAAGTGCATTTGCCGCCGAGCATCACGCCGCCGCCGGTGACCGGTGATGGCCGCCCAAGCTGGGCTGCCGAACCGTTCGAATGCCTGCTGTTCGACGTCGCCGGCTTGACCCTGGCGGTGCCGCTGGTGTGCCTGGGCTCGATCTATTCCCTGGAAGGCCAGGAGTTGACGCCGCTGTTCGGGCAACCGGAGTGGTTCCTCGGCATCCTGCCCAGCCAGGCCGGTAACCTCAAGGTCCTGGACACCGCGCGCTGGGTCATGCCCGACCGCTACCGCGATGATTTCCGCCAGGGCCTGCAATACGTGATCTCGGTGCAGGGCTACGAGTGGGGGCTGGCGGTGCATCAAGTCAGCCGCTCGTTGCGCCTGGACCCGAACGAAATCAAATGGCGCAGCCACCGCGGCCAACGGCCTTGGCTGGCGGGCACCGTGATCGAACACATGTGCGCGTTGCTCGACGTTGCCGAACTGGCCGAGTTGATCGCCAGCGGTGCCGTCAAGTCGATGCCACTGAACAAACACAGTTGATTGAACAATAAGGGCCGCATGCGAATGCGGTCAGTGAAGCACACACGCCGTGTCATGCGGCATTTGAAGGGGTCAGGGGTATGAACAAGTCAGCGTCCGCACAAGGTTTGGATGATCCGATCCTGCAATGGGTGACCTTCAAACTGGACAACGAGTCCTACGGCATTAACGTGATGCGCGTGCAGGAAGTGCTGCGCTACACCGAGATCGCCCCGGTGCCGGGTGCGCCGAGCTACGTGCTGGGCATCATCAACCTGCGCGGCAACGTGGTGACGGTGATCGACACCCGCCAGCGTTTCGGCCTGGTGCCGACTGAAGTCAATGACAACACGCGTATCGTGATCATCGAGGCCGACAAGCAAGTGGTCGGGATCATGGTCGACAGCGTGGCCGAAGTGGTCTACCTGCGCCAATCGGAAGTGGAAACCGCGCCGAACGTGGGTAACGAAGAGTCCGCCAAGTTCATCCAGGGCGTGTGCAACAAGAACGGCGAGCTGCTGATTCTGGTTGAGCTGGACAAGATGATGAGCGAAGAAGAATGGTCGGAACTGGAGAGCATCTGATTGTTCCTTGAGGCCGCGGTGATTGTCCTGGCCCTGCTGTGGGCTGGGACTTTGGCATTTCTGTTGCGCTATGTGCGTCAGCAGCGTGAACTGTTGTTGCAGCAGGCTGAGCGTGATGCTGTGCGTGATCGGCGGATGCTGGAGTTGGTGAAGCGGGTTGATCACTTTCAGCAGAGTGCGGTGAAGGTCGGGGACGAGGTGCATGAATTGCGCGCGATTCTTGCGCCGTTGCCTGACAAACTGGCGCAGATTGAGCAGCGGGATCCTTCGAGTCTTTCGTTTGCCCAGGCTGCCAAGCTGGTGGGGATGGGTGCTACGGTGGATGAGTTGACGCAGTCTTGTGGGTTGACTCAGGCTGAGGCGCAACTGATGAGTAAGTTGCATAAGAGTTGATTGAGTACATATCCGTTATTTAGGTAACGGCCGCCTGTGGTTCCGCTCTTACAGCGGGTCACTTTTGGCAAACGCCCCAAAAGTAACCAAAAGGTCTCTGCCCCAACACTCGGCACCTCGCCTAGGCTCGGTGTGCCCTCACTCCGGCTTTGGAGCGTGGGCCGCCGCGATGGGCCATCCTTGGCCCAGCGCGGCTAACCCGGCGTCCTGCCGGGTTACCCACGCTCCAAAGCCTGCGTTCGGCCAGCGTGTTTAACGGGGCGCCTCAAATCAAGATCAAGAGCGACTCGCTTCGCATCGTGGATACGTTTTTTGTCCTCTGTAGGAGCCGGCTTGCCGGCGAAAAACGTGAGGACGCCGTGTTTATCCAGATGCTCTACACCACTCAAGCCGGCTGTCAGGCCGCTGTGCTTTTGCTTTTGATTTTGATCTTAGGCGCCCCGTCAAACACGCTGGCCGGAATTCGGCAGGGATTTGGGGGGTAAACCGGCAGGGATGCCGGTTTAGCCGCCCCGCGCCATGGATGGCGCGTGGCGGCGGCCCCCCAAATCACTGTCGGATTACGGGCACACCGAGCCTAAGCGAGGTGCCGAGTGTTGGGGCAAGAGCGTTTTGGTTACTTTGCCGCTTTTGCAAAGTGACCCGCCGTAAGGGCGGAACCAATTTCAGCCGTTACCCAAATAACGGATATGTACCCAAAGACCAACAAATAATTTCCAACCCCAATGGCTTTTTTCTCCCCGCCCAAGGTCCACATCCTCCAAGCACCCTTGAATCAGGAGATTCCCTCAATGACCACCCCCAAAGCCCTGTTGATCCTCCACGGCAAGCAAGCCCTCAACGAGGACGTACGCTCTGCCGTGCAGGCCCGACGCAAGCAGGGCGGCGAGTTGGCGGTGCGGGTCACATGGGAAGGCGGCGATGCCCAACGCCTGGTCAACGAAGCCCTGGCAGACGGCTACACCCATATCATCGCCGGCGGCGGCGACGGCACCTTGCGCGACGTGGCCGAAGCCATGGCCCAGGCCAAGACCGACGCCAGTCTGGTGCTGATGCCCCTGGGCACCGCCAACGACTTCGCCAGGGCCGCCGGCGTGCCGCTCGAACCCGCCCCGGCCCTGGCGCTGCTGGACGTGCCACCAAGGGCCATCGACCTCGGCCAGGTCGGCGGGCAAATCTTCCTCAACATGGCCACCGGCGGTTTCGGCAGCCAAGTCACCGCCAACACCTCCGAAGATTTGAAGAAAGTCCTCGGCGGCGCCGCCTACCTGTTCACCGGCTTGACCCGTTTCAGCGAGCTGAAGACTGCCTACGCCGAACTCGATGGCCCCGATTTCCACTGGAAAGGCGAGCTGCTCGCCCTGGGCATCGGCAACGGTCGCCAAGCGGGCGGCGGCCATGAGCTATGCCCCGGCGCCATGGCCGATGACGGCTTGCTGGATGTCAGCATCCTGCCCGCGCCCCAGGAAGTGGTGGGGACGTTGCGAGAGCTGATGAACAACGGCTGGGGCCTGGACACCATGTTCGTCCGTGCGCGCCTGCCGTGGGTGAATATCAAGGTCGCACAGGGCCTCTACATCAACCTGGATGGCGAACCGCTGGAGGGCGATGACCTGCACTTCGAGGCCTTGCCCAAGGCCTTGCGCGTGCACTTGCCGGTGGATTCGCCGTTAGTCGTCCAGGCTGATGATCTGCTCGCGCACCGCGAATAACACCAGGCCGGCCACGTCGAAAATCTGCAGGCGTTTCATGATCTGCGAGCGGTGAGCTTCCACGGTCTTGATGCTCAAGCCCAAGCCGTGGGCGATTTCCCGGGTGGACTTGCCGCGCACAATCAACCGCAGGATCTCCAACTGCCGCGCCGTAAGGTTGTGGCTGTGGCCAGCCGGGGTAGTGGGGCCCTGGCTGCGTACCAGCGCCTGGTTGATCACGGTGTGGGCAATCGCCGGGCTCAGGTAGCGCTCGTTGTTGCGCAGGGCCAGCAGCGCATGTTCCAGCTCGTTGGCGGTGGTGTCCTTGAGCAAGTAGCCATGGGCGCCGGACTCCAGCGCGCACATGATCAGTTCCGGGTCGGTGTGCATCGACAGGATCAGCACGCGACTCTTGGGGTAGGCGCGCTTGAGTTGCTGCAGGGCATCCAGGCCGCCGGTGTGTTTCATCGACAGGTCCAACAGCACGATATCGGGCAGCAGGGTGCTGAACTGCTCCAGCAACTGTGCGCCATCGCTGGCCTCACCGACCACCGTGTAGCCGGGAATGTCCTGGACCAGCGCGCGTACGCCGGCCCGGATCAGTGCATGGTCATCCACCAGGAGTAATGTGCAGGTCACTCGAGAACCTTAGGGGAACTGGCCCGTTCGAGGGCGCGTGGCGCCCAGGGGAAAAGCGCGTCGATCCGTGTCCCTTTGCCTGGTTGGCTGTTGACGGATAACGAACCGCCAAGCTGATCAATCCGCTCTGACATGCCGGCCATGCCCCGCTGGCCTTCCAGGCCAGGGTTGATGGCCGGCGAAAAACCCTGGCCGTCATCGCAGATACTCAGCGACAGGCCCTCGGGCAGGCGTTGCAGGCGTACCAACAGATTGCGCGCCTGGGCGTGGCGTAGCATGTTGGTCACCGCTTCCTGGGTGATGCGAAAGGCCGCAACGGCCATTTCTTCCGGGATGCCGGTCAGCCGCTGTTGGCATTCCAGGCTCCAGTGAATCGGGGTGTTTTCCAGGGTCTTGAGCAGGTGCGCGCGCAGGCTGGCTTCCAGGCCCAGGCTGGCCAGCTGGCGAGGGTTGAGGATGGCCGAGACGTCACGCACCTTGGCCAGGGTTTCATTCAGGGTGTTGCACAGCACTGTGCACTGGCTTTGCAGGTCTTCGGGCAGGCGGCGCTTGAGCCATTCGCTTTGCAGCTTGGCGGCGGTGAGCAGTTGGCCGATATCGTCATGCAGCTCACGGCTCAGGCGGTGGCGTTCGTTTTCCTGCACTTGCAACAGGCGATCGGCCAGTTCCTGAGGCTGGAACTTGATGGATTTGCGCGAGTGCCACTGTTGCAGGCCAACCACCAGCAGCGTGGCCAGGTTGAGCAGCACCAGCAACGGCAAGGCGGCGGAGAAACTGTAGGCCCACAGGCTCAGCAGCAGCGAGCCAAGGCACAGGGCGAGGATCAGACGGCGTGCATTGCTGCGGGACGCGGACCTTGCGATGAGTGTCTTGAGGTAGGCGTACATAGCGGATGGAGCCAATGAAGGTTCGCTGCGGGAAGTCCGGTCACGGCCGCTGACAGGGCTCTGTTTGGAATGCGTTATCGAATCGTTTTTATGCATGATGAAGTTGAGTCACTTCGAGCGGGGCATAGTACCACCACTATTACCGTTGGTCGCCTGGTGCTGTGTCCGACTGGGTTATTAGCCGCGCAAATGCTCCGGGCGGTATTCCCAGAGTTCATGGAGTGGGGTAGTTATATTATTTCTGTTCGGTTGTATCGTTATTACCGTTAATGGCTAATTGATATCTTTGCCTGCGTGATTCAATTCCACTGGATGAGTCGTTTTCAGATAACTTTTGATTTAAATGCGACCTGATATCCGCTCAAGACACGTGATGCACCCGCTGCTGCGGTTTAAAGGCGAAGTCTTTCTGCGGAATATGCAGTGTCACTGTGGCGATCAATGTCGTTTGCTCCGCTTCATCCAATGCCAGTTGGCCTGTCTTTACATCAATCAACTCCAACTGCCAGGCCAGTAACTTCAGGCATTCTTCCAAGGCGTCCAAGGCTTGATCATTCAGTTGCAGCGGGCTTTCGGCATTGGCGATCAGGTACTGGATGTGCCGCGAGAATTCGCTGATGGCCTGCAGGGCAAGGCAATCTGCTCTTTCGGCGAGCTTGATCAGGCTGATTTTCATGCAGTCGATAGCGTCACTGTCGTTTCGGATCAAATGCAGGTGGCTCAGGCACTCTTCCGATTTGATCAGCAGCTTTTCAGCTTCCTGAAGGAATTCGGGAAGTGCAAGTTGCCACTCGTTACCGTCGTTCATCATGCAAGTCTCCACAACATAAGGTCGGGTGATGAGATGTCGCACCGGGTGAATGGCTTAAAACTAGCGCTGAAATATGACTGGAATCTGTAGGTCGCTTCTGAATAATCAGTAGGAAGCTTATTAGAGTGATGGCGACGGCTGTGCGCGGCCCTCATGAACGGGGTCAATTGCACACCTTCAATTGCCGACAGTTGAATGTCTGGAAGGCCCGTGGGCCGAGGGCTTGGGATGGCAAACAAAAGCCTGACTCCATTCATGCATTGAGAATGGCGTCACATTAATGGCTATTAGATATTGCGAATATCAGGTTGGGCCTGATTGTGCGTAGGGGAATCCCTTACATGGCGGAACCTTGCGTCGAATTGAATGTCGCGCAACGTCGCTGTACCCCTCTCTGGAGAGGCCAGCGCAGTAAACCATGATGTCAGTGTGACATCAATGAGTTTACGTGGCATTTTACACGGGTCAAGGTCTGGCGCTTGCCGCCGATAACAAGCCTTAAGTGAGCTGCACAATCCCTTAGCGCATCAGGAGCTTTTAATGGCCGGCATTCTCGACACGGTAGATCAACGCACGCAACTGGTGGGTGAGAATCGCCTGGAGATCCTCATGTTCCGCCTGTTCGGGCGTCAGCTGTTCGCGATCAACGTGTTCAAGGTGCAGGAAGTGCTGCAACTGCCCAAGCTGACCTTGATGCCACAGCGCCATCCGTTCGTGTGTGGCGTGGTCAACCTGCGGGGCCAGACCTTGCCGGTAATCGATCTGTCCCAGGCCATCGGCATGCGCCCGCTGGTGCCGGGCCCCAACAGCACCATTATCGTCACCGAGTACAACCGCTCGGTGCAGGCGTTCCTGGTGGGTGGCGTGGACCGCATCGTCAACATGAACTGGGAAGCCATCCTGCCGCCGCCGACCAGCGCCGGTCGCCAGCATTACCTCACGGCCATCAGCAAAGTCGACGACCAGTTGGTGGAAATCATCGACGTGGAAAAAGTCCTGGCCGAGATCGTGCCGTACAACGCCAAGGTCTCCCGTGAAAAACTCGAAGACCCGGTGCTGGAGCGTGCCCGTGGCCGCGAAGTGCTGCTGGTGGATGACTCCAATGTGGCTCTCTCGCAACTGCGCGACACCCTCGGTCAACTGGGGGTGAAGATGCACATCGCCAGCGACGGCCTCAAGGCGCTGAACATGCTCAAGGCCTGGGCCGACAGCGGCCAGGTGATGACCGACAAGCTGCTGATGATCTTCACCGACGCCGAAATGCCTGAGATGGACGGCTATCGCCTCACCACCGAGATCCGCAACGACCCGCGCCTGCGTGGCCTGTATGTGGTGCTGCACACCTCGTTGTCGGGCAGCTTCAACGACTCGATGGTGAAGAAGGTCGGTTGCGACAATTTCCTGTCCAAATTCCAGCCCGACAAACTGGTGGATGTGGTGCGTCAGCGTCTGATGCTGGACGAAGTGCCCGCTTGACCTTAGGGTGATGGCTTTGCCCCTCAGGAATGCAGGCCCATGCTTCGTCTCAGCGCGTTGTACCGTTACCCCTTGAAGTCCGGCAAGGCCGAAACCCTGCAACAGGTCGGCCTGGATAAGCTCGGGGTGGACGGGGACCGACGCTGGATGCTGGTGGATGAAGGCAGTGGGCGTTTCCTCACGCAGCGTGCCGTGGCGAAGATGAGCCAACTGTCGGCGCTGTGGAACAGCAGCGGCGGCCTCACCTTGAGCTCGCCGGGCTACACGCCGCTGGACGTGGCGCTGCCCGGCAACGACGCCGAGTTGCGTGGCGTGACTATCTGGCGCGACACCTTGCGCGTGCCCGACGCGGGCGACGCGGCCGCCGCTTGGGTCAGCGACTTTATTGGCAAACCGACGCGGCTGGTGCAAATCCCCGTCGAACGCGCTCGCACCACCCAGGCCGGTTACGGCAAGGACGACGACCAGGTCGCGTTTGCCGACGGTTACCCGCTGCTGGTGATCGGCCAGGCGTCGCTGGACGACCTTTCCCAGCGCATCGGTCGTCCCATGGAAATGCTGCGCTTTCGTCCCAACCTGGTCATCGAAGGCAGTGAAGCCTTCGCCGAAGATGGCTGGAAGCGCCTGCGCATTGGCGACGTGGAGTTCCGTGCGGTCAAGCCGTGTTCGCGCTGTATCCTCACCACCATCGACCCGCAAACCGGCGAGCGCAGCGCAGACCGCGAACCCTTCGCCACGCTGGAGGCTTACCGCAAGACCGAAGACGGCGCGATTTTCGGCCAGAACCTGGTCAACGATGGCATTGGGCAGTTGGAAGTCGGGATGCCGGTGACGATCCTGGAATAGTTTTCTTCACGCATAAAAAATGCCCGTCTCCTGCGAGACGGGCATTTTTTTGCTTCCGGGAAACCCTTAGCCGCGGTATTCGCACAGGTAAGCGGTGTCCACGGCAACCTTCAGCTGGAACTTGCTGTTGGCCGGCACGTTGAACTGGCTGCCGGCGGCGAAGGTTTCCCACTCGCTGGCATCCGGCAGTTTGACGGTCAGGGCGCCGGACACCACGTGCATGATTTCACGCTGGGCGGTGCCGAACTCGTATTCGCCGGGGGCCATGACGCCGATGGTCGCCGGACCTTCTGCGGTGCCGAAAGCGATCGACTTGACGGTGCCGTCGAAGTACTCGTTGACTTTAAACATGGGCGATTCCTCGGAAAAGGGTCTGGAAAGGTCGGCCAGTATGCCCAAGGGCAGGGAAGCTGCCTAGACCGGCAATATCAGCGGCAGCAGGCGCGCCGTATTGCGTGCATCCTCCAGCGCCCGATGTTGCTGGCCATGGAACTGCATCCCCGCCAATTGCAGGGCGCCATTGAGCCCCAGGGGCTTGTCCAGGCGCCGAGCCTTGGCGAAGCGCTGCTTGAGGTTCACATGGGGCGTGGTGGCGAGGGCGCTGGCCAGGCCATGGCGTTGCCATTCCAGTTCCAGCTGCCGGCGATCATAGTCGCCCCAGCTGGCCCAGCCTTCCAGGCGCGGCTGATGCTGGCCCAGCCAGCGCTCGAACAGCGGCCACACCTCGGTAATCGGCGCCGCACCATCGATGTTGGCCTGGGTGATGTGCGTCAGTTGGCGGCAAAAGGGCGTCAGCAATGGCCGGCGCAGCGGCCGCACGAAGCGCTGGAAGTGGTCCAGTTCGCGGCCCTGGCGGTTGACCAGGCTCGCGCCGATCTCGATGACTTCCATCTCCGTCACGGGCCAGCCGCCTTCATCCGTTGTGGCTTCAAGGTCAATAATCAGCCAATGAGGCATCGTGCAGGTTCCCGTACTCTTCCCTTTCTGTTGGGGATAGAGCGTAGCCCGGCCCTGTAGTTCCGCCTAGGGGTCAGACGATCTCCAGCAGAACCTGACGATTGCGCACCTGATCACCGGCAATCACTTGCACGCCTTTGATCACGCCGTCGATACCGGCTGTCAGCGGATGCTCCATTTTCATGGCTTCGAGCACCAGTAGCAGTTGGCCTTTGGTCACGCTGTCGCCGGCGCTGACCCGCACATCGACGATTGCGCCGTCCATCGGCGCCTTGACTGTGCCGCTGCTGGCGTCGGCCTGGCGGCTGGCGACTTGCTGGGTGCAGTCGATCACCCTGAGACCGGGTAGCCACAGTTGGTTGCCGTCAAGGTGATAGGCGGTGCGGCGGCGGATACCGTTGAATACCAGGGTGGCGTGGCGGCCGTCGGTGGTGAGTTGCAGGGGTTCGGCACTGACGGTGTGGATGTCTCCGTTGATCTCCAAGCGATAAATACAAGGCGCGCTGGCGTTGTTGCGCCACCCCGCCAGGCCTTGGGGATGCTGGTTGGCGCTGTGCTGGTAAAACAGCGCGGCGGCCAGGGCGAGTTGTTCGGGTAACGGCGTCAGGGTTGGGATATCGCTGAAGTGCTCAGCGATAAACCCGGTACTGAAATCGCCGCCAACAAAGTCCGGATGCTTGAGCAAACTCACCAGCAGCGGCTGATTGGTCGCGACGCCCAGCAACACCGTGTCTTCCACCGCCCGGAGCAATTTGCGACGCGCCTCTTCGCGGGTGGCGCCATGGGCGATGAGCTTGCCCAGCATCGGGTCATAGAACGGGCTGATGCGTTGGCCTTCGATCACGCCGTGGTCGATACGCACGCCAGTGGCTGGCTCCCAGCGCACTACATCGCCAGTTTGCGGCAGGAAGCCCTGGGTCGGGTCTTCGGCGTACAGGCGCACTTCCATGGCGTGGCCACTGAGGGTGACGTCGGCTTGTGTCAGGGGCAGCGGCTGGCCGGCGGCGATCTGCAGCTGCCAGTCCACCAGGTCGAGGCCGGTGATCAGTTCGGTCACTGGGTGTTCCACTTGCAGGCGTGTGTTCATTTCCAGGAAGTAGAAACGGCCGTGGCGGTCGAGCAGGAACTCCACGGTGCCAGCGCCGACGTAGTTCACCGCACGTCCAGCCTTCAGCGCGGCTTCGCCCATGGCTTGGCGCAACTCGGGCGTCATGACAGGGCAGGGGGCTTCTTCGATGACCTTTTGATGGCGGCGCTGGATCGAACAGTCGCGCTCGCCGAGGTAAATGAGGTGGCCGTGGCTGTCGCCAAACAGCTGGATTTCGACGTGGCGCGGGTCGACCAGGGCGTGTTCGAGGATCAGTTCGTCGCTGCCGAAGGCGTTTTTGGCTTCCGAGCGGGCGGTGTGCAAGTTGTCCAGCAGGTCTTTCGATTGGTGCACGAGGCGCATGCCGCGACCGCCGCCGCCGGCGCTGGCCTTGATCATCAGCGGGTAGCCGATGCGGTCGGCTTCCTGTTGCAGGGTGAGGTCGTCCTGGGCGCTGCCTTGGTAGCCGGCGATGCAGGGCACGCCGGCGTCGAGCATGGCGAGTTTGGACAGGCGTTTGCTGCCCATCAGTTCGATGGCTTCAACGCTGGGGCCGATGAAGGTGAGGCCGGCGTGTTGGCAGGCGCGGGCGAAGTCGGGGTTTTCGGAGAGGAAGCCGTAGCCGGGGTGGATGGCGTCGGCGCCTGTTCGTTTGGCGGCGTTTATGATGGCTTCGATGTTGAGGTAGGAGTGCTGGACTGTTGAGGGGCCGATGGGGACGGCTTCGTCGGCCATTTGGACGTGCAGGGCTTGGGTGTCGGCTTCGCTGTAGACGGCGACGGTGCGATAGCCCAAGGCCTGGGCGGTGCGTTGGATGCGGCAGGCGATTTCGCCGCGGTTGGCGATTAGGATTTTTGTTAGCTGCGGCATTGCTGCGGTCCTCGGGTACATATCCAATTCTGCGGTAACGGCTGCTGGCGGTTCCGCTCTTACAGCGGGTCACTTTTGGAAAGGCCCAAAAGTAACCAAAAGGCCTTCGCCCCAACACTCGGCACCTCGCCTAGGCTCGGTGTGCCCGAACGAAGGCTTGAATCCGTGGGCCGCCGCGATGGGCCATCCTTGGCCCAGCGCGGCTAACCCGGCGTCCTGCCGGGTTACCCACGGATTCAAGCCTGCGTTCGGCCAGCGTGTTTGACGGGGCGCCTCAGATCAAAAGCCAAAGCAAGATCAAGAGCGACTCGCTTCGCATCGTGGATACGCGGTCCCTTGTAGGAGCTGGCTTGCCGGCGATAACGTCATCTGCACCACCGTGGCTTTCGCTTCTGCACAAACGCTTGCGTCCCTTCAATCCCTTCTTCGCCCCTCACCGCCTCGGCAAACCACTGCGCTCCGCGATCCAGCACCGCCTCAAGCGGCTCATCCACGCTCGCGAGCAGCAGCGCTTTGGTCCGTGCATTCGCGCCTGGCGCGCACTTCAGCACCTGGCCCAACACTTCATCCAATCGTTCTGCCAGCGCCTGTGGATCGCGCTCGGTAAAGTGCACGACCCCCAGGCGCTCGGCTTCTACGCCATCAAAGCGCGCGGCGGTCAGTGCCAAGCGGCGTGCCTGGGTCAGGCCAATTCGCTTGACCACAAACGGCGCAATCTGCGCCGGTAACAAGCCCAGGCTGGTTTCTGGCAGGCCGAAGTGCGCCTGGTGATCGGCGATGGCGATATCGCTCACGCACGCCAGGCCAAAACCGCCGCCCAGCACCGCGCCTTGCAGGACCACGATCACCACCTGCGGCACGGCTTCCACTGCCTGCAGCAAGGTGCCAAACGCCCGGTTCAGTGCCTGGAGTTGATTGCCTGCGGTGACCAGGTCCTTCACGTCCGCCCCGGCGCAAAAGTGCCCGCCCGCGCCGCTGATCACCACGGCCCGCGTCTGGCTGTCCAACTGTGCCAGCACGCTGCGCAGTTCATTGACCATTGCCAGGCTCATCGCGTTGCGGCTTTCCGGTCGGTTGAGGGTGATGTGCAATACGCCGTTATGCGGTTCAAGCAGCAGGGTATTCATGATTTTTTACCCGGCAAGGTGCCCATCAATTTGCAGATGATGCCCAGCATGATTTCATCGGCGCCGCCGCCGATCGATACCAGGCGCACGTCCCGGTAAGCGCGGGCCACGGGGTTGTCCCACATGAAGCCCATGCCGCCCCAATATTGCAGGCAACTGTCGCTGACTTCGCGGCCCAGGCGCCCGGCCTTGAGCTTGGCCATGGAGGCCAGGCGCGTCACGTCCTGGCCTTTGATGTATTGCTCGGTGGCCTGGTAGACCAACGCGCGCAGGCATTCGATTTCGGTGGCGAGTTCAGCCAGGCGAAAGTGGATGACCTGGTTGTCGATCAGCGCTTTGCCGAAGGTCTGGCGCTCCTTGCAGTATTCGATGGTGCTGTCGATGCAATGCTCCAGGCCCTTGATCATATTGGCCGCGCCAAACAGGCGTTCTTCCTGGAATTGCAGCATCTGCATCATGAACCCCGCGCCTTCGTGGCCGATGCGGTTGCGCTGGGGTACCCGCACGCCGTCGAAGAACACCTGGGCGGTCTCGGAGCTGTGCATGCCGAGTTTTTCCAGGGGTGGGCTGATGCTGATGCCAGGGGTGTTCATCGGCACCATGATCAGCGATTTGTTGATGTGCGGCTTGTCGTCGGAGGTGTTGGCGAGCAGGCAGATGAAGTCGGCGCTGGGCGAGTTGGTGATCCACATTTTACTGCCATTGATCACGTAGTCGTCGCCGTCCTTGCGCGCGTGGGTCTTGAGTCCGGCCACGTCGGAGCCGGCGCCGGTTTCCGAGACGCCGATGCAGCCGACCTGCTCGCCGCTGATGGCCGGGCGCAGGAATTCGTCGCGCAGTTCATCGCTGCCGAAGCGGGCGAGGGCGGGGGTGCACATGTCGGTCTGCACGCCGATGGACATGGGGATGCCGCCACAGCGGATGGTGCCGAACTCTTCGGCGGCGACGATGGAGTAGCTGTAGTCCAGGCCCATGCCGCCGAATTGCTCTGGCTTGGAAATGCCCAGCAGGCCAAGGTCACCGGCCTTGCGGAAAATATCGTGGATGGGAAAGCGTCCGGCCTTTTCCCATTCGTCCACATGGGGGTTGATCTCGCGGTCGACAAAGGCGCGGACGGTGCGGCGCAATTCCTGGTGTTCCTGGGTAAGAATCATTTTTATGGTTCTCCTAAAAACGCGCTACACCGAAGGTATTGGCCTGCAACTCACGCACCTCGGCTTCGTGGCAGATATCCAGCAGAAAGCCCAGCAAGGTCCGCGTGTCCCGTGGATCAATCAGCCCGTCATCCCACAGGTTCGCGCTGCCATAAAGTGCGGTGGACTGGCTGTCGAGCTTCTGCGCGGTGACCTGTTCCAGCATGTCGAGCACTTTGGGATCCGGCACCAGACCATCCTTCAATTGCTTGGCCTCGGTGACAATGCGCAGGACTTTGCCCGCCTGCGCGCCGCCCATTACCGCCGTGCGGCTGTTGGGCCAGGCGAAGATAAAGCGTGGGTCCAGGCCGCGCCCGCACATTGCGTAGTTGCCAGCCCCATAAGAACCGCCCACCACTATCGTCAGTTTAGGCACCCGTGCATTGGCCACTGCCTGGATCATCTTCGCGCCGTGCTTGATCACCCCTTGCTGCTCCGACTCGGTGCCCACCATGAAGCCGGTGGTGTTGTGCAGAAACAGCAGCGGCGTGCGGCTGTGGTCGCACAGTTGGATAAATTGCGCGGCCTTGCTCGCGCCCTTGGGCGTGATGGGGCCGTTGTTGCCGATCACACCGACGGCGCGGCCCTGGATGTGCAGGTGGCCGCAGACGGTGTGGGCATCGAACTCGCCTTTGAATTCGAGGAAGTGCGAGCCGTCGGCCAGGCGCGCGAGGATTTCGCGGACGTCGTAGGGTTTTTTCGGGTCGTCGGGGATCAGCCCCAGCACTTCCTCAATCGGATACAGCGGCTCTGCGTAGGTCCGTTTTGGCGTCAGTGGCAGCCGATCATTCCAGGGCAACAGGCCGACGATCTCCCGCGCGATGCGCACGCCGTCCGCATCGTTTTCCGCCAGGTATTCGGCCGTGCCGGCGATTTGTGCGTGCATCTCGGCGCCGCCCAACTCCTCATCCGTCGCTACTTCACCGGTCGCGGCCTTTAGCAGTGGCGGCCCGGCGAGGAACAGTTTGGCCCGGCCACGCACTACCACCACGTAATCCGACAGCCCCGGCTGATACGCGCCGCCGGCCGTGGCCGAGCCATGTACCACGGTGATCTGCGGCAAGCCCATGGCCGACATCCGCGCCTGGTTGGCGAAGCTGCGCGCGCCTTCGACGAAAATCTCGGCGGCGTAGTTGAGGTTGGCGCCGCCGCTTTCGGCCAGGGTCACCACCGGCAGCTTGTTCTCCAGGGCGATCTGTTGCAGACGCAGGGATTTCTTCAGGCCAGTGGGGGAAATGGTGCCGCCCTTGATCGCGCTATTGTTGGCCACCACCAGCATGCGCACGCCGCTGACATAGCCGATGCCGGCGATCAACCCACCGCCGGCGGCGCTGCCGTCCTTGTCGTCGTGCAGCTTGTAGCCGGCCAGGCTGGCCAGTTCCAGGAATGGCGCGCCGGGGTCCAGTAGCAAGTTGAGGCGCTCACGGGGCAGCAGTTGGCCGCGTTTGTCGAACTTGGGCTTGGCTTCCTGAGCCTTGGCGAGCAGGTTGGATTCCAACTGGTGAAGCTGGGCGATGGCCGCGAGCATCGCCTCGCGGTTTTGTGCGAACTGGGCGCTGTGGGCGTCGATCAAGGACTCGATTACCGGCATGGTCTACTGCTCCGCCTTGAGCACATCTGGCAAGTAGGCGCGGTGAAAGCCATTGAAGGGCTCGCTCGGCGCCTGCGCCTTGTGCAGCGGCCAGGCGCGGCTGCCCAGGCTGGCTGCGCCGTCGATGCGCAGGGTGCTGCCGCTGATAAAGGCAGCGGCGGGGCTGAGCAGGAACACGATGGCCGCGCTGACTTCCGATTCGGTGCCGATACGCTTGAGCGGCACGTGTTCGCGCAGCGTCGGAATCACCGCCTTGAACGCGCCTTCGTAGGTGTCCATGCCGCTGGAGGCGATCCAGCCCGGCGCCACGGCGTTGACCCGCACCCCGGCGTAGCCCCATTCGAAGGCGGCGGTCTTGGTAAAGTTGTCCATGCCGGCGCGCGCTGCACCCGAGTGGCCCATGCCGGGCATGCCGCCCCACATGTCCGCGAGCATGTTGACGATGGCGCCGCCGTGCTTGCTCATGGATTGGTTGAACACTTCGCGGGCCACCAGGAAACCGCCGACCAGGTTGGTGCGCAGCACGGTTTCGAAGCCTTTTTGATTGATCGCGGCCAGCGGCGACGGGTATTGGCCACCCGCATTGTTGACCAGGCCGTGGATCGGGCCGTGCTCATGAATGATATGTTTGACCAGCGCCTTGACCGCCTCTTCATCGCGAATGTCGCAGGCCTGCCACGCGGCGCTGCCGCCATCTTCGGCAATCTCGATGGCGACGTTTTGCAGTTTTTCCGGCTTGCGTCCCACCAGAATCACCTTGGCACCCAAGGCCGCCAGTTCATGGGCTGTGCAGCGGCCAATACCGCTGCCGCCGCCGGTGACTATCATGGTATGCCCTTGGAACAGGTCGGCTTTGAAGATCGAGTCGAAGGCCACGGCAAGGCTCCTGTCAGGTGAGTGAATCTGCGATGTGCTGCGGCACGGCGATGGGGATTTCCAGCAGTTGCTGGGCAAAGGCCTTGCCTTGCGGGTCGATGCGCAGGCTGGCGATACCGCCGCCGCCCAGGGCATTTTCCAGCAGGAAGTTGAGGCTGTGGCTGCCGGGCAAATACCAGCGCTCGACGCGACCGTGTAGGGGGTCCAGCACGTGGCTCATCCAGTCGACGATCACTTCCGGGGTCAGCGCTTCGGCGATCCATGGCAAATACTCGGGATCGCGGGCGATCACGCCGATATTGCTGTGGTTGCCCTTGTCGCCGGAGCGCGCCACGGCCAGTTTCACCAGCGGCACGCTGGCGTCGGCGCGGCCTTGGGGTTTGGGCGGGTCAATCGATGCTTCGGGCAGGGCGGGGGCGTCGGCAATCGGCAGGGTGCAGGCATGGCGTTCGCCCTGGAAGTCGATCAGCAGCTCGCAGGCGGATTTATCGATCAGGAACGAAAACAGCCGGATCACCGGGTACACGCTCGGCCGTCCGCCGACGATCCCGGTCAGGCCCGGCGCCATGCCAGTGGCAGCTTGGGCAATCTCTCGGGCGAACAGTACCAGCGCCGGCTTACTCGGGTGACGCACCGCCAGTTTCACCACCACTTCGCGGCAGTCCTGGCGCCTTGCGTGGGCGCCGTAGGTCGCTTCACTGCCGAGCAGTTCGATGTTCACCTCGCTGTACGGCGCCCAGCCGCGTTGGCTGAACAGCTCCGAGGTCTTGTCGATGATTGCGTGGCTGACCCGCTCGGCCTTGGCCACCGCATCGATTCCGGCGATCAGGCAACTGGCGGTGCAGCGGAAACCGTCCGGGTAGGTCGCGCTGACCTTGTACTGATCGGTGGGCGGCAACCCCTTGGCGCCGTGCAGGCGCACGCAGTTTTTGCCCTGCTGCTGCAACTTGACCTGGCTGAAGTCGCAGATCACATCCGGCAGCAGATAGGAGCGCGGGTCGCCGATTTCATATAGCAACTGTTCGGCGACGCTGAGTTCGCTGATCAACCCACCGGTGCCGTCGACCTTACTGACGGTGAACTGCCCGTCGGCGCTGACTTCGACGATGGGAAAGCCGATGTGTGCGTAGTCCGGCACGTCGCGCCAATCGGTGAAATTACCGCCGGTGCACTGCGCGCCGCATTCGATGATATGCCCGGCCAAGGCGGCCTGGGCGAGGCGGTCGTAATCCTGCCAGGACCAGTCGAATTCATGCACCAGCGCCGCGCTGACCACGGCGCTGTCGACCACGCGGCCGGTGATGACGATATCCGCACCCAATGCCAGCGCCTGTGCGATGCCCGGCGCACCGAGGTAGGCATTGGCGGACACGCACGCGGGCGGCAACGGCGTGCCGTTGAACATGTCGGTGATGCCGTGCAGTTGCTTGAGTTGGGGCAGCAGGTCATCGCCCAGCAGCACGGCGATTATGAGTTCGACACCGGCTTTATCGCAGGCCGCTTGCAGTGCGGCGGCGCAGGCCTGGGGATGGATCCCGCCGGCGTTGCTGATCACGCGAATGCCCTGGCGCTGGATATCTGCCAGCAACGGCGTGAGCACGTCGACAAAGTCCGTGGCGTAACCCGCCTGGGGATCCTTCATGCGCGCGCCGGCGAGGATCGACATCGTGACTTCCGCCAGGTAGTCGAACACCAGGTAATCCAGTGTGCCGCCGTGCACCAGTTGGGCGGCGGCGGTGCAGGTGTCGCCCCAGAAGGCGCTGGCACAGCCGATACGAACCGTCTTGCTCATGAGAAATCCTTCCTCGAATGGCTGTGGGCGAGACTACCAAGCAAGCGCTTGGTTTGTAAACTCCAGTCACAAGTTTTAGCCAAGCGCTTGCTTGGGTGGCCGCCACGGCCTAAATTGCCGGCCAAGACGTCCGTGGAAGTAGAGGAGAGAGGCATGGATGAGCATAAAGCCCTGCGGGTGATGCGCACCATGGTCGACGGCGGCCAATTGACCGACCCCGACAGCGCTCGGGGCAAGCTGCTGCAGACCGCGGCCCACTTGTTTCGCAACAAGGGCTTCGAGCGCACCACCGTGCGCGACTTGGCCAGCGCCGTGGGTATCCAGTCCGGCAGCATCTTTCATCACTTCAAGAGCAAGGATGAGATCCTGCGCGCAGTGATGGAAGAAACCATCCACTACAACACCGCGATGATGCGCGCGTCCCTTGAGGAAGCCACCAACGTACGCGAGCGGGTGCTGGCGCTGATCCGCTGCGAATTGCAGTCGATCATGGGCGGCAGCGGTGAGGCGATGGCGGTGCTGGTGTACGAATGGCGTTCGCTGTCGGCCGACGGCCAGGCCCAGGTGCTGGCCCTGCGTGACGTGTATGAGGCGCTCTGGCTGCAAGTGCTGGGCGAGGCCAAGGACGCTGGCTATATCCGTGGCGACGTATTTATTACGCGACGTTTCCTGACCGGTGCCCTGTCCTGGACCACCACTTGGTTTCGCGCCGAGGGCAGCCTGACGCTTGAGCAATTGGCCGAAGAAGCCCTGCTCATGGTTCTGAAAGCCGATTGAGGTGCAAGCTATTAATTTGCCGGTAGAAAGTTGTCTCGCCAGACAAAAACGCCTAGCTTATCGCCATTAGCGTTTTTGAACGGTGTGTGCCTTGATGTTTTTGCCATGGCGGCTGGCTGCAGGACTTACCTTTTGGGCACTGGGCACCGCGTGGTGGGTGCCGGCGTCGGCTGCGCAGTTGGTGCGCATCGGCGCGGCGCACTTTCCGCCCTACACCGTGCGCCCGGAGCAGGGCGCCGATACCGGTTTGCTGCCGCAACTGGTCGAGGCGTTGAACGCCGCGCAAACCGATTACCAGTTCGTGTTGGTGCCCACCTCAATCCCTCGGCGTTTCCGCGATTTCGAGCAGGGCCGAGTCGATATGGCCATCTTCGAAAACCCCGCCTGGGGCTGGCAGAAGATTCCCCACACCAGCGTCGACATGGGCCTGGAAGACGCCGAAATCTTCGTCGCCCAGCGTGAGCCCGGCCGTGACCAGGCTTATTTCGCTGACCTGAACGGCAAGCGCCTGGCGGTATTCAGTGGTTATCACTACGCCTTCGCCAACTTCAACCCCGACCCCAAGTACATGGCCGAGCACTTCAACGCCACGTTGACCTATTCCCATGACAGCAACTTGCTGATGGTCGCGCGCGGGCGTGCCGACATCGCCCTGGTGACGCGTTCGTACTTGAGTGATTTCATGGTGCGCAACGCGGACATGGCCGGGCAGTTCCTGGTGTCGGAACGCATCGATCAGGTGTATCACCACTTTGCGCTGTTGCGCCCGAAAGCGCCGATTACGGGGGAGGCGTTTGCCGCGTTGCTCAAGCGCTTGCGCGATGATGGCGAGATGCTGAAGATTTTCGAGCCGTATCGCATTGATGTGACGGCGGTGCCCTGAGTGTGGGAGCGAGCAAGCCCGCTCCCACATTTCCTACAGCGGTGTGTCACACCCGTCGCGCAAAAGTATCACTATGGCTGCCCGACACCTTGCGGCAGTGCACCAGCGCATCCCGGATCATGAAGTTCACCAGGGTCGGCGACACGCCGAGTTCCTTGGCGATGTCCTTTTGCGGCACGCCGTGCAGGCGGTACATCTCGAACGCGTAGCGGGTGCGTTGCGGCAGCTCCGTCAGGGCGTCGGCGATGTTTTCCAGAGTGTTGAAATTGATGTGCGAGGTTTCCGGTGAAGCGCCGTGAATAACCACATTCAAGCCTTCCTCTTCCGTCCCTGAGTATTTGAGCTCCAGGGCCTGCTTGCGGTAGTGATCGATGGCCAGGTTGCGCACGATCTGGAACAGATAACTCAATTGCGCCTTGAACGATGACGTGATCGTCGGCGCCGACTGCAACCGGAAGTAGGCGTCCTGCACTACGTCTTCGGCGCGGGAGCGGCAGCCGGTAATGCGTGCCGCGATCTTCACCAGAATCAGCCGATTATCGACGAATGCCTGGAGAAGCGGTGAGTCGCACCTGCCTGTGGATACTTGTTCCGTCATGGAAATCACCTTGTCGCAAAAGAGGTTAGGGGAGGGCGTCCTTGCTGAGGCCTCCTACACATCGGGCAACAAATTATGCTGAATGATAATGATTGTCAAATGAGAAGGCGAACTAATCTTATGCTTTCTTGTTAGGTGTGAACCACGTCTCGCGCGTAGCCGGCGACTAATTATTTGCCGGTGCCGTCCGTTCTTCTGGGTGACAGGTCCGTTAGCGAAACGGCCAAGGATCAGCACCCGCAGGAGGACGAAATGGGTTTCTATCGTGCATACAGCGTGTTTCAGTTTGGAGTCGTCACTCGATGAGTACGCCGACCCGACTGCGCCTGTTCTGCCTGCCCTATTCGGGCGCCAGCGCCATGGTTTACGCGCGCTGGCGCCGCTCTTTGCCTGAGTGGTTGCAGGTGTGCCCGCTTGAACTGCCCGGGCGTGGCATGCGCATGGACGAGCCGCTGCAGCGCGATATCAAGGTGTTGGCTGCCCAGCTTGCGGACGAAATCGGCCGCGACTTGAACGGCCCCTACGCCTTGTTCGGCCACAGCCTCGGCGGCCTGCTGGCCTTTGAGTTGGCGCATGCATTGCGTGCGCGCAATGTGCCGCCGCCACTGGCCCTGTTCGCTTCCGGCACGGCCGGGCCGGCGCGTCGCGACGTCAGCGAATACGCCGTCGAAAAAACTGACGAACAGCTGATCGCCCGCCTGCGCGAACTGCAAGGCACCGCCGAGGAAGCCCTGGCCAACCCCGAGTTGATGCAGTTGATGCTGCCGATCCTGCGCGCCGATTTCCTGCTGTGCGGCAGCTTCACCTACGGCGAGCGCGCACCGTTGGGCATGCCGATCCATGTGTTCGGTGGCAAGCAGGACAGCGTGCGCGCCGACCAGTTGCTCGACTGGCAGCTCGACGCCGCCAGCGGCTTTTCCCTGGACATGTTCGACGGTCACCACTTCTTCCTCATGCAACACGAAAGCGCCGTGCTGCGCTGCATGCGGCGTTACGCCGACGAACACCTGGCCCGCTGGCGCAATGGCGCGGCACGGCCACTCGCCGTCGGCTGAGCAAGCCCCCCGAATTGTTGAATTTCCCGTAAGCCGATTTCAGGCAGGAACCCCATGATGGACGCCTTCGAACTTCCCCGCACCCTGGTCCAGTCCCTTCAACGTCGCGCCGCGCAGACCCCGGACCAGGTCGCCCTGCGCTTCCTCGCCGAATCCGCCGAGCACAGCGTCGTACTCAGTTACCGCGACCTGGACCAGCGCGCCCGCACCATCGCTGCCGCCTTGCAAGCCAATGCGAACCTGGGCGACCGTGCCGTGCTGTTGTTTCCCAGCGGTCCGGATTACGTGGCGGCGTTCTTTGGTTGCCTCTACGCGGGTGTGATCGCGGTGCCGGCCTATCCGCCGGAGTCCACCCGCCGTCATCACCAGGAGCGCCTGCTGTCGATCATCAGCGATGCCGAGCCGCGCCTGTTGCTGACCATCGCCAGCCTCGCCGATGGCTTGTCACAGATCGAAAACGCGCCGCCGGTATTGAGCGTCGATCGCCTGGAAAACCTCGGCCATTGGGTCGCCCCCGACCTGCGCCCGGACGACATCGCCTTCCTGCAATACACCTCCGGTTCCACCGCATTACCCAAGGGCGTGCAGGTCAGCCACGGCAACCTGGTCGCCAACGAAGTACTGATCCGTCGCGGTTTCGGCATCGACCTGAACCCGGATGATGTGATCGTCAGCTGGTTGCCGCTGTACCACGACATGGGCCTGATCGGCGGCTTGCTGCAACCGATCTTCAGTGGCGTGCCCTGCGTGTTGATGTCGCCGGCCTACTTCCTGGGTCGGCCATTGCGCTGGCTGGAAGCGATCAGCGAATACGGCGGCACCATCAGCGGTGGCCCGGATTTCGCTTATCGCCTGTGCAGCGAAAGGGTCAGCGACTCAGCCCTGGAGCGCCTGGATCTGAGCCGGTGGCGCGTGGCCTATTCCGGTTCCGAACCGATCCGCCTCGACACCCTGGAGCGCTTCGCCGAGAAGTTCGCCGCCTGCGGTTTTACCCCGAACAATTTCTTTGCCTCCTACGGCCTGGCCGAGGCGACCCTGTTTGTCGCCGGTGGCGCCCGTGGTCATGGCATCCCGGCGCTGCGCGTCGACGAGCAAGCCTTGGCCGCCAACCGCGCCGAACCGGGGCAGGGCAGTGCGATCATGAGCTGCGGCACCAGCCAGCCCGAACACGCGGTGCTGATCGCGGACCCGCAGGCCCTCACCGAGCTGCCCGACAACAGCGTCGGCGAACTCTGGGCTACTGGCCCGAGCATCGCCCACGGCTACTGGCGCAACCCCGAAGCCACCGCCAAGACCTTCGTGCAGCACGCCGGCCGTACCTGGCTGCGCACCGGCGACCTGGGTTTCATTCGTGACGGCGAGGTGTACATCACTGGTCGCCTCAAGGACTTGCTGATCGTGCGCGGCCACAACCTGTATCCCCAGGACATCGAGCAGACCATCGAGCGCGAAGTGGAAGTGGTGCGCAAAGGCCGGGTCGCTGCATTTACGGTGACTGAGCAGGGCCTGGAAGGCATCGGCATTGCCGCCGAAATCAGCCGCAGCGTGCAGAAAATCCTGCCGCCCGAAGCGTTGATCAAGGCGATCCGCCAAGCCGTTGCCGAGGCGTATCAAGAGGCGCCAAGCGTAGTGGTACTGCTCAACCCCGGCGCCTTGCCCAAGACCTCCAGCGGCAAAGTACAGCGCGCAGCCTGTGCGCTGCGCCACAAGGACGGCAGCCTGGACAGCTATGCGCAGTTCCCCGACCTGCAAACGCAGGTGCGCGAAGGTGCGCTGGAATCCGAGTTGCACAGCCAGATCGCGGCGATCTGGTGTGAACAACTGCGAGTCGCCAGCGTTGCTGCCGATGATCATTTCTTCCTGCTCGGCGGCAACTCCATCACCGCCACCCAGGTGGTCGCACGCCTGCGCGAAACTCTCGGCCTGGAGCTGAACCTGCGCATGCTATTCGAAGCGCCGACCCTGGAAGGCTTTGCCGCCAACGTTGCGCAGTTGCAGCAAGACGGTGGCGTCGCCCAAGGCGCGATTCAGCGCCTGTCACGCCAAGAGGAGTTGCCTCAATCCCTGGCACAGAACCGCCTGTGGATCACCTGGCAACTGGACCCGCACAGCAGCGCCTACACCATCCCCGGCGCCCTGCGCCTGCGCGGCGAGCTGGATGAAGACGCCGTGCGCGCCAGCTTCCAGCAACTGATCCAGCGCCACGAAGCCCTGCGTACCCGCTTCTACGAGCGCGACGGCCAGGCCTTCCAGCGTGTTGACGCCAAGGCGGATTTCGACCTGCAAGTCATCGACCTCAGCGACCTGCCTGTTGCCGAGCGCGAAGCCCGTGCGCAACAGATCCGCGAAGACGAAGCACGCACTCAGTTCGACCTGGAAAAAGGCCCGCTGCTGTGGGTGACCCTGGTGCGCCTGGACGATGAAGATCACCAGCTGCTGGTGACGCTGCACCACATCATCGCCGACGGCTGGTCGCTGAACATTTTGATCGATGAATTCTCGCGCCTGTACGCCGCCGCAGCCCAGGGCCAAACCCTGGAGCTGCCGCCCCTGGCCCTGCAATACGCCGACTACGGCAGTTGGCAGCGCCAATGGCTGGCCGAAGGTGAAGGCCAGCGTCAACTGGCGTACTGGAAAGCACAGCTGGGTGAAGAGCATCCCACCCTCAGCCTGGCGACCGACCACCCGCGCTCGGCACACCACCGCCACAGTGCCTCACGCCACACCGTGCGCCTTGGCGCGAGCCTCAGCGAAGCGATTCGCCAGACAGCCCAGGCCAACGAATCCACGCCGTTCATGCTGTTGCTGGCAGCGTTCCAGAGCCTGCTGCATCGCTACAGCGGCCAGCGCGACATTCGCATCGGCGTGCCCAACGCCAACCGCCCGCGCCAGGAAACCCAAGGCCTGGTCGGCTTCTTCATCAACACGCTGGTGTTACGTGCCGAGCTGGACGCACGCCTGCCGTTCAACGAGCTGTTGGCCGCGACACGTCAGGCGGCGCTGGGTGCCCAGGCCCATCAGGACCTGCCGTTCGAACAACTGCTCGAAGCCTTCCCGCAGGCCCGCGAACAGGGTCTGTTCCAGGTCATGTTCAACCATCAGCAACGCGACCTCAGCGCCTTGCGCCGCCTGCCCGGCATGCTCGCTGACGAATTGCCGTGGCACAGCCGCGAAGCCAAGTTCGACCTGCAACTGCACACCGAAGAAGACCGTAACGGGCGCCTGAGCCTGTCGTTCGACTACGCCGATGAACTGTTCGAAAACGCGACCCTCCAGCGCCTGGCCGAGCACTACATCAACCTGTTGCACGCCGTCTGCGAGCAGCCCCAGCAAGCCATCGGCGACCTTGCGCTGACGCAGCACGACGAACAGGCGCTTTACAGCGAAGCACCCTGCGCACCGGCCCAAGTGTGGCTGCCCGAACTGCTCAACCAGCAGACCTCGGACGCCACCGCGCTGGTCTGGGATGGCGGCAACCTGAGCTTCGCCCAGCTGCACACCCAGGCCAACCGCTTGGCCCATTACCTGCGTGACAAGGGCGTCGGCCCGGACGTGTGCGTGGCCATCGCCGCCGAGCGTTCGCCGCAACTGTTGATCGGCTTGCTGGCGATCATCAAGGCCGGTGGCGCCTACGTGCCGCTGGACCCTGATTACCCCGCCGAACGCCTGGCCTACATGCTCAAGGACAGTGGCGTTCACCTGTTGCTGACCCAGATCGCGCTGCTGGAACAGGTGCCGAGTAGCGACGGCGTTTGCGTGATCGCCATGGACAGCCTGCACCTCGATAGCTGGCCGACCCAGCCGCCCGGCCTGCACCTGCACGGCGATAACCTCGCCTACGTGATCTACACCTCCGGCTCCACCGGCCAACCCAAAGGCGTGGGCAATACGCACGCCGCGTTGGCCGAGCGCTTGCAGTGGATGCAGGCCACTTATCAACTCAATGAAACCGACGTGCTGATGCAAAAGGCGCCGATCAGTTTTGACGTGTCGGTGTGGGAATGCTTCTGGCCACTGATTACCGGATGCCGTCTGGTGCTGGCTGGCCCTGGTGAGCATCGCGACCCACATCGCATCGCACAGTTGGTGCAGGAACACGACGTGACCACGCTGCACTTTGTGCCGCCGCTGTTGCAGTTGTTTATCGACGAGCCGTTGGTGGCCGAATGCACCAGCCTGCGTCGCCTGTTCTCGGGTGGTGAAGCCTTGCCCGCCGAGTTGCGTAATCGTGTGTTGGCACAGTTGCCGGCGGTGCAGTTGCACAACCGCTATGGCCCGACCGAAACCGCGATAAACGTGACCCACTGGCACTGCAGCGCCGAAGACGGCGAGCGCTCGCCGATTGGTCGGCCGCTGGGCAATGTAATCTGCCGTGTGCTGGATGAACAGCTCAACCCTGTGCCGTTGGGCGTGCCGGGTGAGCTATGCATCGGCGGCATCGGCCTGGCCCGCGGTTACCTCGGGCGTGCCGGGCTGACGGCGGAGCGTTTTGTTGCCGATCCCTCTGGTGAGGCCGGCGCACGCTTGTACCGCACCGGTGACCGCGCGCGTTGGAATGCCGACGGCGTGATCGAGTACCTCGGTCGCCTCGATCAGCAGGTCAAGCTGCGCGGTTTCCGTGTGGAACCGGAAGAAATCGAAGCGCGCATGCTCGCCCTGGAGGGCATCGCCCAAGCGGTGGTGCAGGTGCGTGACGGGCAGTTGATCGGCTACTTCACCGCCCAGGGCAGCCTGGACGAACAGCAGGTCAAAACTGCGTTGGCCGCCGAATTGCCGGAGTACATGGTGCCCGCGCTGTTGATGCGCCTGGACGCCATGCCGCTGAGCCCCAGCGGTAAGCTGGACCGCCGCGCGTTGCCCGAACCGGTGTGGCAAGTGCGTGAACATGTCGAACCCGAAACCCCGCTGCAACAGCAGATCGCCGCCATCTGGCGCGAAGTCCTCGGCCTGCCAGGCATTGGCCTGCGCGATGATTTCTTCGCCCTCGGCGGTCACTCGTTGCTGGCCACGCAGATCATCTCCCGCACCCGCCAGGCCTGTGACGTCGAGCTGCCGTTGCGCACCTTGTTTGAAGCCAGTGAGTTGGGAGCGTTTGTCGAGCAGGTCGGCCTGATCCAGGCTTCAGGCCAGCGCAACCAACAGACTGCCATCGCCAAGGTCGACCGCAGCCAACCGGTGCCGTTGTCCTATTCCCAGCAGCGCATGTGGTTCCTGTGGCAAATGGAGCCGGACAGCCCGGCCTACAACGTCGGCGGCATGGCGCGTTTGCGCGGCGTGCTGGATGTGGGGCGTTTCGAGGCGGCGTTGCAAGCGCTGATCATGCGCCACGAAACCCTGCGCACCACCTTCCCGAGCGTCGACGGTGTGGCCTATCAGAAGGTCTCGCCGCAGACCGGCTTGCGCATGGACTGGCAGGATTTCTCCGCGCTGGGCGAAGCCGAACGCCAACTGCGCCTGCAACAACTGGCCGATCACGAGGCGCACACGCCATTCAATCTTGAAACCGGGCCGCTGCTGCGTGCGTGCCTGGTCAAGGCCGGCGAGCAGGAACACTACCTGGTCCTGACCCTGCACCACATCGTCACCGAAGGCTGGGCCATGGACATCTTTGCCCGTGAACTCAGTGCCTTGTACGAAGCCTTTATCGACGAGCGCGACTCGCCGCTGGCGCCGCTGCCGGTGCAATACCTCGACTACAGCGTGTGGCAGCGCCAGTGGCTGGAATCCGGCGAGCGTCAGCGCCAGCTGGATTACTGGATCGCACAATTGGGCAATGAACACCCGCTGCTGGAACTGCCCGGCGACCGTCCACGCCCACCCGTGCAAAGCCACCAGGGCGAGCTGTACCGTTTCGATTTAAGCGACGATCTCGCAGCCCGCGTGCGTGCTTTCAATGCCGAGCGCGGCCTGACCCTGTTCATGACCATGACCGCCACCCTGGCCGTGTTGCTCTACCGCTACAGCGGCCAGACCGACCTGCGTATCGGCGCTCCGGTGGCCAACCGCATTCGCCCGGAAAGCGAAGGCCTGATCGGCGCGTTCCTCAACACCCAGGTGCTGCGTTGCCAGCTCAATGGGCAGATGAACGTTGCTGAACTTTTCGAGCAGGTACGTCACACCGTGATCGAGGGCCAGTCCCATCAGGACTTGCCCTTCGACCACTTGGTGGAAGCGCTGCAACCGCCGCGCAGCGCGGCGTACAACCCGCTGTTCCAGGTGATGTGCAACGTGCAGCGCTGGGAGTTCCAGCAGAGCCGCCAACTGGCCGGCATGACCGTTGAATACCTGGCCAACGATGCCCGCGCGACCAAGTTCGACCTCAACCTGGAAGTCACCGACCTCGACCATCGCCTGGGTTGCTGCCTGACCTACAGCACCGACCTGTTTGACGAGCCGCGCATTGCGCGCATGGCCGAGCATTGGCGCAACCTGCTGGAAGCGTTGATCGCCAACCCGCAGCAGCGTCTCAGCGAATTGCCGTTGCTGGGCGCCGAAGAACAGCGCGTGTTGCAAGACAGCCTGGGCGTCGAGAAAGGTGAGCACCGTCTCGACCAGTGCATCCAGCAACTGTTCAGCCAACAGGCCGCAGTGCGTGGCGATGCGCCGGCGCTGACCTTTGCTGGCGTCACCCTCAGCTACCGCGAACTCGACGAACGCGCCAACCGCCTGGCCTGGATGCTGCGCGAACGTGGCGTCGGCCCGCAGGTGCGTGTCGGCCTGGCGTTGCCGCGCTCCCTGGAAATGGTCATCGGCCTGCTGGCGATCCTCAAGGCCGGCGGCGCCTATGTGCCGCTGGACCCGGAATACCCGCTGGACCGCCTGCACTACATGATCGAAGACAGCGGCATCGGCCTGCTGCTCAGCGATGCGGCGATGTTCGAAGCCCTCGGCGAGTTGCCGGCCACCGTGGCGTGCTGGTGCCTGGAAGATGACTTGCCGGTGCTGGCCAACTACCCGGCTGATGCGCTGCCATTTATCAGCCTGCCGCAACACCAGGCGTACTTGATCTACACCTCCGGTTCCACCGGCAAGCCGAAAGGCGTGGTGGTGTCCCACGGTGAAATCGCCATGCATTGCGCGGCGGTGATCGAGCGGTTTGGCATGCGCGCGGAGGACTGCGAGCTGCACTTCTATTCGATCAACTTTGACGCCGCCACCGAGCGCCTGCTGGTGCCGCTGCTCAGTGGTGCGCAGGTGGTGTTGCGGGCGCAGGGCCAGTGGGATGCAGAAGAAATCTGCGGGCTGATCCGCACCCATGGCATCAACATCCTGGGTTTCACGCCGAGCTACGGCAGCCAGTTGGCGCAGTGGTTGGCGACTCAACAACAAACCTTGCCGGTGCGCATGTGCATCACCGGCGGCGAAGCCCTGACCGGCGAACATTTGCAGCGCATCCGTGCCGCGTTCCAGCCGCAGGTATTTTTCAACGCCTATGGCCCGACTGAAACCGTGGTGATGCCGCTGGCCAGCCTCGCGCCGGAGCAGTTGGAGGAGGGCGCCGCCAGCGTGCCGATCGGCAGCATCATCGGTGACCGCGTGGCTTACATTCTCGACGCCGACCTGGCCCTGGTGCCGCAAGGCGCGACCGGCGAGTTGTACGTCGGCGGGGCGGGCCTGGCGCAGGGGTATCACCAGCGTCCGGGCATGACCGCAGAACGTTTTGTCGCGGACCCGTTTGCGCGCAACGGCGGGCGCCTGTACCGCACCGGTGACCTGGTGCGCCAACGCGCCGATGGCCTGGTGGAGTACCTGGGGCGGATCGACCATCAGGTGAAAATCCGTGGTTTCCGTATCGAACTGGGCGAGATCGAAACCCGCCTGCTCGAACACGCTGCCGTGCGCGAAGCAGTGGTGCTGGCGCTGGATTCGCCGAGCGGCAAACAGCTGGTGGCGTATCTGGTCAGCGATGCCGAGCACGGCGCGCTGCGTGACGCGCTGAAGGCCCATCTCAAGGCGCAACTGCCGGACTACATGGTGCCCGCGCACCTGATCGTGCTGGACAGCATGCCGCTGACCGCCAACGGCAAACTTGATCGCCGTGCCTTGCCGCAACCGGATCCTGAGGCAAACCGCCAAACATATGTGGCGCCACGCAACGAGCTTGAACAGACGTTGGCGGCGATCTGGTGCGCCGTGCTGAACGTGCAGCAAGTCGGCCTGGACGATAACTTCTTTGAGCTGGGTGGCGACTCGATCCTGTCGATCCAGGTGGTCAGCCGTGCGCGACAGGCCGGGATTCACTTCAGCCCCCGTGACCTGTTCCAGCACCAAACCGTGCAGACCCTAGCCGCCGTGGCCACGCGCTCCGAGCAGGTCACGGCAGAGCAGGGCGTGCTGACCGGCAGCTCGGGCCTCACGCCAATCCAGCATTGGTTCTTCGACACCGAGATCCCGAACCGTCAGCACTGGAACCAGGCGCTGGTCCTCAAACCACTGCAACTGCTCGACCCCCATCGCCTGGAACAAGCACTGCTGGCGGTGCTGGAACACCACGACGCCCTGCGCCTGAGCTTCTGCCAGCGCGACGCGCAATGGCACGCCGAGCATTTAGCCGTGCCGCACGGCGGCGTGCTGATGCAGGCGCAAGTGCGTGACATGGCGCAGTGCACCGCGCTGTTCACCGACACCCAGCGCAGCCTCGACCTGCAACACGGCCCGCTGCTGCGCGCCTTGCTGGTGGACGGACCCGAGGGACAGCAACGCCTGTTGATCGCGATCCATCACCTGGTGGTAGACGGCGTGTCCTGGCGCGTGTTGTTGGAAGACTTGCAAAACGTCTACCGCCAACTCAGCGAAGGCCAGTCCGTCAGCCTGCCGGCCAAGACCAGCGCCTTGCGTGATTGGGCCGCACGTTTGCAGGCCTATGCCGGCAGCGAATCCCTGCGTGAAGAGTTGAGCGTCTGGCAAGACCAATTGGCTGGGCCGGAAACCGTATTGCCAGTGGCCCGTCCACAAGGCTCGCTGCGCAACCGCGACGCCGACACCGTCAGCGTGCGCCTGGATGCCGAACACACCCGCCAGTTGCTGCAACAGGCGCCAAGCGCCTACCGCACCCAAGTCAACGACCTGCTGCTGACCGCCTTGGCCCGCGTGGTATGCCGCTGGAGCGGCCACGCTTCGACGCTGATCCAACTGGAAGGCCATGGCCGTGAAACCCTGTTCGATGACATCGACCTGACCCGCAGCGTCGGCTGGTTCACCAGTGCTTACCCGCTGCGCCTGACCCCGCACGCCGGGCAGGGCGATTCGATCAAGGCGATCAAGGAGCAACTGCGCGCCGTACCGCATAAAGGCCTGGGCTATGGCGTGCTGCGCTACCTGGCCGATGACCTGTGCAAGCAGACCATGGCCGCGCTGCCGAGCGCGCAGCTCACCTTCAACTACCTCGGCCAGTTCGACCAGAGCTTCGGTGCCGATGCCTTGTTCCACCCGCTGGACGAGTCCGCCGGCCTGGCCCATGACCCGGACGCGCCGCTGCCCAACGAGTTGAGCGTCGACAGCCAGGTGTACGGCGGTGAACTGGTGCTGCGCTGGACCTTCAGCCGCGAGCGTCACGATCAACAGAGCATCCATGAACTGGCGGATGCCTACCTCGCTGAGCTGCAAAGCCTGGTCGCGCATTGCCTGCAGGACGATGCCGGAGGCCTCACGCCGTCCGACTTCCCGCTGGCGCACCTGACCCAAGCGCAACTCGATAGCCTGCCGATTGCCGCCAGCGCCATCGAAGACGTCTACCCGCTGACCCCGATGCAGGAAGGCCTGCTGCTGCACACCCTGCTGGAGCCCGGCACCGGCCTCTACTACATGCAGGACCGCTACCGCATCAACAGCGCATTGGACCCGGAGCGTTTCGCCCAGGCCTGGCAGGCGGTGATCGCCCGCCACGAAGCCCTGCGCGCCTCGTTCTGCTGGAACGTCGGCGAAGACATGCTGCAAGTGATCCACAAACCGGGCAGCACGCCGATTGAATACCTGGACTGGAGCAACGCGCCGGAAAGCGAACAGGAACCGCGTCTGCAAGCGCTGCTCAAGCAAGAGCGCGAAGCCGGTTTCGATCTGCTCAACCAGGCACCGTTCCACCTGCGCCTGATCCGCGTCGGTGCCGAGCGCTACTGGTTCATGATGAGCAACCACCACATCCTTATCGATGCCTGGTGCCGTTCGTTGCTGATGAATGACTTCTTCGAACTCTACATGGCCCTGGGTGAAGGCCGCGACGCGCAACTGGCGACACCGCCGCGTTATCGCGACTACATCGCCTGGCTGCAACGCCAGAACCTCAACGAAGCGCGCCAGTGGTGGCAGCAGAACCTGCAAGGTTTCGAGCGCACCACGCCGATCCCGAGCGACCGGCCGTTCCTGCGTGAACACGCGGGCCACAGCGGCGGCATGGTGGTGGGCGATTGCTACACCCGCCTCGATGCCCGCGACGGTGCGCAACTGCGCGAACTGGCCCAGGCTCACCAACTGACCGTCAACACCTTCGCTCAGGCGGCCTGGGCGCTGGTGCTGCGCCGTCTGAGCGGTGATCGCGACGTGTTGTTCGGTGTGACCGTGGCCGGGCGCCCGGTGGAAATGCCGGAGATGCAGCGCACCGTCGGCCTGTTCATCAACAGCATCGCGCTGCGGGTGAAACTGCCCGAGGATGACCAGCGTTGCAGCGTGCGCCAATGGCTGAGCGGCTTGCTCGACAGCAATATGCAACTGCGCGAGTACGAATACCTGCCGCTGGTGACGATCCAGGAACACAGCGAACTGCCCAAGGGCCAGCCGCTGTTCGACAGCCTGTTCGTGTTCGAAAACGCCCCGGTGGAAGTCTCGGTGCTGGACCGCGCACAAAGCCTGAATGCCACCTCGGATTCCGGCCGTACCCACACCAACTTCCCGCTGACGGCCGTGTGTTATCCGGGCGATGACCTGGGCCTGCACCTGTCCTACGACCAGCGCTACTTCGACGAAACCACCGTGCAAGGCATGCTCGGTGAGTTCAAGCGCCTGCTGCTGGCGTTGGTCCAAGGCTTCCATGGCGACATGGCCGACTTGCCGCTGATTGGCGAGCAGGAGCGCGGGTTCCTGGTGGAGGGCTGCAACCAGAGTGAGCATGCTTACCCGCTGGAGCGCAGCTACATCGAACTGTTCGAAGAGCAGGTCGCCGCGCACCCGCAACGCATTGCCGCCAATTGCCTAGACCAGCAGTGGACTTACGAGGAACTGAACCGCCGCAGCAACGGCCTGGGCCACGCGCTGATCGCAGCGGGTGTCGGCCTGGATCAGCCGGTGGCGTTGCTCGCCGAACGTAATCTCGACCTGCTGGGCATGATCATCGGCAGCTTCAAGGCCGGTGCCGGTTACCTGCCGCTGGACCCTGGCCTGCCAAGCCAGCGCCTGCGCAGCATCATCGACCTGAGTCGCACGCCATTGCTGGTCTGCACCGAGGCATCCCGCGAGCAGGCCATCGAGTTGTTGGAGGGTTTCGACTGCCAGTTGCTGGTGTGGGAAGAGATACCGGCACGTGGCGAAAACCCTGGCCTCTACAGTGGCCCGGACAACCTCGCCTACGTGATCTACACCTCGGGCTCCACCGGCCTGCCCAAGGGTGTGATGGTGGAACAGCGCGGCATGCTCAACAACCAGTTGAGCAAGGTGCCGTACCTGGCCTTGAGCGACGCGGATGTGATTGCGCAGACCGCTTCGCAGAGCTTCGATATTTCCGTGTGGCAGTTCCTCGCTGCGCCGTTGTTTGGCGCACGGGTGGATATCGTGCCGAACGCCATCGCCCATGATCCTCAGGGCTTGCTGGAGCATGTCCAGGCTCAAGGCATCACCGTGCTGGAAAGCGTGCCGTCGCTGATCCAGGGCATGCTGGCCCAGGAGCGCATCGGCCTGGATGGCTTGCGCTGGATGCTGCCGACCGGTGAAGCGATGCCGCCGGAATTGGCGCATCAGTGGTTGCTGCGTTATCCGCAGATTGGGCTGGTGAACGCTTATGGTCCGGCGGAATGCTCGGACGATGTGGCGTTCTACCGTGTCGACCTGGCGTCGACCCGTGGCACCTATCTGCCGATTGGTACGCCGACCGACAACAACCGTTTGTACCTGCTCGATGGCGCCCTGGAACTGGTACCGCAAGGCGCGGTGGGTGAGTTGTGCGTCGCAGGCACCGGTGTCGGTCGCGGCTACGTCAGCGATCCGCTGCGCACCGCGCCGTTGTTTGTGCCCAACCCCTTCGGCGCTCCGGGCGAACGCCTGTACCGCACCGGCGACCTCGCACGCCGTCGCAGCGACGGCGTGCTGGAGTACGTCGGGCGTGTCGACCATCAGGTGAAGATTCGTGGCTACCGCATCGAACTGGGTGAAATCGAAGCGCGCCTGCACGAACAACCGGAAGTGCGCGACGCGGCGGTAGGTGTGCATGAAGGCGTCAATGGCAAGCACCTGGTCGGCTACCTGGTGGCGGCGGATGATGCACTGAACCCAAGCGAACGCCTGGATCGCATCAAGCAGCGCCTGCGCGCCGAACTGCCGGAATACATGGTGCCGCTGCACTGGCTCTGGCTCGACCGCCTGCCGCTCAACGCCAACGGCAAACTCGACCGCAAGGCGCTGCCGGCCCTGGAGATCGGCCAGCTGCACAGCCAGGACTACCTGGCGCCGCGCAACGAACTGGAAAGCACCTTGGCCGGGATTTGGGCCGAAGTGCTGAAAGTCGAAAGGGTCGGGGTGCAAGACAACTTCTTCGAACGGGGTGGGCATTCGTTGCTGGCCACACAGATTGCCTCGCGGGTGCAAAAAACCTTGCAGCGGGATGTGCCGCTACGAGCGATGTTCGAGTGCAGCACGGTGGCGGAGTTGGCTGAGTATATCGATGGGCTGGGAGCGAATGAGATCAGTGCCGAGAAGGTGGATCGGTTGAGTGATTTGATGGCGGAGTTGGAGGGACTTTAAGCGCGCCACTTGTCAGAACTGTCAGATCTGACAGTAGGCAAGATTTCTGATCCGAGCGTTAGATAACCGAAGTTTTTGGCTGGCATGGCCAGCCTCGACGGTTATCTAACGTTGGACAGGAGTCTTATCGTGGCTAAAAAACCGATCTCTAAAAAAACCTCGTCTCTCCAACCCGCCAAAACTCCGCCTCGCCCGCCGAAAAAGCCCAAGGCGCAATTTCCCTTTCCTATTGTCAAGTTCGCAGCCAATAACAGCGTGCTTTACCCCATGGAGGCGATCAATGGGACTGAAGCCAAGCTGACACTGCCTGCGGGGGCGACGGACTGCACATTTTTCATCGCGATCAAGGGCCAGGCCGAGCCTGCATTTGAGCCCATCTTTGTTGAGGATGGCGATGATGTAGTACCGATTTCTGCGCAGTTACTCAGTTTGATGATTGGGCATACGGTGCTGATGTGGTGCACGGCGTTCGCGGGCGCAAAGGAGGAAACTTCCCTGGTGCTGGAGCTGGAAGTTCAGTTATTGAGGGAGGAGGATCTGGTTGTATCGAGGCCTGTGTTTAAGCACTCCAAGAACGAGTGGAACACTTGGTGGCTGAGGATGCAGAGTTTTGCTGGTGATGAAACGGTCGAAGTCGAGGCCTGGCCCTTTATCTTTCCTGGGCAACGGTTGTTTATCACGGTCGCCGGTAACCAGCACACCGCGCCATACCGATTCATCTGGGTTGCGCTGGATCATGTGGTACAGCCCCATGAGGCTCATACGGGTTATGTCTTCAGGTTCCCTCTTTCACGCCCATGGATGTCCAGGCTGGATGACTATTCGGCGCTGACGGCCCACCTGGGTGTCATTTGGGATGGAACCAGCCCTGTCTACCCTGATGCAGGCGACCCTCTACTTGAAAACCCACTGCCTATCAACGCCCAGGATTTCCACTTGCGTACCACCACGCTGCTGCAAGTGGACCCGTACCAGGATTTGAATCCTTCACATCTGCTAGAGTCGGTCGAGCTGCCTCCCGGTCACTGGCAGGTCAACCCAACCAACACCGTCAAGGGCGGGCATGCGGTCGTCAATTATGCCGGCATGGCTGAAGGCGATCTGGTTTGCGCCCAGGCCCAAGGACGCAACTATGGGCCTATAGCGCTCGGTTGTCAGAAAGTGAAAGCGGGTGAAAGCAGCTTGTCGTTTGACGTCCCTCCCAAGGTCCTCGCTGCGCTATTCAATAAGACGCTGACGCTAGATTACACCCTGCAATTCAATCATTACGCGCCGCAGTCTTCGCCTCAGCGAAACATCGACGTGCTGGCACCCCAGCTTCCACGGACGAACATTGAAGAAGCAACTTCGGGTACGCTGGACCTCAGCACATTTGTCGGTGACGCCACAGGTAGCGTTCCGATCTTTGACTACGCCGCTGAGGGTCAATGCTGTTGGATGTGGGTAACCGGTGAGCTTGAGAATGGCAGCGTCTATCAGTTCGATATATTGGGAGATGAACCGCTTACCGCAGACTGGGTGGCGAAGGGCGTCGATACGTTAATCTCAAGGGCTAAGCTGAAGGCACTGGCGGATTGCACTGAGTTCCAACTGCATTTCGCTGTGGGTTTTGATGGCAAATGCAATCGGGCTACTGCGATTGAATTCCCAACCCAGGGATTCAAAATAGAGCAGGAACCTCTGGTACTGGTTGAGCCAAAAGTGACGGAAGCGGTGCTTGACCAATTGACCGCTTACAACGGGCGCAATGGCGTACATGTTGAAGTGAATTATGTCGGCAATAACCCCAAGCACACCCTCAGCGTCTGCTGGAAAAAGCCTGATGGTACTTGCTGGCCTTTGGCATCCAAGCCCGGCAGTGCTTCGGGGTCGGTCATCTTTACTCTACCGCCGGAAGCCGTGATCGAGAGCATGGGTAAGGTGGTGGAGATCATTTACACCGTCACCACCGCCTGCAAGGTGCAGACCTCATCGCCTTTGAACTTGAACATCAGTTTGCCGGTGCGACTGGAAACGCCGAACGTGCTGGAGGCAACACCGCCTAGGACTCAAAATGCCGTGCTGGACCTTAGAACATTTATTGGGGATGCCGATTCGCTCGAAGATCCGATGTGGTTCCTGCGGGCTGGGCAGAAGTGCTGGTTGCGCGTGGACGGGACGGGCAAAGACGGCAACCCCTACTCGTTCTACGTGTACTCGGCCAGAACCATTACGGCAGCAGAGGAGACCGCGGGGGTGGCGGGGCCTGTTCTGCGACCCGAGTTGGATAAGCTAATGGATAAAACCAGTTGTTCCCTTACATTCAGCGTCGCAACGGACGGTAGCTCGACTGCGAATGTGGTATGTCCAACGCGGATGTTGAACGTGGTTGCGCCACCTGAGATTCGTTATGAGAACTTCACTGGAGAGCCCACCAAGCTTATCTCGGCAGGTCAGAGTATTAGTACGTCGACTATGCAGATCACGTTCCTCTCCGGCCCTGGTCCAGCCGGTATCGATTCATACTATCCAACTCCCGGGCTGCTGGAGGGGCAAGCAATTGTGTTGTGCCAAGGCTCTGACCAAAATCCGAAACAACATCTGCGTTTGGACTTGGCTTTTGAATGCGTGCGAGTGAAGTTCGCTTACACGTGGAGTCACCTTCCTACTCAACTCACGTTCTACAGTGCGTCGGGTGTCTATTTGGGGGCTGTGAACCTGACTGGGGCCAATCAGGGGGGGGCGCTTCAGGGCTGGGTGGACTTCAGCGCACCCGCAAACTCAAAAGTCGGAAGGATAGAGATAGTCTGTGGGGACTACATGTTTTTTGACTTCTTCACATTCTGGTTGTAACTACAAAAAAACGCCCATGTGAGATACATGGGCGTTTCAAAGTCACTCGGACCAGATGCAATTATTTCGGCGCCCCAAATCTGCATCGCGAAGGGTGACATTCGCCAGTCGCACTGCCATGCCTGCCTGGTATTACGTAAAACTGGGCAAGATTCGTTGTTGACCACGCAGATTGCTTTGTGGGTGCAACGACGGTGTTATTAGCACTTTACAATCACGTAGCTACGGGGCAGGGAATGATTACGCCATTGACAACATTCGAGTAAAGGAACTGTAATAAGTTGAAGTGGTGATATACAAAAATGCTCGCTTCGTGCGGGCATTTTTGTAATTGGATTTTGTTAACTTTATTTACCTCGCCCCGAGTATCTTCCCCAACTTCTCCGGCGAAGGCGCCCCTTGCTGTTGCTGCAACCCTCCCTTGTCATCCAGATAGAAGATCGCCGGCGTCGCTGACAATTCCAGCTCATCCATCAACTTCATGTTGCTATCAAGCTTGGCCTCGATATCGGCCGGGATCTTGTCCAGCGCCTGCAACTTGCTGCCTTTGCCGGCAGCCTCATGTTCTTCCAGGGCTTTTTGCGGGTCCTTGGCGGCGAACAGCGCGGCGGATTTGCCTGGGCTGTCTTCGCGGATGATGCCAACCATGATGTGGCGCAGCTGCACTTTGCCGGCCTTTACCCACGGACGCGCCTGTTCCCAGAACATGTTGCAGTAAGGGCAGTTGGGGTCGCTGAACAGGTAGACGATGCGCGGGGCTTTTACGTCGCCGTCCTGGATCCAGCTGCTTTTTTCCATCTTGGCCCAGACTTCCTTGGCCATCGGCGCGTACACCAGTTTTTCCAGCGGCGCGCTGCTCAGGTCGTTGCCTTGGGCGTCGTACAGGTTGCCGGCGATCACGCTTTTGCCGTCGGCGGTCAGGTACAGGGCCATGCCACGGTTCTGGTACTGGGCGGCGTAGCCGGTAAGGCCGCTGGGTGCGTCGAATTTGCCAAGGATCTTGGCGCCCTTGGCCTCGATCTGTTTGATCGGCGCTGGCCAGTCTTCGGCCTGGGCCAGGGTGGCCGCGAGCGTCAGCGGCAGCAGGGTCAGCAGGTGGCGGAGGCGAGGCATGTCGGTTTCCTTTGTGGGGCGGTGTCGAAGGGTTCCATGGCACGGGCCAGGCTGGCTTGGGACAGTTCGCCGAGGTGGCTGTTGATCAGGCGTCCTTCGGCGCTATAGAACAGCGTCGTCGGCAAGGCCATCGAGTCCACGGCCTGGCCGAGACGGCCGCTGGCATCGAATAAAACGTTGTCGAGGGTCAGGCCCTGGGTGGCGAGGAAGGTGCTGACGCTCTGCATGCTTTCGGCCTGGTTGACGAACAGGAAGGTCACGTCGGGGCGTTGGTGTTGGGCACGTTCCAGCACCGGCATCTCGCGACGGCACGGCGGGCACCAGGTGGCCCATAGGTTGATCACCAGCGGGCCGCCTTTGTAATCGGTCAGTTGCACCACGTCGCCATTGGCGTTGCGCAGGGTGATGTCTGGCAGCTGCGAGCCTTTGTCGTAGAGGCTCAGGGACAGACTGGTCAGGCCCCAGAACACCAGGCCGGTGATTACCCCGGCACCCAGCGGCGTGCGCAGGGCCGGGCGGCGCCAGCCGTACAGCAGCGCACCCAGGATCAGCGCGATCACGCCAGGCCAGGCGAGGAAACCACCGTCGCGCAGGTCGACCATCTGCAGCGGCGCGTGGCTGTAGTCACTCCAGTACATCAGCACAAAGCTGACGCGGGCCACCAGCATGCCCAGCAGGAACAGGCTGAACAGCACCGATTCCGGGTTTTCACCACCACGCTTGGCCACGCGCCAGCCCACCAGGGTGGCGAGAATCAGCGCGCTGATCAGCAGGATGTGATTCAGGGCGATGGCGAAGGTGCCGATGGTCAGGGTCAGCATTCAGAGGGCGTCCCGGGTTTGCGTCCAGCGTTGCAGGAAAGCGGCGGCATCCACTTCGCCGGTGATGCGTTGGGCGCGGCGTTCTTCACCGTCCGGGCCGATCCACACGAAGCTCGGCGGGCCAGGGACTTTGTAGCGGCCGAGCAGCTCGCGGCTGGCGGCGTTGTCGGCGGTGACGTCCAGGCGCAGCAGGCGCACGTCTTTCAGGGCAGCTATCACCTCGGGTTTGCCGAACACCTGTTTTTCCATGATCTTGCACGACACGCACCAGTCGGCGTAGTAATCCACCAGCACCCACTGGCCTTGGGCCTTGGCGCTGTCGAGTTGGCTTTGCAGCACAGTGGGGTCGCTGAGGGTCATGAAGGCGTCGTGAGCGCTCGGTGCGGCGGCGGTCCGCGAGCCGCTGTAGACCTTCAGCGGTTGCCACAGGTCATCGCTGCCACCGGCTGCGCCCACCACCAGCACCGCGCCCCATAGCCCGAGTACCAGGGAACCGGCGCCAAACACTTTGGCCGCCAGGCCGTATTCGCGGGCCAGGCTCCAGCCGCAGTAGGCCATCACCAACGCGAGTGCGCCCCACAGGCCGATCCACAGGCTTTCATCGACCACTGGGCGAATCATTAGCACGGCGGTGCCGAGGAACAGGAAGCCGAAGACGCCCTTGAGCACGTTCATCCAGGTGCCCGGCTTGGGCAGGAAGCGATTGCCCACGGTCACCAACAGCAACAGCGGAATGCCAATGCCGATGCCCATGGCGAACAGGATCAGGCCGCCGTGCAAGGCATTGCCGCTCTGGGCGATATACAACAGCGCGCCGGCCAGGGGTGCGGTCATGCACGGGCCCACCAGCAGGCCGGACAAGGCGCCGAGAATCCCAGCGCCTACCAGGCTGCCGCCGCTTTGCTGGCGGCTGACGTTGTCCAGGCGATCACGCAGGAAGGCCGGCAGTTGCAGTTCGAAGAAACCGAACATCGGCAGGGCTAGAATGACGAACAGCGCGGCGAAACTGCCGAGGATCCAAGGGGTTTGCAGCAGCGCGGCGAGGTTGCTGCCGAGCAGCGCGGCCACTACGCCCAGTGCGGCATACACCAGCGCCATGCACACCACATAGCTGCTGGCCAAGGCAAACCCGCGACGTGGGCTGGCGCCACTGCCAACCACCAGGCCGGCGAGGATCGGTAGCATCGGCAGCGAACAGGGGGCAAATGCCAGCAACAGGCCGAGGCCGAAGAACAGCAGCAGGCTCCAACCCAGGCTGCGTTGTTGCAGGCCACTGGCCAGGCTCTGATCCTGGGCTTCGGCGGTCGCGGCAACGGCCGGGTTGCCCCCCAGGTCCACGGTCATCGACTGCGGCGGATAGCACAGGCCCGCATCGGCACAGCCCTGCCAGCCGAGCTTGACCTGGCCGGTGGCGCCGGCCGGGATCTTCACCTCCAGGCCCTGGCGATACACCTCCTGGTCACCGAAGAATTCATCGCTATGGGCCTCGCCTTGCGGCAGCACGGGCTTTTCGGCCAGGCCATCGAATTTCATGCGCTGCTTGTACAGGTAGTAACCGTCGGCAATCTGCCAATACAGCTGGGTCTCGCCACTTTCAAGACGTTCGGAGGTAAAGGTGAAGGCTTTGCCCACCGGAAGGAAATCGGGTTTGGTCTCAAACGGATTGCCCGGCGCGGCCTGGGCGAACCCCGCGAACAACACCAGCAGAAAGGTAAACAGATGCCGCATGGTCAAGCCTTAGTTCGATGCAAGTAGGCACACAATGTGTGGCGTTGATTAACCGATGATTAACCGAGGCTATTCTAGATTGAGTGTGGGGGGGTTAGCGGCATAATCTGCAGTTAATCCACGGCACTTTTAATCACCCCATCTTTCATGAAGGGTTCACCATGCACGTACTGGTCTGTGAAGACGACGAACTGATCGCCAGCGGCATCGTGGCCGGCCTGACCGCCCAGGGTTTTACCGTGGAGCGCGTGGCCTCGGCCGGTGCCGCGCGCGCGATGCTCAGGGCCGCCACGTTTGACATCATGGTGCTCGACCTCGGCCTGCCGGACGAGGACGGCCTCAAGCTGTTGCAGCAACAGCGCAGCCAGGGCCTGGAGATTCCGGTGCTGATCCTCACCGCACGCGACTCAGTGACCAACCGTGTCGACGGCCTGCAGGCCGGCGCCGACGACTACCTGCTCAAACCCTTCGACCTGCGCGAACTCGCCGCCCGTCTGCAAACCCTGCTGCGTCGGGTGGCGGGGCGCAGCGTCAACCTGATCGAACATGGCCGCCTGGCCTACGACCCCAGCAGCCGCGAAACCTTCCTGGGCGGCGAGCCGGTGGACCTGTCGCGCCGCGAGCAGGCGCTGTTGCAGGCCCTGTTGCATAACAAAGGCCGGGTGCTGTCCAGCGAACAGCTCAAGGACAGCGTCTACGGTTTCAATGACGAATTGGAAAGCAACGCCCTCAACGTGCATATCCACCACCTGCGGCGCAAATTGGGCAACGGCATCGTCGAGACCGTGCGCGGCCTGGGCTATCGCCTGGGCCCGGCGGACGGGGGCGAGGACGCATCGTGAAAAGCCTGCGCCTGCGCCTGACGTTCAAGCTGGGCGCCGCTTTTGTGTTGATCTGGGCGCTGGCGGCCGCCTGGATGCTCAACGACCTGCGCAACCAGATGATGTTCTCCCTCGACCAACGCCTGGTGGCGTCGGCGCGCATGGTGGCTGGGCTGACCGAGCAGATGCCGGGCCTGGCCAGTGTGAGCGGCGGTGCGCATTTCCATGGGGCACAACTGAATGTGCCAGGTGGCATGGCGTGTCAGGTCAGCTCCTTGCGTGGCGAAGTGCTGGCGCGCAGTCATGCCACGCCGGATGAAGGCCTGGAGTCGCGCCAGAGTGGCTTTCGTGACCAGGTGATCGATGGTGTGAACTGGCGCAGTTTCACCCTGTCCCGTGGTGACCTGTTGATCACCACCGCCGACCGTCAGGTGGAGCGTGAGGCGTTGAATCTGTCGATCCTGCTGGCCGCTTCGGTGCCGGTCGGCGTGGCAATGCTTGGCTGCCTGTGCCTGCTGTGGCTGGGCATCGGCCAGAGCCTGCTGCCGCTCAACCGCATGCGTGACGCCTTAATGCGGCGCAGTGCCGATTCCCTGGAACCTTTGCAGATCCACCCGTTGCCCAGCGAGCTCAAGCCGCTGCTCGACACCCAGAACCAACTGTTGCAACGCATCGCCAAGACCATCGAGCGCGAACGCCGCCTCACCGGCGACGCCGCCCACGAACTGCGCAGCCCATTGACAGCGATCAAGACCCACCTGCAAGTGGCGCGCATGACCGACGGCGCAGCCCGCGACCAATCCCTGGCCCACGCCGAGGAGGGCGCCGACCGCCTGCATCGCACCCTGGAGCAATTGCTGCTGCTGGCGCGGGTGGAGGGCAACCTGTCATTTGACGATGGCATGCACTCCAGTGCCGAGGACGTGGCACGGCTGGCCATCCAGGATGCCAATGCCGGCGATAACGCGCGTATCGACCTGATCCTCCCGGACAATCTGTCCGCTACCCCGGTGGAAATGCCGGTGGGCCTGGCGGTCGCAGCCCTGCGCAATCTGCTGGACAACGCCCTGCGCCATACGCCTGCGGACACACGGGTGGAACTGCGCGTATTGATCGAGGCGGATAACGTGGTGTTCCGCGTGCGTGACCACGGCCAGCAGATTTCGCCGGAGGACCTGCAGTACCTGACCCAACGCTTCTGGCGCAATGGCAGCAGCGAAGGCTGCGGCCTGGGCCTGGCGATTGTGCAAGCAATCGTGCAGCGCTGCTCCTGCTCGCTGAAGTTCGACAGCCAGCCGGATGGCCTGCGCGTCGACCTGGGCATGCCGCTGCGGCGCTGATCACTTTTCTTTCAAGTGCCACATAGTTACCGCCCTCCTGAGGATCAAGCCTTCAGGATGGCGGTAATTTTTTGCGCTTGAACGGGCTGAACGACTCGGCCTGTATTGAAAAGGACGGTTCTTATGTTGGTCATCGATACAAGCTTCCCTGCCAAAGGCTTCAACGAACGCAACGGCGAGCCCGTGCGGCAGGTGATCCTGCATTACACCGCGGCACCTTTTGGCTCCTCCCTGCGCACCCTGACCCAGGATGGCGTGAGTGCGCACTACCTGCTGCCCGACCCCGGCGACCCCAGCTACCGCGCCGCAGGCTACGAAGAGTTGCGGGTGTTCCGGTTGGTGGAAGAGGACAAGCGCGCCTGGCATGCCGGGGTGAGTCATTGGGCAGGGCGCGACAACCTCAACAGCCGCTCGGTCGGTATCGAGATCGTCAACCTGGCAAGGGATGACGGCGGTGTGTTCACCTTTCCCGCCTACGGTGAGGAACAAGTCGACGTGTTGATTGCCCTGGTGCGCGACATTCTCGGACGTTATCCACAGATTGGGCCTACCGACATTCTCGGGCATTCGGACGTGGCGTTCAGCCGTAAGAGCGATCCAGGGCCGCAACTGCCGTGGCGGCGCTTGTATGACGCCGGAGTAGGGGCCTGGTTTGATGAGACGTCCCAGACGATGTATCAACGCCGCTTCTGCCTGGGGCTGCCGTCGGAAGTCGAAGTGGAGCGGGCGTTTCAGCGCTACGGGTATGCGCCGGCGAAGAATCGGCAGGGCTTTGAACAGCGCACGCGAGCGTTTCAGATGCACTTTCGTCCACGGGATTATCGTGGGTTTCTGGATGCTGAAACCTGCGCGATTCTTTATGCGTTGAATGAAAAGTACCAGGGGCTATGCGGTTGAGGGATTTTCGCGACCGGAGGAGTAAATCCTCCTGACGCTGGTGCGTTTCCAGAACAGGAAATCCGTGCGCATGCCCCTTGGGCCAGACGCCAGCGGATCGGCAGTTTGGTCACCATCATCAGCGTATTGAGGGATCGAGAAATGTCAGTCGCTACCAGCCGTATCGAAGACGTCCAGGTGCATGAAACGCTTTACCAGTTCGACGAAACCCCGCTGCTCGCCCGCCAGCGCCAGCAGGAATCCAACGCCCGCAGCTACCCGCGACGCATTCCCCTGGCACTCAAACGCGCCAAGGGCCTCTATGTGGAAGACGTGGAAGGCCGCCGTTTCATTGACTGCCTGGCCGGTGCGGGCACCTTGGCGCTCGGGCATAACCACCCGGTGGTGATCGAGGCGATCCAGCAAGTGCTGGCCGATGAATTGCCCCTGCACACCCTGGACCTGACGACACCGGTCAAGGATCAGTTCGTACAGGACCTGTTCGGTCTGTTGCCGCCTGCGTTGGCGCGGGAAGCGAAAATCCAGTTCTGCGGCCCTACTGGCACGGATGCGGTGGAAGCCGCGTTGAAGTTGGTGCGCACCGCCACCGGGCGCAGCACCGTACTGTCTTTCCAGGGCGGTTACCACGGCATGAGCCAGGGCGCGTTGAGCCTGATGGGCAGCCTGGGGCCGAAAAAACCCTTGGGCGCCTTGCTCGGCAATGGCGTGCAGTTTTTGCCGTACCCCTACGACTACCGTTGCCCGTTTGGCTTGGGGGGCGCGGAAGGCGTGCGGGTCAACCTGCATTACCTGGAAAACCTGCTGAACGATCCCGAAGCGGGCGTGCTATTGCCGGCGGCGGTGATCGTCGAAGTGGTGCAGGGCGAGGGCGGTGTGATTCCGGCGGATCTCGACTGGCTGCGCGGCCTGCGCCGTATCACCGAGCAGGCGGGCGTGGCGTTGATCGTTGATGAAATTCAGAGCGGTTTCGGTCGCACCGGCAAGATGTTTGCGTTCGAACACGCCGGCATCATTCCGGATGTGGTGGTGATGTCCAAGGCCATCGGCGGCAGCTTGCCGTTGGCGGTGGTGGTGTATCGCGACTGGCTCGACACCTGGCTGCCGGGCGCCCACGCCGGGACCTTCCGGGGTAACCAGATGGCGATGGCGGCAGGCTCGGCGGTGATGCGCTACCTCAAGGATCACGACCTGGCCGGTCACGCGGCCGCCATGGGCGAACGCCTGGGCGAACACCTGCGCATCCTGCAACGCGACTTTCCACAGCTGGGCGATATTCGCGGTCGTGGGCTGATGCTGGGTGTGGAACTGGTAGACCCGAATGGTCCACTAGACATCCAGGGCCATCCACCCGTGCACCGCCAACTGGCGCCACTGGTGCAGCGTGAATGCCTCAAGCGCGGCTTGATCCTGGAACTCGGTGGCCGGCACGGCAGCGTGGTGCGTTTCCTGCCGCCGCTGGTAATTACTGCGGCTGAAGTCGACCAGGTGGCGGACATCTTCGGGCGCGCGTTGGCGGCGGCGGTCGCCAGCCTCTAATTTTTTGCACGCTTGGTACGTTTCTACAGATATCAGTGCTGCGCGCGGTGCGCAGCCAGTCTTTCAGCGATGGAGAACAGCAATGACCTCAGTATTTGACCGCGACGACATCCTGTTTCAGGTAGTGGTCAACCACGAAGAACAGTATTCCATCTGGCCCGACTACAAGGCCGTACCAGAAGGCTGGCGCACCGTGGGCAAGAGCGGGCTGAAGAAAGAATGCCTGGCCTACATCGAAGAAGTCTGGACGGATATGCGTCCGTTGAGCTTGCGCCAGAAGATGGATGGGGCTGCAGTGGCCAGCTGATACACCTCGATCCAATGTGGGAGCGAGCAACCCCGCTCCCACAGAAAAGCTTTACAGTGGCTGCTTGGTGTACAAGTAATCCGTCGCCAACGACGCCAACGTCCTCACTCCCACCACCAACGCCGACTCATCCACGAAGAACCCCGGATTGTGGTTCGGCGCTGCCTTGCTCATGTCCTGATCCCTCGGCGTCACCCCCAGGAACACAAACAGCCCCGGTGCCTCCTTGGCATAAAACGAGAAGTCCTCGGCACCGCCCACCAGCGGGCCTTGCACCACGTCATCCTTGGCCGCCCAGCGCAGGCTCGGCAACATCTTCTCGGTCAGCGCCGGGTTGTTGATGGTCGGATCGTACTTCTCGATGATGGTGACTTCGGCCTTGGCGCCACCACTTTCAGCGATTTTCTCCACGGTCTGGCGTACGTCCGCGTGCAGTTTCTGGCGGATGCCATAGTCGTAGGAGCGAATGGTGCCGGTCATGTCCACCGACTCCGGAATGATGTTGTAGCGCGTGCCGCCATTGATGGTGCCAATGCTCACCACCGACGGGAATGACGAGATATCGGTGCGGCGGCTGACCACGGTCTGCAGGCCGACAATAGTCTGCGCGCCCACGGTGATCGGGTCGATGCCATCCCAAGGGCGGCCGGCGTGGGTCTGCTTGCCGAGGATCTTGATGCGCAAATCGTCCGAGCTGGCCAGGGTCGGTCCCGGACGGTAGGCAATCTGGCCGGCGGGTACACCGGCCCACACGTGCAGGCCAAACACCGCGTCCGGCTTGGGCGCCTTCATCACGCCTTCCTGCACCATCATTTTGGCGCCCCAGGTGTTTTTGCCGTCGGGGATGAAATCGCTCGGGCCTTCTTCGGCCGGTTGGAAGTAGAACACCACGGTGCCCGGCAAGCGTTCGCGCATGCCGGTCAGGATTTTCGCAGTGCTCAGTAGGATAGCGACGTGGGCGTCGTGGCCGCAGGCGTGCATCACGTCGACTTCCTTGCCCAGGTAGGTGCCTTTGGCTTTGGAGGCGAAGGGCAGGTCGGCGACTTCCTTCACCGGCAGCGCGTCCATGTCGGCGCGCAGGGCGACGGTGGGGCCGGGCAGGGCGCCTTTCAGTACAGCAACAACGCCCGTACGGGCGACGCCGGTTTTTACCTCAAGGCCCAGGTCGCGCAATTGTTTCGCGACCAGCTCGGCGGTGCGGGTTTCGGTGTTGCCCAGTTCCGGGTGGGCGTGGATGTCACGTCGGGTTTCCAGCAGCGCCGGCTCAAGGGCTTTTGCCTGCGCGGCAATTTCCTCCCGGGCGCTGTCCTGGCCGCTGCTGGCGGCTATCACGGCACTGCTGGCGACCCCGCACAACATGCCAAAAATCCACGGGTGTGTCAGACCGGTTAAACGCATAAGGACCTCTCCTGAGTTTATTGTTGTTGATCTTTCTCCTGCACAGTGCCAGCGGTTACCACCTGCACGCTCAGGCGCGGCGTGGCCAGGTCCAGCCCGGCCTCGTCCAGATGGCGCTTGAGGGACAGGTTGAACGCCCGCGACACTTCCCACTGCTTGATCGGCGCGGTCTTGAAACGTGCGCGCAGAATCGCGCTGCCCGACTCGAAACTCTCCACGCCTTGAATCTCCAGCGGCGACCAGATATTGCGGCGCTGCAGCGGGTCGTTGCGCATCTTCTGGCCGACATCGCGCATCAGCTTGATGGCGTCGTCGATCTCCATGTTGTAGGGGATCGCCACGCGGAAGATCGCGTAGCCGAACTCCCGCGAGTAGTTCTTGATGCTCTTGATCTCGCTGAACGGGATGGTGTGCACGATGCCGTCGATGTCACGCAGGCGCACGGTACGGATGGTGAGGCCTTCGACGGTGCCGAGGTGACCGCCGACATCCACGTAGTCATCGATGGCCAGGGAGTCTTCGATGATGATGAACAGGCCGGTGATCAAGTCCGCCACCAGTGACTGCGCGCCGAAACCGATGGCCAGGCCGATCACACCCGCACCCGCCAACAGCGGCGTGACGTTCATGCCCATGTTCGCCAGGGCGACAATGGCGGCGATGATGAAGATGGTCACGAACAGCACGTTGCGGATCAGCGGCATCATGGTCTGCGCGCGGGCATTGGCCAGGCCTTTGCGCGAGCGGGTGAGGGCGTGATGGATCGCGGTGTCGCTGAGAATCCAGATCAACCAGGCAAACAGCAGGGTCCCGGCCAGGCCGAACAGCTTGACGCTGACTTCATGGCCGTCGCCTTCGGTAAAGCGGATCAGCGACAGCCCCCACACCCGCAAGCCCAGCTCGATAAACACCAGCCACACCACCAGGTGGGCCAGGGTGTAGACGAAGCTTTTCAGGCGCTCGGAGTACAGCGCATGACGCTTGTGCCCCCGTTGCGGCTTGAGGGCGTGACGGCGGACCAGGCCGTTGATCACCATGCACAGCACCAGCAGCACCGTGCACAGCAGCGATTGACGCAATGCCGTGCTGGTATCGCCCGCCGAGACGAAGGTAGCGAATAGCGAAATACCCACCAACAGCAGCGCGGGGATGTACCAGAAGGAACCGATGATTTCGATGGTGTCGCTGAGGGCGCGGCGTGTGAGGCGGCGCGACAGCGGCTGATTGCGGATCAGGTGGGCGATGGGGCGGCGGAAGCGCAGGATGAACACGCCAGTGGACAACGCCGCCATCACATTGGCGATGGTCGCGGCGGTATGGGATAAGTGCTGCCCCAGTGCTGCGACCAGCCGCGGGTCGCTCAAGGCTTCACCGAAGGCGGCAAAACTGCCGATCCACCATAGCGGGCGGAACGCCTGGTGACGCAGGATGTACAACGCACGATGGCGATGCGGACCGTCGAGCACGGAAAACGCAATCACGCAGATCGCCGAGAAACAGGTGCCCACCACCAACGCATAAGCCAATACCATCGCCAGGGATTTGCCCAGGGACGAAGGCAGGGCATAACTCAGGTACACCGTGATCACCAGGGCAATCAGCCATGGGCCAAGTTTACGCAGGGCAAAGCGCACCATGTCCCAGGTACGCGGGTGTTGCGGCAATTCTTCGGGCAGGCCGAAGCGTTCGCGTACGCGGTGGCTGAGCCAGATCAGCGCGGCGGCGAGCAGGCTCCACACGGCAAGGATCAGGGCAAAACCGAAAATGATCGGAAGCCATTCGTTGGCCGGCAGTATCAGCGCACTGAGTTCTTCCTTGGCCTGGTCGATTTCATTGGACCAGCGCCCCAGTGGGCTATCGGCCCCAGAAAACTGTGCTTCCAGGTTGGCCAGGGTGCCGCCGATCAACCCCAGCACGCCTTCTTCGGCGGCCGGCTGGGCTTTTTTCGTGGCTTCGCGCAGCTTTTTCAGGTCGCTTAGCAACTGGGTACGTTGCTGGTCGTTCTCCAGGGTCTTGATCACCTCGTCCAGCGACTGCCCCAGCGGCACTTCGGCCTGGGGCTGGGTCTTGTTGGTGTTGCCGAGCAGGCCGGGCAAGCCCACGGCATGGGCAGGCGTCAGCGGCAGCAGCGTCAGCAGGGCGATCAAGCAATAGCAGGGCAGGGCAAACAGGCGGGAAAGCACGAGGCGGTCAACCTTGGAAACGACGAGTTGACCGAGTGTACGAGCGCAATCGTCATTCAGCCAGTTTTGCGAGGATCTTGTACACCACAGTGCCCAGGATCAGCAGCATGCCGATCCACATGCCAAATACGCCGAGGGGCTTGTCACGGAAGTTGAAACCCACGGCGAGCATGATCATGCCGATCAGGATCGGGATCAGCATGGCGTGGAAGGAGGACATGGAGATCATGGTGCGACGGCCTTGTCGGAGTGGGAATACTGACAAGTCTAGGTCGGATTGCAGGAAGTGGGGTTGATGTGTATCAGAAACACATCAACCCCATGCCACATCAGGGCAAGTCGTGACTCGCGTAGAACGCGCCGAGCACCTTGACCAGATGCGCCAGGTCATGGCTGCCGCACAGTTCACGAATGGAGTGCATGGCAAACGTCGGCAGGCCAATGTCCACGGTGCGCACGCCCAGATGGCTGGCGGTGATCGGGCCGATGGTGGAGCCGCAGCCCATGTCGCTGCGCACCACGAAGCTCTGCACCGGTACTTCCTGGGCCATGCACAGGTGGCGGAAGAACCCGGCGGTTTCGCTGTTGGTGGCGTAGCGCTGGTTGCTGTTGACCTTGATCACCGGGCCGGCGTTGAGCTTGGGGCCATGGTTGGCGTCATGCTTCTCGGCGTAGTTCGGGTGCACGCCGTGGGCGTTGTCCGCAGACACCAGCAGGGATTTCTGAATGGTACGTACGAATTCATCCCCTTCCGGCAACAGGCGACGCAGGGTCTGTTCCAGCATCGGGCCATCGGCACCGCACGCCGAGCAGGAGCCGACTTCTTCGTGGTCGTTGCACACCAGCACGCAGGTCTCTTCGCTATCGCTGGTGAGCAAGGCTTGCAGGCCGGCGTAGCACGACAGAAGGTTGTCCAGGCGCGCGCCGGCGATGAAGTCGCCGTTCAGGCCGATGACCGCAGCGCTTTGGGTGTCGTAGAAGCTCAGCTCGTAGTCGAGCACCACATCGGCGTTCAAGCCATGTTCCCGTGCCAGCTGCTCGGTGAGCACGGCGCGGAAGTCCACGCGCTCGTCACCGGCAAATTGCGCGAGGATCGGCGGCAGCTCGGTCTGGGCATTGATCGCCCAACCTTGGTTGGCTTCACGGTTCAGGTGAATGGCCAGGTTGGGGATGATAGCGATGGGCAGCTTGAAGTCGATCAGTTGGCTTTCGACCTTGCCGTCGCGGCGGAAGGTCACGCGGCCGGCCAGGGACAGGTCGCGGTCGAACCACGGTGCCAGCAGTGCGCCGCCGTAGACTTCCACGCCCAGTTGCCAGAAACCCTGGCGTTGCAGCTCAGGTTGGGGCTTGACCCGCAGGCACGGGCTGTCGGTATGGGCGCCGACCAGACGGATACCACCCTGCAGCGGCGAATGACGGCCGAGCTTGAAGGCGATGATCGACGAATCGTTGCGGGTCACGTAATAGCGACCGTTGGCCTCGGTGGTCCAGGTCTCGCGCTCGTCGAGACGCTGGTAACCGGCCGCTTCCAGGCGCTGGGCCAGGGCGGCAGTGGCATGAAAAGGAGTAGGGGAGGCCTCGAGGAAGTCGATCAGGCCTTGATTCAACGCTTCGCGCATAAATAGCTCCAAACAGCAGTGCCGCGAGTTTACCGTATTTATTCTTCAGAACGGCGCAGGGCACTCGAAACGCAAACGCTCGCCGCTTTGCGGATGGGTGAAGCTCAGCATGCTTGCATGCAGGCACAGGCGCGGCCAGGCAGCCAGGGCTTGCTCATGGGCATACAGGCCATCACCCAGCAAGGGGTGGCCGATGGAAAGCATGTGCACGCGCAGCTGATGCGAACGCCCGGTAATCGGCGTCAGCTCCACGCGGCACCAATCCCCACAACGCTCCAGCACCTTCCAGAAGGTCAGCGCGTGCTTGCCGAATTCGTGGTCCACCACATGCCGTGGTTTGGTCGGCGGGTCGTAGCGCAGGGGCAGGTCGATGCTGCCGCTGTCCAGTTCCGGTTGGCCCCAGGCCAGGGCGGTGTAGGCCTTTTCGGTTTCACGGTCGTGAAACTGGCGGGACAGTTCGCGGTGGGTGTCGGCGTCACGGGCCAGCAGGATGATGCCTGAGGTTTCCCAGTCCAGGCGATGCACGATGCGAGCTTCGGGGTAGCCGTTTTCCTGCAGGCGGGTGATCAGGCAGTCCTTGTTGTCGTCGGCGCGGCCAGGCACCGAGAGCAACAGGGTGGGCTTGTTCACCACCAGGACGGCATCGTCCTGATGCAAGATATGAATATTGGACAGCGGCATTAAACAGCCTCGTAACAAACGCCAACGGCGGCTCGCCCACCCGGTCCCCAAAAAGGGATCAGGGTGAACGAGCCGCCGTGGCGGCCGCCTGTTCGATCAACGATCAGGCAGAGTGATATTGAGTTCCAGAATCGAGCAGCTGCCGTCATTTTCCAGGGCGACATGCACGTCATCGTTGCCGATATTGACGTACTTGCGGATCACCTCGACCAGTTCCTTCTGCAAGGCTGGCAGGTAATCCGGTGTACTGCGTTGGCCGCGTTCGTGCGCCACGATGATCTGTAGACGCTCTTTCGCTACCGACGCGGTACTTGGCTTTTTGTTGGCGCGAAAGAAGTCGAGAAATTTCATTGTTTAGTTGCCTCCAAAGATACGCTCGAAGAATCCCTTCTTCTTAACATCGAGGAAGCGATGTTCCACGGTCTTGCCCAGCAGGCGATCGACGGCATCGCTGTACGCCTGGCCGGCGTCGCTCTGGTCGTCAAGAATCACCGGAACACCCTGGTTGGAAGCCTTCAGGACCGCCTGGGATTCTGGAATCACGCCCAGCAGGGTCACTGCGAGGATTTCCTTCACGTCTTCAACACCGAGCATTTCGCCGTTGCTGACGCGCTCAGGGTTGTAGCGGGTGAGCAGCAAGTGCTCCTTGATCGGGTCCTGGCCTTCTTCGGCGCGCTTGGATTTGCTGGCCAGCAGGCCCAGCATGCGGTCCGAGTCACGTACGGAGGAGACTTCCGGGTTGGTCACGACGATGGCTTCATCCGCGAAGTACATGGCCAGGTGAGCACCGGTTTCGATACCGGCCGGCGAATCGCAGACCACGTATTCGAAGGTTTCCTTCAGCTCGGCCAAGACTTTGCCCACGCCTTCTTTGGTCAGCGCGTCTTTGTCACGGGTCTGGCTGGCAGCCAGCACGTACAGGTTCTCAAGGCGCTTGTCCTTGATCAGGGCCTGTTGCAGGTTGGCTTCACCGTTGACCACGTTGACGAAGTCATACACCACGCGGCGTTCGCAGCCCATGATCAGGTCGAGGTTACGCAAGCCGACGTCGAAGTCGACAATAACTGTCTTGTGGCCGCGCAGAGCGAGACCGGTACCGATAGCGGCGCTGGTGGTGGTCTTACCCACACCACCCTTGCCGGATGTAACCACGAGAATCTTGGCCAAGGTGTTTCACCCCTAAGGAAGAAGGACGTTTCGGTCCCTGAAAAACATCTCTTGGAACTCGCTGCAGGCGGACAGCCTTGTAGGAAAAAATAATTCCTACATAAGTAATGCCGGTTTCGCTGTGCTATCAGAGTCTAGAGATGCTTGGAAAATGCGGCAGTATCCGTTAAAGACGGATGATGTTCAACACATCGCCCGACAGGTTGACCTGCACCGAAGCCCCCCACAGCGGATCACGGCGCAAATCTTCTGAAACCTTGTACTGGCCTGCGATGGACACTAGCTCAGCGGTCAACTGCTGGCAAAAAATACGGGCCTTGGTATCACCCTTGATGCCGGCGAGGGCACGTCCGCGCATCGGGCCGTATACATGGATGTTGCCATCGGCGAGAAGTTCCGCCCCTGGGCTGACCGAGGAGATCACTACCAGGTCGCCGCCCTGGGCGTAAATCTGCTGCCCGCCGCGTACGGGCGAGGTGATGATCTTTGTAGGCTTGATCGCAGGCTCAGGCGGTTTTTCCGGTTTTTTCTTCTCTTCACCGACCAATGGTTCAAGCGGACGCTCGCGCGCACCGGACGGTGGCAGTACTGGCAGTTCAATAGCGATCGCCGCAGCAATGTCTTCGATACGGCTGGCGCGAATCGCCAGGGTGCGCAGACCGTGGGAGCGGCATACACGCATCAAGCCGGGCAGGTCGATGCTGCCCTGGCCGGCGGGCAATTTGTCCAGGGCCAGCACCAGCGGGGCATTGTTGAAAAAGTTGGGGGCCAGGGCGACCTTGGCGGCGAGCTGGCGGTCCAGGGCGTCGAGGTCGTTACGGGCAAGTTCCAGCACGGTGATGGCGAGCATGCTGCCTTTCAGCTGGAACACGGGATCTTGGTCTAGCGGTTCGGTTTGGCTCATGGTCGGCAAAAGCGGCTTGTCACGAAAAGTGTCGAGACTTATAACGAGAACACTCACCCGCCGCAAGCCGAGTCGAACCGTTGTAGAATGCGCGGCCCTTGTCTTTACCGGAATCTGTAATGGATCGCCCGCGTTTTCGAGCTGTATTTTTTCACCCGCGTTTCTGGCTGTTATGGCTGGGGCTCGGCCTGTTGTGGCTGGTCACCCAGCTGCCGTACCGCGCGCTGCTGACCATTGGTCGCCTGCTGGGTGCCGGCATGTACCGCGTGGCCGGCGAACGTCGCCGCATCGCCGCGCGCAACCTCGAACTGTGCTTCCCGGAAAAATCCGCCAAAGAGCGCAAACAACTGCTCAAGGAAAACTTTGCCTCCACCGGCATCGCCTTCTTTGAAATGGCCATGAGCTGGTGGTGGTCGCGCCAGCGCCTGGCGCGCCTGGCCCACGTCGAAGGCCTGGAACACCTTAAGCAGGCCCAACTGGATGGCAAGGGCGTGATCCTCATGGCCCTGCACTTCACTACCCTGGAAATCGGCGCTGCGCTGTTGGGGCAGAAGCACACCATTGATGGTATGTACCGCGAGCACGGCAACCCGTTGTTCGACTACGTCCAGCGCCGTGGCCGCGAACGCCACAACCTCGACTCCCTGGCCGTGGAGCGTGAAGACGTGCGCGGCATGCTCAAGCTGCTGCGCGCCGGTCGCGCGATCTGGTACGCACCGGACCAGGACTACGGCGCCAAGCAAAGTATCTTCGTGCCGCTGTTCGGCATCCAGGCCGCCACCGTGCCGGCCACCAGCAAGTTCGCCAAGCTGGGCAAGGCGTTGGTGGTGCCGTTTACTCAACAACGCTTGGCCGATGGCAGCGGTTATCGCCTGGTGATCCATCCGCCGCTCACCGACTTTCCCGGCGAGAGCGATGAAGCCGACTGCTTGCGCATCAACCAGTGGGTCGAAGCCTCGGTGCGTGAATGCCCGGAGCAATACTTGTGGACCCATCGCCGCTTCAAGAGCCGGCCACCGGGTGAGCCAAAGTTGTACGAAAAACGCCGTCGATAAGACAGACATTTCCCCACATGGAGTGACGCAATGCGCCCAGCTGAACCGGTTACAGGCTTGATTCTTTCCGGCGGCGGGGCGCGAGCGGCGTATCAGGTGGGGGTGTTGGCGGCGATTGCCGAGCTGTTGCCGCCGGGGGCGCCCAATCCGTTTCCGGTGATTGTCGGCACCTCGGCCGGTGCGATCAATGCGGTGAGCCTGGCCAGTGGCGCCACGGACTTCAGGGCCGCGATCCAACGCCTGACCGCCTTCTGGCAGGGCTTTCGCAGCCACTTGGTGCTGCGCAGTGATTGGCCGGGGGTGATTCGCCAGGCGAGCCGCTTCTTTATTCACAGCCTGCTCGGTCTTGGCGCGCAGGTGCCGGTGGCGCTGCTCAACAGCACGCCGCTGAAGGCGCTGCTCAAAGACAAACTGCACCTGGCCGGCATCGACGAAGCCATCCGCAACAAACATCTGCACGCGGTGGCGGTGACGGCCTTCGGTTACGAGTCCGGCCAGGCAGTGACCTTCTATCAGGGCGGTGGCACCATCGACGCCTGGTTGCGCCATCGTCGTATCGGCATGCCCACTCAATTGACGGTTGAACACCTGCTGGCCAGCTCCGCGATTCCCTTGCTGTTCGCCCCGGTTAAACTCGACCAGGAATATTTCGGCGACGGCGCCGTGCGGCAGTCGGCGCCGATCAGTCCGGCGTTGCACCTGGGCGCCAGCCGTGTGCTGGTGGTTGGGGTCAGTGGCAACCCGCGCGGCAATGAGCCGGCGGCGCAACGTACCTTTACCGGGCAAGAGCCGACGTTGGCACAGATTGGTGGGCACATGCTCAACAGCACGTTCATTGACAGCCTGGAAAGCGATATCGAGTTGCTGGAGCGCTTGAATCAGTTCAGCCATGCCGCGCCTGGCGTTGCGGCGGTAGAAGTGCTGGTGATTGCGCCCAGCCAGCCGATCGACGAAATCGCAGCGCGGCACCGTCAGGAATTGCCGGCGGCATTGCGCTTGTTTTTGCGTGGGCCGGGGGCGACCAAGACGAGTGGGGCGGGGGTCTTGAGTTACTTGCTGTTCGAGGCGGGGTATTGCAGCGAGTTGATCGAGTTGGGGCGCCGCGACGCGTTGGCCAAGCGCGAGGAATTGTCGAAATTCCTCGGCCTGGCCTGACGGTCAGAAGTGATACTTGACCAGGAAGCTCGCGGTGTCCTGGTTAGTCTTGAACGCGCCCGAATCTTCGATCCCGTACTTGTTCTTCCAGTAGTCGTATTCGAAGCCGACATACAGCTGCTTGTCGCCCCAATGCAGCGCTTTACCCAGGTCATATTTGACCTGTGGGTTGAAGTGCAGGTTGGCGTGGTAAGTGCCACGGGCGTTCTTGTCGTTGTCCGTGACCCAGTCCATGAAGCCGTCGATCAACACGTCTGAGTTGCCCACGGGGATGGTGTAGGACCAGACCGGGGTGATCTGCCAGACGCCGTCACCCGGGCGATTGCCTTCGGTCTGGCGCTGGTAGAAGTTCAACTGGAAGTAGTCGAAGCCGGGAATGTTCAGGTCAAAGCCTGGGCCGAGCAGGTACGACTCGTTATCGCCTTCGCCAAACTCATAAGTGAATGCCAGCAGCACGTCTTTGATCGGGCCGAACGACAGGTCTTTATCAAAGATCTTGCCGAACGACAGGCGCGGGCTTATTTCACCGTAATAAGTACTGGGGCCGACGTTGCCGTCTTCCTTGCCGTTGTAAAAGATGCGGTCGACGAAGATAAAGTTGTCGCCGTACTTCCAGGCATCGGCATGTTCGAACGTGACGGTTTGTTGGATCTGCGGGTTGACGGTAAAGCTCTTGCCCCACAGGTAAGTCAGGCTGTTGTTCTGCCACTGCAACAGGTCACCGGCCACGGCTTGGCCTCCGGCCAGCAGGGATCCCGCCAGCATCAGGCCTTTGAACATAGGTTTCATTCGGTTGCTCCCGAGTTAAAGTTTTATGGTTTTTCTTCTACGCAGGCGCTCTGGTGTGGCGCCTTTTGGTTCGCTGCAAAAATCGTCTGTTCGGTCAGCTTTAGTGCTTTTAGCAAGAGCTGCGCCAAGGTGTTTAAAAAGCCAAAAAATCCCCGTCGGCTGCATCGGATGCAGTCGAATTCAGAGGACGTTTGCGCACTTTGGCCGCAGACATAAGGCCGGGATAAGTTGGCCTTGCAGTCAGCTTTTACATTCGCTGTTTTTTTTTGAGTCGATTCGAGCGGGCGCGGAGAATACTGGCTCTTATGCCGTGGCTCAAGTGCGCTGTTAAAGAGCGCGTGGGGCGAGAATGGGGCACGGCTTGTGGCCGGCCCCAGGTGAAGGGTGTGCATGTGGTTATTCCCGTTTCGTTATTGTTTTTGTTTGAACGAAGGAATCAATGCGTATGAGCGACTTCAGGGCGTTCAGCGCCGCCCAGGATGTTGAACAGGATATTCAGCGACAACGCGCTGAGTGTGGCCATGGCGATGCCACTGTGGGTAATCGGGCTCATCCACAGCGGTAGCTGCGCGAAGAACTCCGGGCGCACCACGGGGATCAGGCCCATGCCGATACTCACTGCCACCAGCAACTGGTTGCGACGGTCGGCGATGTCGGCTTCCTGCAGGATCTTGATCCCAGTCGCCGCCACCATGCCAAACATGGCGATGGCCGCGCCGCCCAGCACCGCTGGTGGTATCGACGCCACCAGGTAGGCGGCCTTGGGCAACAGGCTCAGCACAATCAGGAAGACCCCGGCCATGATCGTCACCGAGCGGCACCGCACACCGGTCATCTGCACCAGGCCGATGTTCTGGGCGAACGAGGAGTGGGTGAAGGTGTTGAAAAAACCCGCGAAGAACGACGCGCCGGCATCACACAGCAGGCCACGGCGCAGCATCTTTGGTGTGACATCCTGGCCGGTGATCTTGCCCAAGGCGAGGAACATCCCGGTGGACTCGACAAAGATGATCACCACCACCAGGCACATCGACAGGATCGGCGCCAACTCGAACTTGGGCATGCCGAAGTGCAACGGCGTCACCACCTGCACCCACGGCGCCATGGCCAGGCCACTGAGGTCGACCATGCCGAGCGCACCGCACAAGGCGTAGCCCAGGCCCATGCCGATCAGCACCGAGATATTCACCCAGAAGCCGCGCATGAAGCGGTTGATCAGCAGGATGGTGGCGAGTACCAGTGCGGCAATTGCCAGGTAGATCGGTGAGCCGAATGTGGCGGCAGCACTGCCGCCTCCGGCCCAGTTCACGGCCACGGGGAACAGCGACAGGCCAATTGCGGTGATCACGGTGCCGGTCACCAATGGCGGGAAAAAGCGCACGACCTTGGACATGAAGGGCGCGATGAGCATGCCGAAGAACCCGGCGGCGATGGTCGCACCGAAGATTCCCTGCAAGCCGATGCCCGGCATGCCGGCCATCGCGACCATGCTGCCGACGGCGGCGAAGCTGGCGCCCATCATCACCGGCATGCGAATGCCCACCGGGCCGATGCCGAACGACTGCACCATGGTGGCGATACCGGCCACCAGCAGGTCGGCGTTAATCAGGAATGCGATTTCTTCACGGCTCAAGCCGGCGGCCTGGCCAATGATCAGGGGCACGGCGACGGCGCCGCCGTACATCAGCAAGACGTGTTGCAGGCCTACCAGAATCAGTTGCAAGAGGGGCAGCCGCACCATGGCGGGCGCGGCAGGAATCTGCGGTTCGGCTAACTCGGTCATGCAACACCTCGGATCTTTTTTATTTTTGTTGTTTCAACAATTGTGTAGCGGGGAGCTTTTGTAGTGAGCGGGCTTGCCCCCCAGCGCGGGGCAAGCCCGCTCACTACAGGACATCGTTAGTTAGTACGGGCTCCTTGGTTGATCCAGGTGCCGATCAAATCCCGTTCCTGCTGGGTCATCTGGGTGATGTTGCCCAACGGCATGATCTGGCTCGCCACGGCCTGCGCTTGAATACGCGCGGCCTGTTGCTGGATCTGGGCCGGTGTATCAAACATCACTCCGGCCGGCGCGGTGCTGAACAGCGGGCTGGTGGGCTTGGCCGAATGGCACACGGTGCAGCGCTGCTCGATCACGCTGTGTACCTGGCCGAAATCCGTGCTGGCCTGGGCCGGTACCGGTTCAGCCGCAGGAGCGGCGGGTGCGGCAGGCACAGCAGGTTTCAAGCCACCGCCCAACGCCGTTTCCGGCAATGGCTGATACTCGATGGCGGCAGGCGCCTTGGCGACTTCTGGCGAAGTCGACACCGGTTTTGGTCCGGTGACGTAGGCCAGGCTGATCATCGCCAACGCGCCTACCGGTAAGGTCCACGCATACTTCTGGCTGTTGTGACGGGTGTTGAAATAATGCCGTACCAACACGGCCGCCACCGCGATACCGGCCAGGATCAGCCAGTTGTATTGGCTGCCGTAGGTGCTCGGGAAGTGGTTGCTGATCATGATGAACAGCACCGGCAAGGTGAAGTAGTTGTTGTGGCGCGAACGCAGCAAGCCCTTGGCCGGCAGTGCCGGGTCCGGCGTGCGGTTCTCCGCGATCGCCGCCACCAACGCGCGTTGCGCCGGCATGATGATGCGGAACACGTTACCGACCATGATGGTGCCGATCACTGCACCCACGTGCAGGTAGGCGCCACGGCCGCTGAACACTTTGCTGAAGCCGTACGCGGCGGCAATCAACAGCACGAACAGGATGAAACCGAGCAGGGCAGGGCGCTTGCCCAGGGCCGAGTCGCAGAGGAAGGAGTAGATGAACCAGCCGGCGAACAGTGAGCCAATGCCCAGCAACACGCCTTCCGGACCACTGAGGCTGCTGCCCGGAGCCAGCAGGTACAAGGTCGGGTTCCAGTAGAACACCACGCACAGCAGCGCAATACCGGACATCCAGGTGAAATAGGCTTCCCATTTGAACCAGTGCAGGTTGTCCGGCATGGTCGGCGGGGCCAGTTTGTATTTTTCCAGGTGGTAGATACCGCCACCGTGGATCGCCCACAAGTCACCGGCCAGGCCGCTCTTGGGGTTGACGCGATTGAGGTTGTTTTCCAGCCAGACGAAGTAGAAAGAAGCGCCGATCCACGCGACGCCCGTGATCATGTGAACCCAGCGCACGCTCAGGTTCAGCCATTCCATCAAATGTGCTTCCACAGTCTTTACCTCTCGCCTGTCACCCTTGTTGTCGGGTGATCAGACCTTCTCTTATTGGTGGGGGGCGAGGATCAAACGCTCATCCTCTTTGAAAAAATGCTCATCGCAGTTATTGCCTGTGCCACTGCGATCAACCACCAGGAAGTCATCCCGCTTTTCGATCGTCAGCACCGGGTGGTGCCAGACGCCGCGATGGTAATTAATGCCCTGCCTGCCGTTGGTAACGAAGGCGCGGACCAAGCCCGATACAGGTTCATCGCCAAGTGGCGCGACCACGATCAGAAAGGGGTTGCCAAGCAGCGGAATGAAAGCCTGGCTGCCCAGCGGGTGTCGTTCCAGCATGCACACAGTCAGCGGCATGTCCTGCGCGTCGGCGCGGAAGATGCTGATGATGGCGTTGTCCTCAGGCTTGGCGGTTTCCACCGTTGCCAGCTTGTGGAAGCGCATGGTCGACCCATTGTTGATCATGAAGTGATCGCTGCCATCGGTTTCGATAACGTCTCCGAAAGGGGCGAAGGCTTCTTTGGTCAGGGGTTCGATCATCAGTGTGCGCATGGCTGTCTTCTTATCCGAATGCTGTTGTTGGTTGTGCTTTTGTGGCGAGGGAGCAAGCTCCCTCGCCACAGGGTTCACCGCTTACTTGGCGACCTTGCCCAGGACCCGCAGGCGGCTCACACCGCCATCCGGGAACACATTCAAGCGGATGTGGGTAATCGGCCCTAGTGCCTTGATCTGCTCTGCGAAGGTGTGTTCAGCGTGCATTTCCAGCTTCTGCGCCGGCAGCAGTTCGCGCCAGAACAGCGATTGGGTTTCGATCTGGCTGTCGGTGCCGCCTTTCACGAAAGCGCCCTGGATCGAGCAGGTGTCCGGGTAGTTGCCCTTGAAGTGCAGGGTGTCGACGATGATTTTCTCGATCTCGCCCGGATGGCCCAGGGCGACAATCACCCAGTCATTGCCTGGTGTACGACGACGCGCGGTTTCCCAGCCGTCGCCCATGTTGATGCCACGGCCTGGGTTGAGGATGTTGCTCATGCGGCCGAAGTGTTCATCGGAGCAGGCCAGGGCGCGACCACCGTTGAGTGCAGCAGCCAGGTCGACCTGTTCGTTGTCGCCCACCGAGGACCAATCGCGGAACGGCACGCCGTACACACGCAGACGGGCCACGCCGCCATCCGGGTAGATGTTGAAACGCAGGTGGCTGAATGCCTGGTCGTTGTTGATCTCGTGGTAGTGGTGGCTGTTGCCTTGCAGCTCGACGGCCGACAGCACTTCCACCCACTGGGTGTTGTCATCCGGCTCGCCCGAAGCCAGGAAGCAAGCTTCCAGGGAAGCCGACGGCGGGAAGTTGCCGGTGAAGAATGAAGTGTCGATGTCCACGCCTTTGATGCTGCCCGGCACACCCAGGCGGATCACAGCGCTGTCGTAGCCTTCGAAGCGCTTGCGGCGCGACTCCCAGCCGTCCATCCACTTGCCGTTGTCATCGAAAACGCCCTCCTTCCACACGGCCGGGGTCGGCTGGAACAGGCGGTTGGCGTCGGCGAACCAGTCATCGGTGACGGAAATGATCTTGGTGCCCAGGCGGGCGTCGGCCAGGTTGACGAACTTTTCGAAAGGTACGGCGTAAGCTTTCATTCTTCTTGTCTGCCTTAAAGAGAGTGGCTGGGGATGGTCGTTTAGAGGGTCAGTAAGCGGAACAACGCGATCTTGTTGATCTCGGCCAGTGCACACTTGAACTCGGTGTCCACCGAGTTGTGGATGCGCGTTTCGAATGCGGCCAGGATCTGGTGCCGGTTGCTGCCTTTTACCGCCATGATGAAGGGAAACTTGAACTTGGCCTTGTAGGCATCGTTCAGCTCGGTGAAGCGAGAAAACTCTTCGGCCGTGCATTGGTGAATCCCCGCGCCAGCCTGTTCATCAGTGCTGGCTTGGGTGAGTTGGCCCTGGACGGCAGCTTTGCCGGCCAGGTCCGGGTGAGCGTTGATCAGGGCCAGCTGGCTGGCATGATCGGCGCTCAACAGGATGTCGCTCATGCGCTGGTGCAGGGTTTCGATCTGGTCGATCGAAGCATCCTGGCCCAGGTCGAAGGCCTTTTCGGCCACCCATGGCGAATGTTCGTAGATATCGGCGAAGGCTGCGACGAATTCGTCGCGGCTCAGGGTCGAGGGTTTCAGGGTCTGGAACGCAGTCATTTGGCGGCTCCCTTGAAAGGGTGGGTGTCATGCCAGTGACGGGCAATGTCCACGCGGCGAGTGAACCACACCTGTTCGTGACCTTTGACGTATTCAATGAAGCGTTTCAACGACGCCAGGCGTGCCGGGCGGCCGATCAGGCGGCAGTGCAGGCCGATGGAAAGCATCTTCGGTGCATCCAAGCCTTCGGCGTAGAGCACGTCGAACGCGTCTTTGAGGTATTCGAAAAAGTCATCGCCCTTGTTGAAGCCCTGCACCTGGGTGAAGCGCATGTCGTTGGTGTCCAGGGTGTAGGGGATCACCAGGTGCGGCTTGCCGGTGGGGTTGTTGGGTTCCCAATAGGGCAGGTCGTCGTCGTAGGTGTCGCAGTCGTAGAGAAAGCCACCTTCCTCCATCACCAAGCGGCGCGTATTCGGGCCGGTGCGGCCGGTGTACCAGCCCAGTGGGCGTTCGCCGGTCAGCTCGGTGAGGATGCGGATGGCTTCGAGCATGTGCTCGCGTTCCTGGGCCTCGTCCATGTACTGGTAGTCGATCCAGCGGTAGCCGTGGCTGCAGATCTCATGACCGGCCTCGACCATCGCGCGGATTACATCCGGATGACGCTGGGCGGCCATGGCCACGGCGAAGATGGTCAGCGGGATATCGAATTCTTTGAATAACTTGAGGATGCGCCACACGCCGGCACGGCTGCCGTACTCGTACAGTGACTCCATGCTCATGTTGCGTGCGCCTTGCAGCGGCTGGGCCGAAACCATTTCCGACAGGAAGGCTTCAGATTCTTTGTCGCCGTGCAGGATATTGCGCTCGCCACCTTCTTCGTAGTTGAGTACGAAAGACAGCGCAATACGCGCCTTGCCCGGCCAGTGGGGGTGAGGAGGGTTACTGCCGTAACCGATCAGGTCGCGTGGGTAGTCAGCGCTCACTGCAGTCTTCCTTCTTGTTCGTCGTGTTAGCGATGAGTGATTGTATACAACTTATCGCGCACTTTGTAAGCCTACATTTCTGCATTTTTTCTGCAAGGCTCTAGATGACTGGTGTAGCAAGAAACTTGCCTGGTTGGTCAGCTAATGGACAAAAGGTCGTTTAAAAGCAAGGATGACTGGCCGATTGCTCCATTAAGCAATGGCGCCGGGAGACTTCAAAGGTTTGTGATTTTTATTGTGTACAATTTTTTTAAAAAGTGTCTTAATCAGTCATCGCCGGCTTTTTCGCTGCCCTGAAAAAGTGCGGATCACTCTTCTACTGACTACGGGAGGCGCGTAGACGCCATGGGACGTTTGACCACACACGTTTTGGATGCCGCACATGGCTGCCCCGGCAGCGCGATCAAGGTTGAGCTGTATCGCGTTGAAGGCGCGCAGCTGGAACTGGTCGCCACCACGCTGACCAACAGCGACGGCCGCTGCGACGCGCCCTTGTTGCAAGACGATGATTACCGCAGCGGCGTGTACCAACTGCAATTCAGCGCCGGTGACTACTACCGCGCCCGTGGTGTGCAGCTGCCCGAACCGGCCTTCCTGGATGTAGTGGTTCTGCGCTTCGGCATCAGCGCCGAACAGGATCACTACCACGTCCCGCTCCTTATTTCGCCCTACAGCTACTCCACCTATCGCGGTAGCTAGCGTCACCTCGCTTCACACCCCCAAAGCTCTTCGTTGGTTTTTCGCCCGCCCACACTGCGGGCTTTTTTTCGTCTGGCACTTATGTAACGCACCGACAAAACGGTGATTACCTAGGCTCGGTTTTTTTTCAGCCGTGAAGATGCCGCCATGAGCACCGAAACACCCGATCCTGCGCCCTTTGATTTCGACGACCCTGACATTACCCAGGACGAACGCCTGACGGCGATTCGCACGCGGTTGACGCGGCGCCCGGACAGCGCGGCCCAGCCCAGTCGCTCGATCAATCAGTGGCATGCCACCCAGGCGCGCTATCTGCACACCACAAAACAGTTGGGTGAGCTGGCAGGGCGGGCGCCGCGCATTATCTCGGTGATCCGCCACGCCTTGCGCGAAGCGTTTGCCCTGGACCCGGACACCCTGCTGTTTCGCGAGCCGCTACCGCCGCAGCCCGCGCGCCAGGTCGACAACCTGATGGATCGAACCCTGGCACTGTTTCGTGACCCAGGTGTGCCGATCAACCTCCATCACTTCACGGCGCTGAGCCTTGCCGGTGATCCCGAGCGCGCATTGCCCTTCAATGCCTGGGAGGCGCTGTCCCGTGTCAGCAAGCTCAATCTGCCAGCCAGGACCAACGCCGCCATGAAAGGTTACTGGGAGCATCTTGCCCCTGGCTCCTGGCGCTCACGTGGGGAGCGCTGGGCTGAATTGCGCAAGACCGCGTTTGCCGACCAGGCTTTTCTCGCCCACCAGGTGTTTCAACTCTCCACAGTTGGCTACGCGATGGTCAAGCAACTGGTGGACGCGCCCAGCGCCGAAGCGCGGCAGCGTGCGGGCGGCGCCTGGGCCACGGTGCAAGTGGGGACGCTGGCCTGGCCCCATGCCAGCGTCGGTGCGCTGGCGATTCCCGGAGCGTTGCACATTTACCGAACGGGGGCGGCGGACGGGCCCCAGGTTATTTACCTGCCGGGGTTGCTGTGTGCGTTTCATGAGTTCCGTTCCTGGCGTCAGGCACAGCAGGACTTGCCTGAACGGGTGCAGAGGTCGTTGCTGAGTGAGTCCTGGCACTACCTGCCGCTCAAGCGTCAGGCGAACATCCCGCTGCAGCCGGGTGTGATGGTGCAGGGGGACGCCCTGGCGCACAGTGCGCAAGCCTTGCTCGACGAGCAATGGAACAATGAATGGGGGGCGGTGTTGTCGCTCGATTACACCGCGCCGTCAGCGCCGGGAACCCCGCTGCCGAGCCGCAGGGCCTCACGGTTGCTGGGGTTTATCGAAAAGGGCCGCAAGCGCATGAGCCGTGGCCTGCCGTTCGGAAAGAGTCTGGATGCCTTGCTGGAGTGGGACCGCCAGCGCCGTCAGCACGAGATTGTATTGGGGAGCCAGTCCTCTGACCTGCCGCTCAAGGCGTGTGATCGAGAGCTGCGCCGTTATGCAAGCGCGGTGCTGGCGCTGTGGGTAAACAATGATCTGCGCCAGCCCAGCGAGGCCTACCAAGCCATCCTGGCCCTTGAAAAAGACCACCAGGCCCAGGCTGAGATCGTGAACCAATGGCTCCAGTGCGAAGACGTGAAGTTATTCAACGTGAGCTTCTGGCTTGAGCGCCCCAGCGGTACCCATAAGCGCGCATTACTGATCCTGAACGCCCAGCGGCGGGCATTGCGTCAAGCGGCGCAACTTGAACACCGATTGGGATTGATCAAGCAGACGCATCTGGATCGGTTGCTGGAGGTGCTCAACACACCCTTGGCGACGCAGCGCGGCAACAGTGACACGCGGGTGTTGCAGGTATCAGTGGGCAATCATCCAGACAATGCCTACCGCCTGATGAGCGTGTTTGTGGTCACCACTGTCCGTGCCCTGGCCGAGCCCAACCTGCGCCAGCCGGTCATGCTGGTGGTGGGCGGCGAGTTCGGCGGGCTGGCGGTATTCGAGCATCTGGAGCGTTTGTCCCAAGGGCTGCGCGCCAGCTTCGGTAGCCGTGACGGTTCGGTGTTGTGGCGTTACATCGGACGAGATGTACGTTCTGCCGCACGCTTTAGCCTGGCCAAGTCGGTGCACGTGGGCTACAGCGCTGTGGACCACGATGTGCTGTATGAGGATTTCAAGGCACAGGTCGAACACCATGCCCGGCTGCACAAACGCCTGGATGAGCCTGGCCGGTTGTTCAGTGAGGTGAGTGACGTGGCCCTCGGGCGACAGCTCTTGGCACAAGAGCTACGCGAGCATTTGAGCGTACCGATCAATCAGAGCCGCACGCGGGCCCTGGCCAATGTGGCGTTCATGCGGTTCGCCGCCGAGCAGGGGGAAAGCCAACCGGCGTGGCTTGCCACCGCCACGGCGGACCAGCGTAAACCCTATAAGCGCTTGCAGCGCCGCTATGTATCCAGCGCGCTGGCGCTGGAAAGCCGCCTTTGGCAAATCCTGCCGCCGTTGCATGCGTTTGCTCGCGGGTTATTGATGGCCCAACTCAAACAGGATGGTTTCTCGGAACTGGATGTGGATAAGCCTCTGCTGGATATGCCCGACGATGTCGGCGCTCAATACTGCGGCTGGTTTTCCAGTCAATGCGTGGTGGGTGATCGTCACGTCAAAAAGATCGTCAGCTCTGAACACACCACCTTTAGTCTGATGGAACTGGCCCTGCATAATCTCGATGCCCTGGCGCCCTGGACGGAATGGCGTTTGAACCGGGCCCGCTACCTGCAGCCTGAGTGGAAAGAACGATTGAATCCGCGCTATTTGATCAGGACATTGTCGGCACTGGACATTGGTGGCCACTACGACGCATTGATCCAGCGCGCATTCAGTCCGGCGCCCACCGGGCTTTTCCGGCCGTTGATTGACCGCGCTACGCAGCACCTGGCTTATATGCAGGTGTATTCGACCGCGCGGCGAGGCCTCTCGTCGGCAGGCCAAAGCCTGTTCAACACGGGATTGTCGGCACGTTCACCTGCCGACCTAGACAAAAACGGCCACCAGATCAGCCTGTCCTTTGTGCGCCTGCGCGGCTACACGATGGAACATGATCGGCATATCGCCGGTGTGCTGGTGATCATCGATCAGCTCAACCTGCTGTGTCTGGTGTATTGGCCGGCTGCGACGGTTTTTCCGGTGCTGGCCGAATTCAGCACGTGGGAGCGGGCGAGGACGGCATTGCATCAATTGAATGCCATGCCTGGTGGTATCAAAGACCTGGCAAGGAGGGTGGCGCCCGGCTGGGAGCATGAGGCGCTTGCCAGTTATCCGGGGCGCGGGGCCTTGCCCATGCCTTCAAGGCACTTGACCAGGTTTCTGCCCACGCCTGAGGCTCACGACAGCGTACTCGCGGCAGTCGAGGCGATTGGCCGGCTTTTCCGCGAATTCAAGATCAAACACACGCTGCCCGTTGCCGACGTGCAGGCCATCGAGGCTCATATCCAGGAGCAAATCGACGCTGCCCCCACGGCATGGCTGGATTTCGTTCCAGCCGCACACAGCGATATCCAGGCACTGCTCGCCCACGCCCACATGCTCGAAATCCAACAACGCGCCCATGCCCGCGCCACGTCCAGTGCGACGCTGGCGCGTTACCGTGAACAGCGCCTTGGCGATCAATGGAACGCCTCGTTGCGTGGCATTCTGTCTTTTGTGCCACTGCTTGGCACGGTGATCGGGCTGTATGAACTGTTTCTGGCCGCCAAGCGCTACCACCACAGCCGGCGCCCCGAGGACGCGGTGGAAGTGGCGTTCCTGACGTTGATGGTGTTTATCGACCTGCTGAGCTTATTCGTACCGGGGCCCAAAACGTCCAAGACCGCAGGCGTGCGCAGTGGGTTGAACCAGCTGCATCGACGGGGCAGCCACTTGTCACTGCCGCCGGCGCCGCGCCCGGTCAAGGTGTTGGAGCGCCTCAGCAAGCCCCTTTCCACCGAAGGCGCCTTACCGCTGCAAGGGCTGGGAGAGAAGGGCGTGTATGTAAAAAACGGCGAGCTGTTTTTGGTTGACGGCGAGCACCGCTATCCCGTGTATCGACGTGGCGATGAGTCGGCGTTACGAGTAAAGAGCCCGGGTGGCGAGGCCGAGGGAGAACTGCTGCTCTACATCCGGGAAGACCGCGAATGGTCGCTGGGCGCCGATGCACCTCAACCGGGGCCCAGTTCGGGCGCGCTCAACCCTTGGCGCGAACCGGTGCCAGTGCTTCGGGAATGGCAGCCACCCACAATACGTGCGGGCACCGAAAGCAGCATTCGCAGGTCCTCTGCACCGGCTAACTATTGGTTTGAATGGAGAGCTGACGTTTCCACGGAGCGTTTATCGACGTTTTCGGATGAAGGGGTATTCAAAGTGCAGGTGGCTCCCCCAGGGGCTTCCTACAATGTCATCTTAGTGGGTACAACCTACGACACTGTAACGGCATCGGGCATCGGGTATTACAGGTTGCTTGCGCAAGGTGACAACGCACCGCACAGCGGCATCGCGTTTATCACCAGGGATAAATCGATGGATTTACCCGCTCTTTTGGAGATTGAACGTTGGACAACCACCGCACGTACGGAGCAGCCCATCCCGGTATCACGCACGCTGACGGGGGAGTGGCAACTGCATACGCCGCTGTTCGAAAAACCGTTGGAGCAGTATGTAAAAACAGCTTTCCCCACCATGACGACTGCCAGCCGAGCGGCAGTCGTCGCCAGGCTGGTTCAACTGGCAAACTCATCGCGCTACCCAACGGCCACTCATCTGCTCACCATACGGGCAACGCTGGACAATTGGTTGACCCGCACGCTCAAGGGGGTGGGGCAAACGGATGACTTGCTGAAAATGCTAACGTCCCTCCACAGGAAGGGCAGAGCCCTGTATATCGGTTACGACGGTACGACAGAGGGCTTTACCCGCGTCGACTTCAAGGCGCCGAAATTGGACCGCTCGTTGCGGTCCAATATCGGCAACGCAGCGGTTACGGATGTGAGAGACACGGTGCAGCGCGCAGCAGTCAGAGAAGTGTTGGAAGGGCAAGGCTTCATTGTTCATGAAGTGCCAATGACGCGGGGTAAAACCTTTACCTATGAATTGATCGCCGTTCACCCCGAATCACCCTCCAATAAAATGTACTACGTCGCACTCCATTGGTTTGATAGGCCGTCGTTCGCCATCGACACTCGGCTGGTTGATAGCTGGGTGAATGTCGCTATCGAGAGAAACCTGCAAAAGCCCCTGTTCACGGGCGTCAAGCGCGCCATGCGAGAGGGGCGTCTGGAGCGCATCATGGCGGGCATTCAATGGGCTCGCGAGCGCAACGTCGAACCCAGTGTCTATTTTGTCAAAGTGAGCCCGACCTGGCCTTGAGCAGCGCCATCATGCCTGCCCCTGCGAAAAGGGCGGCACTGACGCGGTTGAACCAACCCTGGCCCTTGCCACTGCGCAGGTAACGCGCCGCACCATGGGCACTCAGGCCGTAGAACAATTTGCACAGCAGGTCGAGTGCGGTCCAGGTGGCGATCATGATCAGCAACTGCGGCAAAAAGGCCTGGTCACTGTTGAGGAATTGCGGCAGGAAAGCGGCAAAAAACAGGATGTCCTTGGGGTTGCTGGCGCCCAGTACAAAGGCTCGGCCAAACAGCGCACGAAAGCGTGGCACCGGTGCGCTGTAGGGCACCTCTGCCGCCTTGGACGGTTGCCGTGATTGCTGCCAGCTCTGCCACGCGAGGTAGAACAGGTACACCGCACCGACGATCTTCAAGGCGCTGAACAATTGCTCTGACGCCAGCAGCAGCGCGCCCAGGCCCAGGGCCGAGGCGCTCAACAGGCAGATCGAGGCAAACACCCCACCAAGAAACGCTGGATACGAGCGGCGCAGGCCGTAGTTGAGACTGTTGCTGATCATCAGCAATGACAGGGGTCCCGGGATCAGGATCACCACCAATGCCGCGCCGCTGAACAGTAGCCAGGTTTCCAGGTTCATCCGTTACTCCTTTATAGAAATATGAATTTGGCGATAAAGATCGCGCACAGCACCCACAGGCTGACGGAAATCTCGCGGTACTTGCCGGTGCCGGCCTTGAGCGCCACGTAAGTGATAAAGCCCAGGGCGATACCGTCGGCAACCGAGAAGGTCAGCGGCATCATGATCGCGGTGACGATCGCCGGAATGCTGTCGGTGGCTTCATCCCAATTGATATGGGCCATGCTTGCCATCATCAGCATCGCGACATAAATCAGCGCGCCCGCAGTGGCATACGCCGGAATCATCCCTGCCAGCGGCGCAAAAAACATCGCCGCCACAAACAGCACGCCCACGGTCACGGCAGTGAGCCCGGTGCGCCCGCCAGCGGCCACGCCAGCCGCACTTTCCACATAACTCGTCACCGGTGGCACACCGACCATCGCACCAAACACACTGGAGGCACTGTCGGCCTTCAATGCGCGGGACAGGTTGTCGATCTTGCCATCGGCATTGACCAGCCCGGCCCGTTGCGCGACGCCCATCAGTGTACCTGCGGTGTCGAACATGTGTACAAAAAGAAATGCAAATACAACACTAATCATGCTGACATTGAATACACCTTTGATATCCATGGCCATCCAGGTCGGTGCCAGACTCGGCGGTGTAGACACCATGCCGTTGTAATGCACCAGGTCCAGGCCCCAGCCAGCCAAGGTGACGGCGATGATGCTGATCAGGATCGCGCCGAACACGCGGTGGTAGCTGAGGATGGCGATCAGCAGGAAACACACTGCCGCCAGCAGTGGCGCGGGCTCATGCAGCGAACCGAGCTTGATCAACGTGGCTGGGCTCTCGACGATGATCCCGGCGGTTTTCAGGCCGATCACCCCGAGGAATAAACCCACGCCCGCGCCCATGGCATGACGCAGGCTCACGGGGATGCTGTTGAGCAACCATTCGCGCACGCGGGAAAGGGTCAGGCCCATGAACAGCACGCCAGAGATAAACACCGCACCCAGCGCGGTTTCCCAGGTGTAGCCCATGGTGCCGACCACGGTGTAGGTGAAAAACGCGTTCAAGCCCATGCCCGGCGCCAGGCCCACTGGCCAGTTGGCGTACAGCCCCATCAGCAGGCAACCCAGCGCGGCGGCGATGCAGGTGGCGACAAATGCCGCGCCATGGTCGATGCCAGCGTCTGCCATGATGTTGGGGTTGACGAAGATGATGTAGGCCATGGTGATGAAGGTGGTGAGGCCGGCGATCAGCTCGGTCTTCACTGTGGTGCCATGCAAGCTGAGCTTGAACAGGCGTTCTAGCCAACTGTTATTAGGCGGGGCGATGTCCAGCGTAGGGGCTTCGGATTTGCGGCTATCCACAGCGAGTACTCCTCAAGAGTTTTATTGTTATTTCCAGCGCCGGTCACGGATGTGGGCAACAGCGCTTTGAGGTACTGGCGGGTTTTGTTGACCAATAGGTCAGGAACTCGCACGAGGCGAATTATGCTTTTGTATACAAATAAAGCAAATAATGTTTTCGAATAGCGGTGCGAAGGGCTAGTTCGCGCTCAATGCCTGATTGACCGCCAGCCATCCTGCCACCGCTTCTTCGCCCGCCTCGCTGAACGCACGTTGCAACAGTTTTACCTGTTCACGGCGCAACGACTGTTCGAAACGCAGGCCTTCCTCAGTCAATTCGAGCAGGCGTTTGCGCTTGTCGGTCTCGGACGCAACGCTGTTCACCAGGTGCATTTCCTGCAGTTGCCGCAATGGGATGTTCAGCGCCTGCTTGCTCACACCGAGCAATTCCAGCAGTTCCTTCACGCTCAAGGTCGGGTAGCGCGCGATAAAAAACACGATGCGCTGATGCACCCGGCTCAGGCCGCGGCGCTCAAGCATCTCATCGGCCTTGGCGGTAAACGCCTGGTAGCCGAAGAAGAACGCTTCCATGGCGGTTTGCTGGGCGGTGGGTTTTTTAAGGTCAAGCATATTGACGTATCCGTGTGAGTCGTCGTAATTTCGGTCAACCAGTTTGACGTATTTCCCACAGGCTTTGCTACCGGTGACCTTATGGCCTTCTCTGAACGTGTTACGCGCCTCAAAAGCTCCTTGATCCGTGAAATCCTCGCGGCAGCCCAGCGCCCGGAAGTGATGTCGTTCGCCGGTGGCCTGCCGGCCGAAGCCATGCTGCCCGCGCTGAACTGGGACGACATGCCCCTCAATATCGGCCAATACGGCATGAGCGAAGGCGAGCCGCAGTTGCGTGAACAGCTCGCCGCCGAAGCCCGCGCACTCGGTGTGCCGTGCCAGGCCAGCCAGGTGCTGGTGGTCAGCGGCTCCCAGCAAACCCTGGACCTGGCGGCCAAGCTGTACATCGACAAAGGCACGCAGATCCTGCTGGAAGGCCCGACCTACCTGGCTGCGTTGCAGATCTTCCAACTGTTCGGCGCCGATTGCCTCACCGTGCAACTGGAGGCCGACGGCCCGAACCTGAGCGCGTTGCGTGCCAGCCTCGAACGCCATCGCCCGGCGTTCATCTACCTGATCCCGACCTTCCAGAACCCGTCGGCCGTGCGCTACAGCGAAGCCAAGCGCGAAGCCGTCGCCGCGTTGCTCGATGAGTTCGGCGTGACCCTGATCGAAGACGAGCCCTACCGCGAACTGACCTTCGACGGCGGCAGTGCCAAACCCATCGCCGGGCGCCTGAAGAAGGCCAGCTGGATCTACACCGGCACCGTGTCCAAGACCCTGTTGCCCGGCCTGCGCGTCGGCTACCTGATCGCCAGCCCGGACCTGTTCCCGCACCTGCTCAAGCTCAAGCAATCGGCTGACCTGCACACTAACCGCGTCGGCCAATGGCAGGCGATGCAGTGGATCGGCAGCGAAAAATACCAGCAGCACCTGGTGGAACTGCGCAGTTTTTACCGCCAGCGCCGCGATGCATTCCAGGCGGCGCTACAGTGTCATTTCGCCGATCTGGCCGACTGGCAAGTGCCCCAAGGTGGATTATTCTTCTGGCTGACCTTGAAACAGCCACTCGACACCCGCACCTTGTTGGCGCAAGCGCTGGAGCAGAACGTCGCGTTCATGCCCGGTGAACCGTTCTTTTCCGAGCCGGACCACCATCACGGTTCGTTGCGCCTCAATTTCAGCCATATCGACCCGGCCCGCCTCGACGAAGGTCTCAAGCGCCTGGCCGCGGTGGTCCGTCAAGCACAGCACGCGCAAGCGGCATAAGGGGAGCCCCATGTACAAGGTTTATGGCGATTACAAGTCGGGCAACTGCTACAAGATCAAATTGATGCTCAGCCTGCTGGGCATCCCGTATCAATGGATCGATGTGGACATCCTCAAGGGTGACACCCAGACCGCCGAATTCCTGGCGAAGAACCCCAACGGCAAGATCCCCGTGCTGGAACTGGAAGACGGCACCTGCCTGTGGGAGTCCAACGCGATCCTCAATTTCCTGGCCGATGGCAGTGAATTCCTGCCGTCCGAGCCGCGCCTGCGCACCCAAGTGCTGCAATGGCAGTTCTTCGAGCAGTACAGCCACGAGCCGTACATTGCGGTGGCGCGGTTTATCCAGTTTTACCTGGGGCTGCCCGAGGATCGCCTGGAGGAATACAAGAAGCTGCACAAGGGCGGTTACAAAGCGCTCAAGGTCATGGAGCGCCAATTGCAGCTGACGCCTTACCTCGTGGGCGATCAGTTCTCTATCGCCGATGTGGCCTTGTATGCCTACACCCATGTGGCGAATGAGGGTGGTTTTGAGTTGGAGGCTTATCCGGGTGTGCAGGCGTGGTTGAAGCGTGTTGCCAGCCATCCCAAACATGTGGCGATGCTGGATTGATCACCCGCGCAATTCGTTGCTCAATAACTCGAAACACCGCTGCGCTGCCGGGCTCAAGCCCATCCCACTGCGACTGATCAAGCCGATCTCCCGGTTTACGCCGGGATGATCGATGTTGATGCGCTTCAATCCCTCCAAACTGTCCGCCGCCGACTCCGGCAGCACACTGATTCCCAGCCCCTGGCGCACCAGGGCCAATACCGTCGACATGTAGTTGGCCTCCATCCCGGCGTTCATTGTCAGGCGCGTCTCATCGAACAGTGCATCCACTTGCTCGCGCACGCTGCTGTCGCGACCGGTAAGGATGATCGGCTGGTCGGCCAATTGCTCCAGGGTCAGTTGGCGATGGCGGGTGAGCGGATGATCCACCGGTACAAACGCACACAGGCGATCGTTCAACACCGGCACGAATTCCAGGCCATGACTGAGCCGTGCACGCACGCCGATACCGAAATCCACCTCGCCGGAACGCACCTGGGCATGAATGCGATGGGCCACCAGGTCATGCAGGCGCACCTCGATTCCGGCAAAGCGCTCGCGAAACAAGCGTAGAACCGGCGGCAAACTGCCGGCGCACACCGAGGGCAGGGCGGCGATGGTGACCACGCCCCGGCGCAAGGCGGCAAGGTCGCGGGAGCCGGTGACGATGTTGTCCAGGTCCAGCAGCAGTTTTTCCATGGGGCCGCGCGCGTCCTGGCCGGCGGCGGTGAGGCTGACGTGGCGCGGGCTGCGGTCGAGCAGGGCGACGCCGAGCCAGTCTTCCAGTTGCTGCACCTGCACCGTCAGCGCCGAAGGTGACAGATGCAGCTCATTGGCAGCCTTGGTGAAGCTGCCAGTGCGAGCCACGGCAAGAAATGCCTGAATGTGTTGGATACTGTTCTTCATTTTGTTTTTCCGAACACTAGCGGGTGAATATTCCAATTTACAAAGACTAACCCGCTTCCAATACTCCAGGGAAAACAATAACCGGCCATCAAGGCCGCTCTGGAGTAACCCATGCTCGCTACCCTGGGTGTCATCACCATCCTGTGCCTGCTCGCTGCCGTCATGAGCAAACGCCTCTCGCCGCTGGTGGCCCTGATCGCCTTGCCGATCATCGCCGCGTTGCTCGGTGGGTTCGGCCTGCAAACCAGTGCCTTCATCATCACCGGTATCAAGAACGTCGCCCCCGTGGTGGGCATGTTTGTGTTTGCGATCCTGTTTTTCGGGATCATGACCGATGCCGGCATGCTCGATCCCATCATTGACCGCATCCTGCGCACGGTCGGCACGCGTCCTACACGCATTGTCGTAGGCACCGCGACCCTGGCGCTGCTGGTGCATTTGGACGGTTCCGGCGCGGTGACCTTTCTGGTGACGGTGCCGGCGATGCTGCCGCTGTATACACGACTGGGTATCGATAAACGCATCCTGGCCTGTGTTTGCGCGATGGCAGCCGGGGTCAACTTTCTGCCGTGGACCGGGCCCGTATTGCGCTCGTCGGCGGCTCTGCACGTGCCGGTGGCAGACCTGTTCCAACCGCTGATCCCGGTGCAGATCGTCGGCCTGGTCTTCGTTTTCGCCTGCGCCTGGTGGCTCGGCCGTCGCGAAGAAAAACGCCTGGGCCTCGGCGCCGGCTCCACCGTGGACGCTGTGCCGCAACGGGTACTGAGTGACGACGACATCAAGCTGCGTCGCCCGCGCCTGTTCTGGGTCAACCTGATCCTGACCGTGCTGGTGATGGTGGTGATGATTGCCGGCTGGGTCGACCCCGTGGTGATGTTCATGCTCGGCACCGTGGTGGCGCTGTGCATCAACTACCCGAACGTCGACGCTCAGCGCGCCCGCATCGACGCCCACGCCAAGACCGCCCTGACCATGGCCAGCATCTTGCTCGCCGCCGGGGTGTTCACCGGGATCATGCAGGGCACCGGCATGCTCAAGGCGATTGCCGAAGTGGCGGTGGCGCAGATTCCGGCCGGCCACGGCAAGTTGATCCCGGCGGTGGTGGGCTTTATCTCCATGCCGCTGAGCATGTTGTTTGACCCGGATTCCTACTATTTCGGCGTGATGCCGGTGATCGCCGAAGTCGGCAAGGCTCTGGGCGTCGATCCGCTGCAAGTGGCCCAGGCCTCGTTGCTGGGTGTGCACACCACCGGCTTCCCGGTCAGCCCGCTGACCCCCGCGACCTTCCTGCTGGTGGGCCTGTGCAAGATCGAACTGGCCGATCACCAGCGCTTCACCATTCCGTTTCTGTTTGCCGCGTCGGTGTTGATGACCCTGACCGCGTTGCTCCTGGGAGTAATTTGAAATGAAAACCTTGCGCATCGGTTCCGGCGCCGGCTATTCCGGCGACCGTATCGAACCTGCCGTGGAACTGGCCGAGCAGGGCGAACTGGATTACCTGGTGTTCGAATGCCTGGCCGAACGCACGATTGCCTTGGCGCAACAGGCGCGCATCAGCGATCCAGAGGGCGGTTACGACCCGCTGCTGAGTGAGCGCATGCGCCGCGTGCTGCCGTTTGTGGGCGTAAGGGCCGGGCGTCGTCGCCTGCGGGTGATCACCAATATGGGCGCGGCCAATCCGGTGTCGGCGGCCAGTGAGGTGCGGCGAATTGCGCGTGAACTGGGCCTTGCGCTCAAGGTCGTCGCGGTGGTCGGCGATGACGTGTTGGAGGTGTTGAAGCCTGACTTTCTGCTGGATAACGGCCAGACCGTCGGTTCCTTGGGCGAGCGGCTGATTTCCGCGAATGCCTACTTGGGTGTCGACGGCATTCTGCAGGCATTGCACGCGGATGCCGACGTGGTGATCACCGGGCGCGTGGCCGACCCTTCGCTGTTCCTCGCGCCACAGATGTTTGAATTCGGCTGGGCAGCGGACGATTGGCAGCGTTTGGGGCGTGGCACGCTGGTGGGGCATCTGCTTGAATGCGCCGGGCAAGTCAGCGGCGGCTATTTCGCCGATCCGGGTTTCAAGGATGTGGAAGACCTGGCGCGCCTGGGCTTCCCTCTGGCCGAGATCACTGCGGACGGTGAGGCAGTGATTACCAAGGTGGTTGGGTCCGGCGGGCGGGTCAGCCGTGCGACCTGCACTGAACAGCTGATCTATGAAGTGCACGACCCGGCGGCGTACCTCACGCCTGACGTGACGGCGGACTTTTCCCAGGTGGGGTTTGTGGAGGAGGGCGTTGATCGCGTTCGCGCCCAAGGTGCAGACGGTCGCGCGCGCCCCGAACAGCTGAAGGTCAGCGTCGGCTATCTGGACGGTTGGATTGGTGAAGGGCAGATGTCCTACGGCGGTCCCGGCGCTATCGCACGGGCGCAACTGGCGCGGGATGTGGTCCTCAAGCGCCTTGAGTTGATGGGCGTGAAGATGCAGGACGTGCGTGCCGAACTGATCGGCATGGACTCGCTTCACGGCCCGCGCAGCGCGGTCGAGCCCTGGGAAGTGCGCCTGCGCGTGGCGGCGCGCTGTGAGGCGCGCGATGAGGCGGTGCGCGTCGGCAATGAAGTGGAAACCCTCTACACCAACGGCCCGTCGGGCGGCGGCGGCGCGAGCAAAAGCGTGCGGCAAGTGGTAGCGGTGGCGTCGTTGTTGCTGCCGCGTGATGTGGTCAACCCGAGGATCGAAGCATGAAGCTGCAGAGGCTGGCCCATTCCCGCACTGGGGATAAAGGCGACACGTCGAACATTTCGATCATTGCCTATCGTGCTGAAGACTACCCATTGCTGTGCGAGCAACTGACCGCCGAACGTGTGGCCGAATTTTTCGCGGGGTTGCGTGAGCCCGACGCAGCGCCTGTGCGGCGCTATGAATTGCCGAATGTGCAGGCGCTGAACTTCGTGTTGCCGGGTATCCTGCGCGGTGGAGTCACCCGCTCGCTGGCGCTGGATGCCCATGGCAAGTGCCTGGGCTCGGCGCTACTGGAACTGTCGATTCAGCAGTAGGCGGTCAAACCCCGGCGAAACGCTTGTCCAGATATTCAATGATCACCTTGGAGTCGTACATCCAGGTGGTCTGGCCATTCTCTTCGATACGCAGGCACGGCACCTTGATCTTGCCGCCTTGCTCAAGCAGGGTCTGGCGGTCCTGTTCGTTGTTTTTCGCATCTTTCAGCGCGACGGGCACATTCAGGCGGTGCAGGGTGCGGCGGGTCTTCACGCAGAATGGGCAAGCGTGGAACTGATACAGCGTCAGCTCCTTGGCCGCTGCATTCACCTGTGCCTGTTGCTCGGCGGAACGCTGCTTTTTGCGTGGGCGGGTAAGAAAGTCGCCCGCGATGATGACGTGGCCGAGGCCCACTCGAAGTGCTTTGACGAACATGGCTGAAACCTCTTGCCCATGAAGAAGGGGCCGCAGCTTACCTCAATTTTGCAGGCGAAAAAAAACCGGCGATGAACGCCGGTTTTTTCGTCCGCAGCCGGTTACTTGATCAGGCTGAGGAATTCGCTGCGGGTGGCTGCGTTTTCGCGGAACTCACCCAGCATCACCGAGGTGATCATCGACGAATTCTGCTTTTCCACACCGCGCATCATCATGCACATGTGCTTGGCCTCGATCACCACGGCCACGCCCAGGGCGCCGGTCACTTGCATCACGGCATCGGCGATCTGGCGGCTGAGGTTTTCCTGGATCTGCAGGCGGCGGGCGTACATGTCGACAATCCGCGCAACCTTGGACAGGCCCAGCACCTTGCCGCTTGGGATATAAGCGACGTGGGCCTTGCCGATGAACGGCAGCAGGTGGTGTTCGCACAGCGAGTACAACTCGATGTCCTTGACCAGCACCATTTCGCTGTTGTCGGAGCTGAACAAGGCACCGTTGGTGACTTCTTCCAGAGTCTGCTCATAGCCGCGGCAGAGGTACTGCATCGCCTTGGCGGCACGCTTTGGCGTGTCGAGCAGGCCCTCGCGGGAAACGTCCTCGCCGAGTTGGCCGAGGATCGCGGTGTAATTCTGTTCCAGGGACATGAAACTACCTGTGGGATTTTCGCAAAGCGCAAGGTTACGGTGGCGGGCACATCGCTGCAAGCCTGACGATGGCAGTTGTTACTCGTCGCGCCCTTCCATCATCGTACGCTTGAGCATCACATACACCGCCCCCGCGCCGCCGTGGCGGGCCTGGCATGAGGTAAAGCCGAGGACCTGGGCATGCTGGCGCAGCCAGGTGTTGACGTGGCTTTTGATCATCGGGCGCTTGCCGTCCAGCCGCACGGCCTTGCCGTGGGTGACGCGTACGCAGCGGATTTCGAATTTAGTGGCTTCGGCCAGGAAGGCCCACAGGGTTTCCCGGGCTTTTTCCACGTTCATGCCATGCAGGTCAAGGCTGCCTTCGAACGGGATCTGGCCGGCCTTGAGCTTGCGCATCTGGCTTTCCTGCACGCCATCGCGGGCCCACATCAGCTCGTCTTCAGGGCCGACATCGATCACGAACTGGTCCGACAGGCCGTCCACGGTGGTGGCATCGGTGCGCACGGTCGCGGCCTGGCGCAGCTTGGCGATCTGCGCGCGGTCGGCCTTGGGTTTGCCGGTGTCGGCGCGGTCGTGCTTGATCGGCTTGACGCCGCGCAGCTCGTTTTTGAACAGGGAAAAATCGTCGTCTTGCATGTTGGCCTCCGCGAAGGGCGGGCAGTTTACCTAAATCGCGGCGGCCAGGGCGCAGGAAACGCTATCCAAGCGCCATCAGTCGTGCTTTTTCATCAGGTGAGAAGCGATGTTCAGCGACAACGGCTGACGCATTTTCCGACGGCTGCGCCGCCATAACCATACGCCCAACCACAGCACCAGCAGCCCGATCACCAACAGAATCGCCGAGCCACCAGGACTGGCATTCAATTCACCAAGGGCCGGCGAGTGACCCAACAAACCGGCACCACCAGCGCCAGCCAACAGCACACCAACTATCGCCAGCAACGCGGCAATGCCGGCCACCAGGCGCAGACGCCAATTGCTCGGGCCCTTGGGGCGCAAGCGACGAGCGTCAAAACCATCGGATATCTTCATTCCGACCTTTCCTCCAGGGTATCGGCCCTTCGACCGGACAATACACAGGTTGTTCCGGGGGGAGGGGTAAATGCGCCAAATGAGAGGGCTCTGCGGATGAGCGGGGCCGTAAACAGGCTGCGCCGCTCATCAGAAGGTTGATCAGATCAGATCTTTGGTCAGCGCCAGGGTGGCGAAATTGTCGGCCATGATGGCCATTTCGGTCTGCTGCACGTGCTCGGCGCTGAGGATGCCGCCTTTGTAAGGCAGGTCACGTGTGGCGCAGGCGTCTTCCACCAAGGTGCAGCGAAAGCCCAGGTTCTTGGCGGCGCGCACGGTGGTGCTGACGCTGGAGTGGCTCATGAAACCGCAGACGATCAGGTCCAGGGAACCGAGGTCCTGCAAGTGTTTTTCCAGGCCGGTGCCATGGAAGGCGCTGGGCAGCAGCTTGCCGATGATGGTTTCGTCGCCTTCAGGCTCAAGCCCTGGAATGAATTCGCCACGCTCGCCCTGTGGGTCGAACAGGCCACCCACGGTGCCCAGGTGACGCACATGTACAATCGGACGCCCAGCGTTGCGGGCGGCGGACACAAGTTGCTTGATGTTGCCGACGGCCGCGTCCATGCCCGAGAGGGCGAGGGGGCCGCTGAGGTATTCCTTCTGGGCGTCGATGATCACGAGGGTCGCATGGCTGAGGTTCGCTGCTGCGTAACCACGACCGCTGAGTTGAAACATCGTCTTTGGAACGGACATTCTGGGGCTCCTGTGAGGGGGGCTTTTGCGACATTGTCCACTGGCTGAGCGGTTCTGTGAATCGCTACCATCGTAAGGTACGCCGTTGTTGACGTGCAGCCATGTCAAGAGGTGGGCCTGTTTAACACAATGATGGCAATTTGGATGAAATCCGACGGGTGGCGACGGGTTTTCGTACATCGTCGGTACAGGTGAAGGCTGTTAGAATCGCCAGTCGTTTTTTCCAGGAGCTTGCCCCCGTGACCACTTCCCGCCTGCGCACCTTGCGCGACCATATCCGTTGGGCTGTCAGCCGTTTCCATGGGGAAGACCTGTTTTTTGGCCATGGCACCGATAATGCCTGGGACGATGCCCGGCAACTGGTGCTCGGTGCCTTGCATTTGCCGTGGGAAATTGCCGACAGCTACCTCGACTGCAACTTGGAAGAAGAGGAAGTCGCCCACCTGCAACGCTTGTTGCACCGCCGCATCCACGAACGCGTGCCGACACCCTACCTGATTGGTGAAGCCTGGTTCTGTGGCATGTCGTTTATCGTCGATGAGCGCGTGCTGATCCCGCGCTCACCGATCGGCGAGCTGATCGAAAACCGCTTCGAACCCTGGTTGGCGCAGCCACCGGCACGCATCCTCGACCTGTGCACCGGTTCCGGTTGCATCGGCATTGCGTGCGCCTATGAGTTCCAGGACGCCGAAGTGGTGCTGGGGGACTTGTCCTTCGAAGCCCTGGAAGTGGCCAACCAGAACATCGAGCGCCATGGCGTCGATGAGCGTGTCTATACCGTGCAGGGTGACGGTTTCGACGGCCTGCCGGGCCAGCGCTTTGACTTGATCGTGTCCAACCCGCCGTATGTGGATGCCGAAGACTTCGCCGATATGCCTGACGAATACCAGCACGAACCTGAGCTGGGCCTGGCCTGTGGCGACGACGGTTTGAACCTGGTGCGGCGCATGCTGGCCGAAGCGGCGGACCACCTGACCGAGAAGGGGTTGCTGATTGTTGAAGTGGGCAACAGCCAAGTGCACGTCGAGGCACTGTACCCGGAAGTGGACTTTGCCTGGCTGGACTTCCAGCGCGGCGGCCATGGGGTGTTCATGTTGACGGCTGAGCAGTGCCGTCAACATCAGGCTGCATTTGCTGCCCGCGTTTAACCTGTACTAGCGGTAGGAGTGCGGTCAATGACCGCATTTCATAGTGCGAATGTGTTTCAGCGGTGAGTTGCAATCCAGATCAACAACCCCGCCTGAAACACCGTAAATGCCACCAGACAGGTGATGGTAAAGCGCAATCCGCTGTCCTCACGCTTGAACTTGGTGACCTTTTCCTCTTCCTTGCGCAGCTTCACTTCCTGCTCTGCCAGGTTCTGTTCTGCCTGTTGCAGCATCTGCGCCGCTTCCAGGATTTCTACGAACTGCACCTTCTCGGTGTTCCAGCTGTCCAGCACATCACTGACCTTGCCCGGCTGCACGTTACCCTTGAGGTGCTGCACATCGGCGTAAGCCACATCAAAACCCTGGATGCGCAGGAAGTGATCGCGGCGCAGGCGGGTGGCTTCGTTCAGTGCATCTTTGTTGGCCAGGTCAACGCCGTCGACGCGGTAGTGCGACCATTTCTTTTTCGCCCAGGCAGCGCCTTGGGCCACCAGGAAGCGCCCGATGCCACGGTTTGCCGGTTCGATTTCCAGGCTGTTGCCGGGGCCGAAGTGCACACGATGTTTATCGTGGTCAACCCAGATATCCAGGTGATTCTGTTCACGGCGCACGCGTTGGCCGGGCAACTGGATGACCATGCGCAGCAGGCTGTGGTGTTTGTCGTTGCGCTCGGCATAGCCGAACTGCACGAAGCGCAAAGGCCGCACGCCCGTGGCGCGGTCGGTGGCCAGGGGCGCCAGGCGCAGCATCTTGAAATGCTCAGCCTGGACATCCGCCCACGGCAGGGGCGCCGGGTCGACGGCCTCGGTTTTGTCAGCCGGGGTGTCGGCGGTGGATTCCGGTGTTGCTTCAGTGGTTGTCATGCGGCGCGATCCTGTCCAAGCCCAGCGAGTCGACAGTCTTTTTACTGTCGACTCTGGGCTTATCGGCCGCTTTCCCCAGGACTGGAGGCAAATTGTCGCTTAACGGGGTTGAAGTCCGTCGATAAAGGGCACCAGGCGGTTGCCCAGCTCGGCGGCGAGGGGCAGTTGCGGGTCGTTGTAGGAGGCCAATTGCTGCTTCACATCGTTGGGCACGATGCGCATCACGTGGTTCATGCCCTCAATCAGCACAAGCTGCGCGTCGGGCTTGGCCTTTTTAAGTTGCTGGGCATCGCCCACACCGACCTGGATATCGTTGGTGCCCTGGATGATCAGTGCCGGCATGTTCAATTTGGCAAAGGCTGCCGACGGATCGGCACGAAACAGGCTGATCAGATATGGCTGCACACTGGGTCGGAAAATGCCTTCCAGCGGGCCAGGCACATCCGCATCCACTTGGCCGGCCTTGAGGTGATCGAGGATTTGGTTACTGCGCAGCAGCAGGGCAGGGGGCAGGTGATCGGCCAACTGTTGGCGGATCACTTGATCCACCGGGCGCGAGCTGCCGGACAACGAGACCACGCCTGCCGGGTCCAGCTGCGGCGCGGCGAGGGCGGCCACCAGTGCACCTTCGCTGTGGCCCAACACAATCAGCGGGCCCATGCGTTTGTCGGCCTTGAGCAGTTTGCCCCAGGCCACGGCGTCGGCGACGTAGGCGTCCAGGGTCAGGTTGCGCTCGTCGGGGGTGGCAGCCAGGCTGGCCGCCACGCCGCGCTTGTCGTAGCGCACGCTGGCGATGTTATGCCGCGCCAGCACCCAGGCCAGGCGCTTGAGGCTGTCGTTGCGCGCACCGTCGGCGCTGTTGCCATTGCGGTCGGTGGGCCCGGAACCGGCGATAATCAACACCACCGGCACGGTTTTGTCGGATTTAGGCAACAAGAGTGAGCCAAACAGCTCGCCGCTGCCGGTGTCCAGGCTGATAGGCCGTTGCAACACCACGGGGGAGGCGGCGAAGCCCAGGCTGGAAAACAGGGTGAGGGTCAAAAGCAGAACTCGCAGCATCATCGCGCCATCATTGGGAAGGTGCCGGTTGGACCAAGGTCTACCGCTAAGGTTTCGAGGATGAACTACTCGGTTAGCCTGCGTATACTGGCCGCCTTAAGTTATTACGGTTGACTTGATTCAACTGATTTCACGGAGCGCCCTGCATGTCCGGCAATACCTTCGGCAAGCTGTTCACTGTCACCACCGCGGGCGAAAGCCATGGCCCGGCGTTGGTCGCCATTGTCGACGGCTGCCCGCCCGGCCTCGAGCTGTCCCTGGAAGACCTGCAGCGTGACCTCGACCGCCGCAAGCCCGGCACCAGCCGCCACACCACCCAGCGCCAGGAGCCCGATGAAGTCGAGATCCTCTCCGGCGTGTTCGAAGGCCGCACCACCGGTTGCGCCATCGGCCTGCTGATCCGCAACACTGACCAGAAGTCCAAGGACTACTCGGCGATCAAGGACCTGTTCCGCCCGGCCCACGCCGACTACACCTATCACCACAAATACGGCGAGCGCGACTACCGTGGCGGCGGCCGCAGCTCGGCGCGCGAAACCGCGATGCGCGTGGCGGCCGGTGCCATCGCCAAGAAATACCTGGCGACCCAAGGCATTGTGATCCGTGGCTACATGAGCCAGCTGGGCCCGATTGAAATCCCGTTCAAGACCTGGGACAGCGTCGAAGACAACGCCTTCTTCAGCCCCGACCCGGACAAAGTGCCGGAACTGGAAGCCTATATGGACCAGTTGCGCCGCGACCAGGACTCCGTTGGCGCCAAGATCACTGTGGTCGCTGAGGGCGTGAAACCTGGCCTGGGTGAACCGATCTTCGACCGCCTCGACGCGGAACTGGCCCATGCGCTGATGAGCATCAACGCGGTGAAAGGCGTGGAAATCGGTGCCGGTTTTGCGTGTGTGTCCCAGCGTGGCACCGAGCACCGCGACGAGCTGACCCCGGAAGGTTTCCTCAGTAACAACGCGGGCGGCATCCTCGGTGGTATTTCTTCGGGTCAACCGATTGTGGCGCACCTGGCGCTCAAGGCGACGTCGAGCATCACCACGCCGGGCCGTTCGATTGATGTGCACGGCAACCCGGTGGACGTGATCACCAAGGGTCGCCACGACCCGTGCGTCGGCATCCGCGCCACGCCGATTGCCGAAGCGATGATGGCCATCGTGTTGATGGACCACCTGCTGCGCAATCGTGGGCAGAATGCCGATGTTCGCGTGAGTACGCCGGTGCTGGGCCAGCTGTGACGGCTCGGCTGTGACAGCCCTTCCGTACTGGCGCCTCTCCAGCTTCTACCTCTTCTACTTCGCCCTCCTGGGTGCAACCGCACCCTTCCTGGCGCTGTACTTCGACCACTTGGGCTTCTCCAGCGCGCGCATCGGCGAGCTGGTGGCCATCCCTATGCTGATGCGCTGCGTGGCGCCCAACCTGTGGGGCTGGCTGGGTGACTACACCGGCCGGCGCCTGGCCATCGTACGTTTTGGCGCGGTGTGCACCCTGGCGAGTTTTTCGCTGATCTTCATCAGCCATACCTACGCCTGGCTGGCCCTGGTCATGGCCCTGCATGCGTTCTTCTGGCATGCGGTACTGCCGCAGTTTGAAGTCATCACCCTGGCGCACCTGCAAAAACAAACCTCGCGCTACAGCCAGATCCGCCTGTGGGGTTCCATCGGTTTCATCCTTACCGTGGTGATCATGGGTCGCCTATTCGACTGGCTGAGCCTGGACATCTACCCGGTGGTGGTCGTGGTGATCATGGCCGGCATCATCGGAGCCAGCCTGTGGGTGCCGAATGCGCAACCTGCCAGCCACGGCAATCGCCTGGCGGGCGAGGGCTTCCTCAAACAGTTGCGTAGCCCCGGCGTTCTGGCGTTTTATGCCTGCGTGGCGCTGATGCAGATGAGCCATGGCCCGTATTACACCTTTCTCACCCTGCACCTTGAACATTTGGGCTACAGCCGCGGTGTGATCGGGATGTTGTGGGCGTTGGGCGTGGTGGCGGAGGTGCTGATGTTCCTGGCCATGAGCCGCATCCTTTCGCGCTTTTCGGTACGCCGGGTGCTGCTGGCGAGTTTCCTGCTGGCGGCGCTGCGCTGGCTGCTGCTGGGCTCATTTGCCGAGTTTTTCTGGGTGCTGTTGCTGGCGCAGGTGATGCACGCCGCTACCTTTGGCAGTTTCCATGCGGCGGCGATTGCCTTTGTGCAGCGCAGTTTCGGCGACAAGCAACAAGGCCAGGGCCAGGCGCTGTATGCCGCGTTGGCCGGCACCGGTGGCGCATTGGGCGCCCTGTATTCGGGCTACAGTTGGAACCTGTTGGGGCCGACCCTGACCTTCAGCATCGCCAGCGTCGCCGCCCTGGCAGCCGCCGTTATCATCGGTTTTCGATTGCAAGAGCAGAACCAAGGAACCCTTCAATGAGTTATGTCGCTGTCTACTCCGTCGCTACACCGGATACGCCGAACAAGGTCCTGACCCATTTTGACGACATCGCCGCCACCCTGGCCGAGCAGGGCGTGCGTTTTGAGCGCTGGCAGCCCGGCCCGGTCGAAAAGGGCGCCAGCGATAGCGAGTTGATTGCCGCCTGCCAGGCGCAAATTGATCAGCTCGGCTACCGCGCAGCCGGGGTGATGAGGGATGCCGGCGACCCCGCGCAGAACGCCGAATTACGTGGGCAGTTTCTCTATGAGCGCCGCTACAGCGAAGACGATGCGCGTTTTTTCCTTGCCGGCCAGGGCCTGTTCGCGCTGCACATTGGCGATTACGTATACGCCATACGTTGCGAGAAAAACGACCTGCTGGTGATCCCGGCCGGTGTGATGCATTGGTTCGACATGGGTGAGAACCCGCACTTCGTGGCGTTGCGTTTATACAACACCGAGAAAGGGTGGGTGCCCGAGTTCACCGGTGACGATATCGCCCGGCGTTTTCCCGGATTGGATGATTAATCGCGAGCTATCAGAAACTTCAACCCCCGCATGTTGGAAGTTATTGTGGGAATAAACTTAAGCTTATGTAGGGGCTTGCTGTTTATTCTCATGGGTGCGCCTTAATCCCACGCCTTATGTAACTCTCTTCGGCAATAGCGTTTATATCATCCGTCAATAGGAGGAATCCGAAGGGTGATAGGGCGTCAGCCAATAATAAAGGAGAGAAACTAATGAGAGGCCCAAGGGAATCGTTTCTGGCACCGTATACGGTGCCCAACGCTGTCAGGCGGCGCATTAATCTGGCGGGCAAGAGCCTGACGCGCACGGAGCTGGAAATACTGCGTTGGGCCTCGGAAGGCAAGACCGTGTGGGAGATCAGCCAGATACGCGCCACGTCCGAAGCCACGGTGAAATTCCACCTGCGCAATATCTACGGCAAGTTGGAAGTCAGTAACCGCGTCCAGGCAATGAATGAAGCGGCGCGCAAGGGGCTTTGCTGAATGCATGAAAAAAGGGCCGCGACACCCGTGTGTGTCGCGGCCCTTTTCTTTATCAGGTACTTAAGCCGAATGGTAAGTCGGCAGGGCAAAGCGGTTCTGGCTTTGCAGCATCGAAATCTGTGGCAGGTCGCTGGCTTGTTCGGCCAAGTCGCGGCGGATGGCGCTGATCACCCAAGTCAATTGGTCGGCCGTGTGCAACTGCTGGTACGAGATCGAACGCTTGACCTGCTTGCCTTCGCTATTACGCAGGGTCAACAGGATGCCACCGTCGGGACGTGGCTGGGTGGTGACGTCGTAGTTGGAGAATACTGAAGCGAATTTATCTTGGATCAGGCTCATGTCTATCAGCTCCGTTGGCTCAAGTTGGCAAGCATGGAGTGATAGGTGCAGTGATTGTGCCAGCTATTGGTTTTATAAAATATCGTTATAAATCAATAAGATATAAAAAATGCAAATTTTCGATTTCGTGCAATTTGCATGAATGGCCATCATGCATCCTGCATTTTGCGTGGCCCGACGGGGTCGAACGGGCCCGCCATTACTCCTACAGACTGACCTGGCGTCGCTGAATTCCTTTTTTCGGCGGTCGTTCATCGGGATACAAAACTTTTCAAATCCTGCGTGTACAGCCGAAGAGAGGCTGACGTACTTTCCTGCAAGGTTTACGAAGAATAAGAAAAAGGATGTTCCCATGAGCCAATCGCCAAACGACATGATTACCTGGGGCATGATGCTGCGTAAGGTGCCCGCCATTGTTCGCGCCCTGCCACGGGTAGTGCGCGGCATGCGTGCCGCCAACGTTACCGACCCTCAGCAGCCCTGCGGCCTGGGCTGGCACTTCGAGCAAGCCACCCAGCGCAATCCGGATGGCGCCGCATTGTTGTACGCCGACCGCGTGCTCAGCTACACCGAGGCCAACCGATCCGCCAACCGTATCGCCCACCACTTGCAGGCCCAGGGCATCCGCAAGGGCGATGTAGTGGCGATGTTTATCGAAAACCGTCCCGAGTTGCTGCTGAACGTGCTGGCCGTGGCCAAGCTGGGCGGCATCTGCGCCATGCTCAATACGGCGCAGACCCAAGCGGCGCTGGTGCACAGCCTGAACCTGGTGAGCCCGGTGGCGATTGTAGTGGGCGCGGAATTGGTGGCTGCCTATGATGCCGTACGCGATCAAGTGGACATTCCCACTGCACGGTCCTGGTTTATCCCGGAGCCGCAGGCCGTTGTGACGCCAGAGGGTTATGTCGACCTGATGGCCGCCAGCGCCGACGCCCCGGTGGATAACCCGGTTAGCAGCGCGCAGATCTTCTTCAACGATCCCTGCTTCTATATCTACACCTCTGGTACCACCGGCTTGCCCAAGGCCGGCATCATGAAACATGGCCGCTGGACCAAGACCGCCGTCAGCTTCGGCAGCATCGCCCTGGACATGGGCCCGGACGACGTCCTCTATTGCACCTTGCCGCTTTACCACGCCACCGGCCTTTGCGTGTGCTGGGGCTCGGCGATTGTCGGGGCGTCAGGGTTCGCCATCCGGCGCAAGTTCAGCGCCAGCCAATTCTGGGATGACGCTCGCCGCTTCAAGGCGACCACCCTCGGTTATGTCGGCGAATTGTGCCGTTACCTGCTCGATCAACCCGCCAACCTCAACGACCGCGATCACCGCGTGACCAAGATGGTCGGCAATGGCCTGCGTCCCGGCGTGTGGGCGCAGTTCAAGGCGCGGTATGGGGTTGAGCATGTCTGCGAGTTGTATGCAGCCAGCGACGGCAACATCGGCTTCACCAACGTCTTGAACTTCGACAACACCGTCGGCTTTTGCCTGCAGCACTGGGCGTTGGTGGACTACGCCCACGACACCGGCGAGCCGATTCGTGGCCGCGATGGCTTCATGCACAAAGTGAAGACTGGCGGGCAAGGTTTGCTGCTGGCCAGGATCGATGAAAAGTCGCCCTATGATGGCTACACCGACCCGGAAAAGAACCGCAAGGTGATCCTCACCGACGTATTCGAGAAAGGCGACCGCTACTTCAATACCGGCGATCTGGTGCGCAGCATCGGCTTCGGTCATGCGCAGTTCGTCGACCGCCTGGGGGACACCTATCGCTGGAAGGGTGAAAACGTCTCCACCACCGAGGTGGAGAACGTGCTGCTGCAACATCCGCAGATCGCTGAAGTGGTGGCCTACGGTGTGGAAATCGAAAACACCAACGGCCGCGCCGGGATGGTTGCCATCACCCCGAGCGAATCGCTGGCCTCGTTGGATATGCGCGAGTTACTGCAATTCGCCCACGGCCAGTTGCCGCATTACGCGGTGCCGCTGTTCCTGCGCATCAAGGTCAAGATGGAGACCACCGGCACGTTCAAATACCAAAAGGTGAAACTCAAGGAGGAGGCATTCGATCCGGAGAGGGCAGGCAATGATCCGGTCTATGCCTGGTTGCCAGGTTCGGACTGCTATGTGCCGGTCACTGGACAGCTATTGGCGCAGATCCAGGGCGGACACTTTCGTTATTAGGCCGGGCTATTGAATATGCCTATGGAGGCTTTTGACAAAAAAGCCATGACAGGTGGGAACTCCCTCGCGACACTGGGCACCATATAGAGGACCAGACAAGGAGCCCCACATGTCAGACCAAGCCAAACAAATGACCGATGACGAAGCCGCAGAATTTGCCGAACAGGTGTTCGACGTCGCCCGCAAAGGCGACGCCGCCATGCTTGCCGCGCTGCTGGCCAAGGGCTTGCCAGCCAACTTTCGTAATCACAATGGCGACACCTTGCTGATGCTCGCGGCCTACCACGGTCATGTCGAGGCAGTAAAAGTGTTGCTGGAGTTCAAGGCTGACCCGCTGATTGCCAACGACAAGAACCAGCTGCCAATGGCTGGCGCGGCGTTCAAAGGCAACCTGGAGGTGGTCAAGGCACTGATCGAAGGCGGTGTGCCAGTGGACGCGTCGTCCTCCGATGGCCGTACGGCACTGATGATGGCCGCGATGTTCAACCGCGTGGAAATGCTCGACTATCTGCTCGGCCAGGGCGCCGATCCCAAGGCCGCTGACGCCCAAGGCGCAACCGCGTTGGCGGCGGCACACACCATGGGTGCAGTGGATACGGCGGCGAAGTTGCAAAAACTGGTGTAGGCTACGCGCCCTCGAAAACCGCCCGCCACAGGACCACACCCATGAAAACCGCCCTCGTCGAACTCATCAGCAAAATCAGCGCGGGTGTCATGAGCGAGGACGACGTGGCGCGCATTGCCGATGAAGCGACCCAGGCCTACGCGGACCCTGCGGCGTTTCTGGCGGCCAACCCGGATATCAACTACGACGACAGCTTCCCGATTCCGTTGGGCGAGTGGGTCGTCGTCGGCAGCCTGCCGGAGACCGTGCTGTTCCAGGCCGACACCTATGGCGATCTGTTCGCGCAAATCGTCGCCTCGTTCGGTCCTGGCGTAGCGTTCAACCTCAAGCCCAAGCAGCTGGCGAAGACTGAGGACCTCACGGCGCTGAACCGCATCCAGATCCAGATGAGTGCCCTGAGCCCGGAAGATGGCGGCTATGTGCTGCTCAACTTCAGCCAACTGCTGGATGACGAGATCCAGGCCGTGCTGGTCTATGGCAACGACTTGCCGCGTGTGCTGGAACTGTGCGCCGAGGTGGGCATCAAGGGCGAGCCGTCCCTGGAAGCGCTGAAGATCGCCGTTCACGTCTGAAATAAAACGGAACCCCCACCAGGGCTGGCTATCCTACAAGTGCATGCCCCCACTTTAGGAGCGACACCATGGGTTCCACTTTTAATGGCTTGATCGGGCTGATCATCCTGGCCCTGGATATCTGGGCGATCATCAACGTGTTCAAAAGCGGCGCGAGCACGGGCGCCAAGGTGCTGTGGATTTTGCTGATCCTGTTGTTGCCGGTGCTGGGCTTGATCATTTGGGCAATCGCCGGGCCGCGCGGTAACGTGCGGATCTGACCCCGCAACGCTTAATCGATGTGGAAGAGGGGCAAGCCTTCTTCCACATTTTTTTGTGTCCAAATATTCGCTACACAGAATTTTCACACAGCGTTTTGGACAATTCCCTTCGCTTTGCTTCCTTGTAGGATAGGTCTGTCAAAGGCCTGGAAAAGCACCACAAAGACGTGTTTTCCCTCAGTAATCAATAGCGTTGATGGCATTCATCGGGCACCATTTGCGCCAACGCGCTAACCCCCCTGTTCCTACACGCTTGGGCGTGGGCAGGATGCCGCTGCAATATTTCGCAACTTAAACTTCCAATGGGTCCTAAAACGACATGGCAAACCCGGACGCCCTGAATCAGCAGCGCGCTTCAAATCGCTTGCTGCAACCGACCGTCAAATCCCATCTGGCGTACACGCTGCTCTGCGCACTGGTCATGATGGTGATGTTCTCCCTGCTGCGCCTCGCGCTGCTGGTGTACAACCGCGAAATGATCCTTGACACGCCGGCTTCGACCTTCCTGGAAGCGTTCGGCAATGGCACGCGCTTCGACATCCGCTTTGTGATGTACGCATTGGTTCCGCTGCTGCTGGCTCTGTTCAGCGTCCGCGCCATGGCTGCGCGTGGGTTCTTCCGTTTGTGGCTGACCGTCGCGTCCAGCATTGCCCTGTTTCTGGGCCTGATGGAAATGGACTTCTATCGCGAGTTCCACCAGCGCCTCAACGGCCTGGTCTTCCAGTATGTGAAGGAAGATCCGAAAACCGTGATGAGCATGCTCTGGTACGGTTTCCCGGTGGTGCGCTACCTGCTGGCCTGGGCCGTGGGTACGCTGATCCTGAGCATCGCCTTCAAAGGCGCCGACCGTGCAACGCGCCCGCGTGGCCCGTTCAGCGGTGGCAGCATCGGCACCCGCCAAGTGGCGCCGTGGTACACGCGTATTGCGGTGTTTGTGGTCTGCCTGCTGATCGCCGTGGTCGCCATTCGCGGCACCCTGCGCCAGGGCCCGCCGCTGCGTTGGGGTGACGTGTACACCACCGACTCGAACTTCGCCAACCAGTTGGGCCTCAATGGCACGCTGTCGTTGATCGGCGCGGCCAAGGCACGTTTCTCCGAGCACCGTGATAACACCTGGAAAGCCACGCTGGAGCAGCCGCTGGCAACCCAGACCGTACGTGACATGCTGGTGCTGCCGACCGAAAAACTGGTGGATACCGACACCGCCGCCGTGCGCCGCGAGTTCACCCCGCCGGCCGAGAAAACCCTGCCGATCAAGAACGTCGTCGTGATCCTGATGGAAAGCTTCGCCGGTCACTCGGTCGGCGCCCTGGGGCGTCCGGGTAATATCACGCCGTACTTCGACAAACTGTCCAAGGAAGGCCTGCTGTTCGACCGCTTCTTCTCCAACGGCACGCACACCCACCAAGGCATGTTCGCCACCATGGCGTGCTTCCCGAACCTGCCGGCGTTCGAATACCTGATGCAGACCCCGGAAGGCAGCCACAAGCTGTCGGGCCTGCCGCAGTTGCTCAGCGCGCGCAAGTTTGACGACGTGTATGTCTACAACGGCGATTTTGCCTGGGACAACCAGTCGGGCTTCTTCAGCAACCAGGGCATGACCAACTTTATCGGGCGTAACGACTTCGTCGACCCAGTGTTCTCCGACCCGACGTGGGGCGTATCCGACCAGGATATGTTCAACCGTGGCCTGGAAGAGTTGAAGGCCCGCGAAGGCGGCAAGCCGTTCTATGCCTTGCTGCAAACCCTGTCCAACCACACGCCGTATGCCTTGCCGACGCCATTGCCGGTGGAGAAGGTCACGGGCCGTGGCAGCCTCGACGAGCATTTGACGGCGATGCGCTACTCCGACTGGGCCCTGGGCCAGTTCTTTGAAAAGGCGCGCAAGGAGCCGTACTTCAAGGAAACCCTGTTTGTCATCGTGGGCGACCATGGTTTTGGTAACGAGCAGCAAATTACTGAAATGGACCTGGGTCGCTTCAATGTGCCGATGCTGATGATTGCACCGGGCATGCAGGAGAAGTTCGGCGAGCGTGACCACACCGTAGGTACGCAGATCGACATCGTGCCGACCATCATGGGCCGCCTCGGTGGCGAGACCCTTCACCAGTGCTGGGGCCGCGACCTGCTGAACCTGCCGGAAGGCGACAAGGGCTTTGGCGTGATCAAACCGTCGGGCAGCGACCAGACGGTGGCGCTGGTCACCGGCGATCGCATCCTGGTGCTGCCGAAGGAGATGCCGCCGAAGCTGTGGGAATATGAGCTGGGCGCCAACCCGAACGGTAAGGTGATCGCAGAATCGCCGGACGAAGGTGCATTAAGGCAGAAACTGGAGTCGTTCCTGCAGACGGCAACCAAGAGCCTGTTGGATAACACCGCTGGCGTGGTTGACGGAAAGCCGGACTAATTAACCGGCAATAAAAAAGAGGCCTTTAAAGGCCTCTTTTTTTGTCCGCCTTTTATATCCGGCCGAGCAACAACAGCACCAGCAGGACGACCAGCACAACACCCAGAATACCCGACGGGCCATAACCCCAGTTACGTGAGTGAGGGAATACTGGCAGACCACCGACCAGCAGGAGGATCAGGATAATGATCAGAATGAGGCTCATGGTTTTTTTCCTTATTGGCCTTCTGCAAAGACCGGTTATTAACGATAGGCCCGCTAGTTGATTCACGAACGCCTTAACAACTCCGACTGTTGCCCGCTGCGGAAAATTCAGTATTTTTTTAAAGCATTTCGCACACTTGCTTATTTCTTTTAATGCGTTCGCAAATATACGTTGTTAGTTGAAAAATATTGAACTTAGGCTATACGCGAACCTCCGACCCGGCTGACGGTTTGCCAGGGGCATTCAGCAATCTGATGGTGGATGGGGGCAGGAAAGACCTTCGCTACACTGCCGGTCACTTCTTCCGTGAACCACAAGGCTACTTCCTATGCAAAATCGCATGATGATCACTGGCGCCGGGTCGGGCCTGGGCCGCGAAATCGCTTTGCGTTGGGCCCGTGAAGGGTGGCAGTTGGCCTTGTCGGACGTCAGTGAACCCGGCTTGCAGGAAACCCTCAAGCTAGTACGCGAGGCCGGTGGCGACGGGTTTATCCAGCGTTGCGACGTGCGCGACTACAGCCAGCTCACCGCGTTTGCCCAGGCTTGCGAGGTGAAACTGGGTGGCATCGATGTGATCGTCAACAATGCCGGTGTTGCCTCCGGTGGGTTTTTTGCCGAACTGTCCCTGGAAGATTGGGACTGGCAGATCGCAATCAACCTGATGGGCGTGGTCAAGGGCTGCAAAGCGTTTCTGCCGCTGCTGGAAAAGAGCAAGGGCCGCATTATCAACATCGCGTCCATGGCGGCGTTGATGCAGGGCCCGGCGATGAGCAATTACAACGTGGCCAAGGCCGGTGTGGTGGCGCTGTCGGAAAGCCTGCTGGTGGAACTCAAGCACCAGGAAGTCGGCGTGCACGTGGTATGCCCGTCATTCTTCCAGACCAACCTGTTGGATTCGTTCCGTGGGCCGACCCCGGCGATGAAGGCCCAGGTAGGCAAGTTGCTTGAGAGCTCGCCGATTTCTGCGGCGGACATTGCCGACTACATCTACCAGCGCGTGGCAGAAGGCGAGTTCATGATCCTGCCCCATGAACAAGGGCGGATGGCGTGGGCGTTGAAGCAGAAGAACCCGCAGCTGCTCTATGACGAGATGACCACCATGGCTGACAAAATGCGCGCTAAAGCGCAGGCGGCCAAGGGCTAGTCAGGTAGCAGTCTGTCAGGCAATTTACCTACGTTTGTAGGTGGTGCCTGTTTTCGCCGCAAGCCATTGCTGTGGTCCACCCCTGCGGGCATGGTCAAGGTCCTTTCACTGTTAAAAGGACAACCGCCATGCTGGTCTTAAGCCGCGCTGTAGGCGAAGTCATCTCCATTGGCGATGGCATCGCCGTGCACATCCTTGAGTTGAACGGTAACCAGGTGAAGTTCGGCGTTGAAGCGCCGCTCGGGGTGCATGTTCACCGCGCAGATGTGTACCAGAAGATTCTCGAACGCCAAGCCGCCGGAACCCATCCGGTGCCTGTGCCCAACCCCTGAAAACCCGCTCAGTCGAACAGATGCTTGGGCACATCGTGCTTGAGCATCAACTGGCACTGCTCGCTTTCCGGGTCGAACACGATCAGTGCCTGGCCCTTGGTCAAGGCCTGGCGCACCCGCAGCACACGGGTTTCCAGGGGCGTGTCGTCGCCATTGTCGGTGCCGTCACGGGTGACAAAGTCTTCGATGAGGCGGGTCAGGGTGTCGACTTCAAGTGCGTCGTAGGGAATCAGCATACAGGCCTCGGGTGATGGATCCCGGCGATGCTACTGCGCCGGGATCATAGTTGCCAGCCTCAGGACTTGTTGCCTACCAGGCTGTCCACCGACGGCACGCGGGTGTCGCTCTCCATCTGCGTCTCGTGCTCGATCTGATGGCTGAACCTATCCAGGGAGCCCTGGGCCGGCTGTGCATCGCTGGCGAACACCGGCGGGCTGAGGATGTAAGCGCCCAATAGACGACTCAACGCCGCGAGGCTGTCGATATGGGTGCGCTCGTAGCCGTGGGTCGCATCACAACCGAACGCCAGCAAGGCGGTGCGGATATCGTGGCCGGCGGTGACGGCCGAGTGCGCATCACTGAAGTAATAGCGGAACAGGTCGCGACGCACTGGCAATTCGTTGTCAGACGCCAGGCGCAGCAGATGCCGCGACAGGTGATAGTCATACGGCCCGCCGGAATCCTGCATCGCCACGCTCACCGCGTGCTCGCTGGAGTGCTGGCCGGGGGCGACCGGGGCGATATCGATGCCGACAAATTCACTGACGTCCCAAGGCAGGGCGGCGGCGGCACCGCTGCCGGTTTCTTCGGTGATGGTGAACAGCGGGTGGCAGTCGATCAGCAAAGGCTCGCCACTGTCGACAATGGCCTTGAGCGCCGCGAGCAGGGCGGCGACACCGGCTTTGTCATCCAGGTGGCGGGCACTGATATGCCCGCTCTCAGTGAACTCGGGCAGCGGGTCGAAGGCCACGTAGTCACCGATGCCAATCCCCAAGGAATCGCAATCGGCACGGGTCGCGCAGTAGGCGTCGAGGCGCAACTCCACGTGGTCCCAGCTCACCGGCATTTCATCCACGGCGGTGTTGAAGGCATGCCCGGAGGCCATCAGCGGCAACACGCTGCCGCGGATCACGCCATTGTCGGTAAACAGGCTGACGCGGCTGCCTTCGGCAAAGCGGCTCGACCAGCAGCCCACCGGCGCCAGGCTCAGGCGGCCGTTGTCCTTGATCGCACGCACGGCGGCGCCGATGGTGTCCAGGTGCGCGGACACGGCGCGGTCGGGGCTGTTTTTTTGGCCTTTCAAGGTCGCGCGGATGGTGCCGCGCCGGGTCATTTCAAATGGTATGCCCAACTCTTCGAGGCGCTCGGCCACGTAGCGCACGATGGTGTCGGTAAACCCGGTGGGGCTGGGAATGGCGAGCATTTCCAGCAGGACTTTTTGCAGGTAATTCAGATCCGGTTCGGGGATGTTTCGGCTCATAAAGACTCCTGGGGTTCGGATCGTTCAGCTATGGGGAAACAGCAAATCCACAAATTTCTCCGCGGTAGGCTGCGGTTCATGATTGGCCAGGCCGGCCCGTTCGTTGGCTTCGATAAACACGTATTCGGGTTGATCGGCGGCGGGCACCATCAGGTCCAGACCCACCATTGGGATGTCCAGGGCGCGGGCGGCGCGCACGGCGGCGTCCACCAGCGTCGGGTGGAGGATGCCGGTGACATCTTCCAGGCACCCGCCGGTGTGCAGGTTGGCGGTGCGGCGCACGGCCAGGGTCTGGCCACGGGGCAGGATGCTGCTGTAGTCGACGCCGACGGCTTTCAAGGTGCGTTCAGTTTCGGCATCCAGCGGGATTTTGCTTTCGCCGTCGGTGGCGGCCTGGCGGCGCCGGCTTTGGGCTTCGATCAGCGCGCCGATGGAATGGTGGCCGTCACCGGTCACCTCGGCAGGACGACGAATCGCAGCGGCGACCACCTCGAAACCGATCACCAGGATGCGCAGGTCCAACCCTTCGTGAAAGCTCTCCAATAGCACACGGCTGTCGAACTGCCGCGCCGCTTCGATGGCCTGCTGCACCTCTTCGATGCTCTGCAGGTCCACTGCCACGCCTTGGCCTTGCTCACCGTCCAGCGGCTTGACGACGATGCGCTGGTGTTCGTCGAGGAACTCCAGGTTGTCATCCGCGCTGCCCGCGAGTTGCTGTGAAGGCAGTTTCAAACCGGCCGCTTTCAGCACTTTGTGAGTCAGGCTTTTGTCCTGGCACAGGGTCATGCTGATGGCGCTGGTCAGGTCGCTCAAGGACTCACGGCAACGCACACGACGCCCGCCATGGCTCAGGGTGAACAACCCGGCATCCGCATCATCCACCTGCACGTCGATACCACGACGATGCGCCTCTTCGACAATGATCCGCGCATAGGGATTGAACCCCGCCTGCGGGCCCGGGCCGAGAAACAGCGGCTGGTTGATGCCGTTCTTGCGCTTGATCGCAAAGGTGGTCAGCGCGCGAAAGCCAAGCTTGGCGTAGAGGTTCTTGGCCTGACGGTTGTCGTGCAGCACTGACAGGTCCAAGTAGCTCAAGCCTCGGCTCATGAAGTGCTCGACCAAATGGCGCACTAATACTTCGCCCACGCCGGGGCGCGTGCATTGCGGGTCGACCGCCAGGCACCACAGGCTGCAACCGTTTTCCGGGTCGTGAAAGGCTTTTTGGTGATTCAGACCCATGACGCTGCCGATCACCGCGCCGCTGTCTTCGTCTTCCGCCAACCAATACACCGGGCCACCTTGATGGCGCGGCGTGAGGCGTTCTGCGTCGACCGGCAACATGCCCCGTCCCTGATACAACTGGTTCACCGCCAACCAATCCGCCTCGGTCTGCACCCGGCGAATGCGAAAGCCGCGGAACACGCGAGTGGCGGGGCGGTAGTCGGTGAACCACAGGCGCAGGGTGTCGGAAGGGTCGAGGAACAATTGCTGCGGGTCGATCCCCAGGATCTGCTGGGGCGCCGCGACGTAAAGCGCGATATCCCGCTCGCCCGCCTGCTCGTTGAGCAACTCCTGGGCGAGGCTGGCAGGGTCTGGAAAGGTATGACCGATCAACAACCGGCCCCAACCGCAATGCACGGCAATCGGTTCGGCCGCCAATGGGCTGCCATCTTCCGCCAGCCGGGCTTGCAGACGCTCGTATGACGGTGCCTGGCCCTTCAGCAAACGTTGGCTGTAAGCCGCTGCATGGGGTTTCATCAATCAGATTCCTTGTTCGCTGAGCCACAGGTTCAGCGCCGCCAGTTGCCACAGCTTGGAGCCGCGCAGCGGAGTCAATTGGCCTTGCGGGTCGGTGAGCAAACGGTCAAGCATCGCGGGGTTGAACAGGCCGCGATCCTGGCTCGGGTCGAGCAGCAGTTCACGCACCCAGTTCAGAGTGTCGCCCTGCAAATGCTTGAGGCCAGGTACCGGGAAGTAGCCTTTTTTGCGGTCGATGACTTCGCTTGGGATCACGCGGCGCGCGGCTTCTTTCAATACCTGTTTGCCGCCATCGGGCAGCTTGAACTTACCCGGCACCCGCGCGGAGAGTTCCACCAGGCGGTAATCGAGAAACGGCGTGCGCGCTTCCAGGCCCCAGGCCATGGTCATGTTGTCGACGCGTTTGACCGGGTCGTCCACCAGCATCACCGTGCTGTCCAGCCGCAGGGCTTTGTCCACCGCAGCGTCGGCGCCGGGCATGGCGAAATGCTCGCGCACGAAGTCACCGGCGGCGTCATTGGCGGTCAGCCATTTTGGCGCGACAGTCGCCGCGTAATCGTCGTAGCTGCGGTCGAAAAACGCATCGCGATAGGCCGCGTGCGGATCGCTGGCGCCGTCCACCTGCGGGTACCAGTGGTACCCGGCGAACAGCTCATCTGCGCCCTGGCCGCTCTGCACCACCTTGCAATGCTTGGCCACTTCCCGCGACAGCAGGTAGAAGGCGATGCAGTCGTGGCTGACCATCGGCTCGCTCATGGCACGGAAGGCGGCGGGCAGTTGCTCGATGATCTCGCTTTCGGCGATGCGCAACTGGTGGTGACGGGTGCCGTAATGCTTGGCGATCAGGTCGGAGTATTGGAACTCGTTGCCCGCTTCGCCGCCGGCGTCTTCAAAGCCGATGGAAAACGTCGACAGGTCTTGTACACCGACTTCGCGCAGCAGGCCCACGAGCATGCTCGAATCGACACCACCGGACAGCAGCACGCCAACATCCACGGCGGCACGTTGGCGAATGGCCACGGCTTCGCGGGTGCTGTCGAGCACGCGATCGGTCCAGTCTTCCAGGGTCAGGTTTTTTTCGTCGTCGTGTGGGCCGTAGGGCAGGGTCCACCACACTTTCTGCTCGGTCTTGCCGCTGGCGTCGATGCGCATCCAACTGGCGGGCGGCATTTTTCCGATGCCGGCCAGCAAGGTGCGCGGCGCAGGCACCACCGCGTGGAAGTTCAGGTAATGGTTAAGCGCCACCGGATCGAGGATCGGGTTGATATCACCGCCCTTGAGCAGTGCCGGCAAGGCCGAGGCGAAGCGCAAACGCTGACCGGTGCGCGACAGATACAACGGCTTCACGCCAAGCCGGTCACGGGCGATAAACAGGCGCTGAGCATCGCGCTCCCAGATGGCAAACGCGAACATGCCATTGAGCTTGGGCAGCAGTGCCTCGCCCCAGGCGTGGTAGCCCTTGAGCAGCACTTCGGTGTCGCCTCCGGAATAGAAGGCGTAGCCCAGGGCTTCCAGCTCTTCTCGCAGTTCCGGGAAGTTATAGATCGCGCCGTTGAAGGCCAATGACAGGCCAAGCTGCGAATCGACCATCGGTTGGGCTGAGCCGTCCGACAGGTCCATGATTTTCAGGCGCCGGTGGCCGAGTGCAATCGGCCCTTGGGCATGGAAACCCCAGGCGTCTGGGCCACGGGGAGCCAGGTGATGGGTGATGCGCTCAATGGCTGCCAGGTCGGCAGGTTGGGCATCGAAACGTAATTCTCCAGCTAATCCGCACATAAATTCCTTACCGGTTTTTCCGTTGGGGAGGGGAAACACTCAATACGCCCTGAAGGGCGCGTACCCAGAAACTGACACGGGGCTATTCGTGGAGTTTTAGACCGATAAGTTATAAGGCAAATAGCCGCAATCTCGGCGTGGACTCTGTCGGCCGTGCGCGGGCTGCGTGCCAGTGGTGGTACAAGAAGCCGGTTTCGCCGCAAAATCTGCGGCGTTTCAGCCCTTGAATGCTGCGGTTTTTGAACCTTTTTCCACGGGCCGCGGGTTTATCGTCTCCAGCCATCATTGATTGCATCAGGGAGGGTTGGAATGACTGAAACACAGGGTTTATATGAAGAGGTTGCCCCCGTAACGCGCGATGAGCTGGACGCCGCCTTACTCGATATGACCGGCGATCTGGATAAGGTACAGGTGTTGCACCAGACGTTGCCGCACTGGATGCTCGACGCGCCGCCGGGCAGCCTGGCGGCCGTCGAGCAGGCCTACCTCGACAGTGAGGCCCCGCGCCAACGCCTTGAGCAGCGCCTTGGCCGGCTGCAGCCGTTGCATGAGTTCTGCACGGCAAAACTGCAGGAATATCTGGTCGGCAAAAGGGCATGCGGGGCTGAATGTTCGCCAGGACTATCTGGAGCGCCCCAGGAGCGAACCGTTCGAAATTGCGCCTAACGTGAGCGGTATTCCGATTTTTTCGACCACTCTGGAAAAACACAGCCTGGTGCAGGCGGCCATGCAGAATTTTTCCGAAGCCGAGGCCGAACCCGACGGCTTGCCTAAAAAGTCCCTGATTCGCCGGGGAGCTGACGACAGCGTTGTGTCGGGTCTCACTGCGCATCAATTCGTGGGCTATTGCCGTGATCTGGATCTGGGCAACGCCTACCAGGCGCATTTACGCGACATCTTCAGCCTGCCTGCCCCAGGCGAATCGGCGCTGCCCCTGAGCTACAACCTTGCCGCACTGGATGTGGGGCGGGGCAAGCGCGCCGATATGCTGACAGACCTGCACCTTGCCCTGGCCAGGCAAGCTATCAGCCAGGCCACCCATGCTCGTCTGCTCAAGTTGATCAAGGCCGACTTGCCAGCCGCCCGGCATGCCGATTCGGAGTTCACCCAGAAACGCCTGATCTGGCAGGGCCTTAACCTGGACAAGGCCTGCCTGTGGAGTGTGTTGGTGTTTTCTGAGGCGCAGGCCGGTGAGCTGGCCGAGGATAGCCTGATCGTCTACATGCCCGACGAACCGCTGCGTCCCTGGTACGAATACCCGACCCTGGCGGACTTCAAGCGCTACCTCACGTTCAAGTTGCAAGTGGCGTCCTACCGGCAGGCGTTCGTACGCTATCTGGATGAATCCGAGCGCGTGGACTTTCTCAACCACTTTCAAGCCGGTGGTGCGCTGGGTTCGCTGCAAGCAATACCGGTAAACGACAATTTCAGCGATTTTTTCTTCCGCGCCTGCGTCGGCAAAGTCCAGTTGGATGCGCGGGTATTGGCCGTGCCCAAGGCTCAAGTGGATGAAGACGCGCGGCAACAGCGCCTGTGGGATTACCTCAACTTCGGGCTGGATGTCCTCAATGTTGCAGCCTTCGTGGTGCCGGTACTCGGGCAACTGATGATGGGTGTTGCCATCGGTCAACTGCTGGGGGAGGTGTTCGACGGGGTCGAGGACTGGAGGCATGGCGACAACGCCGAGGCGCTCAAGCATCTGGTCAATGTGGCGGAAAACCTTGCCGCCATGGTGCTGTTCGCGGCAGGCGGGCGCGTGGTGGGGTCGCTCAAGCGCAAGTTGGCCTCGTCGGCAGAGTTTTTCGACAAAGTCGAGGCCGTCAAGCTACGTGATTCCCAACCAAGGTTGTGGCGGCCACGGCTGGCGGCCTATCGCCAAGCGATGGAGATGACCGATTCGGTGACGCGTAATTCGCAGGGAGTGTACCTGGCCAACGAAAGCCTCTATATCCAACTGGCGGGCGAGCCGTATGCCATTGCTTTTGACGCCAACCTCGGGCGATGGCGAATCATCCACCCTCAACGGCCGACCGCGTATCGGCCGCCGTTGCAACATAATTTCCAGGGTGGCTGGCAACATGATTATGAGCATCCGCGGGAATGGGCTGAGCCGTTGAACATTCTCCATCGCATTGACCCTGGCCTGGCCGAGGTGCCGTCGGACGACCTACGAAGTATCGCTGCCATTAATCAAATGGACCTGCCTATGTTGCGCCAGCTGGCTCAGGCGCACACAGCCCTGCCGGAACGCTTCCAGGACGGGGTGGCGCGGTTTCGCCAGCACCGCAAAATGCTTGACCTGATCCAGGCGCTGGAGCCCGAGCAGGCTCTCACACCCGCCACCGCCCGCAGCCAGATGCTCGCCTTGCCGCTGATACCCAGTTGGCCCAAAGGGCGCTTTTTCGAGCTATTGGACGCTGACGGCAACCTCCTTGAGAGCTACCCGGATCTGTCTCCCCTCAACTATGAAGACCTGAGCATTCATATCACCGAGCAGCAACTCAAGGATGGCCAAGTGATGGAGACGTTGCTGCAAGCCTTGGGCGAGGAAGAACGCAGCACGTTGCTTGGCGCCAGCGTACCGCTAGAGGACGCCCAGCCGCTGCTCAAGCGTCGTTTGCTGGAGGCTGTGAATGCACAGCATCGCGTCCTTTATGAGCGGTTGTATGACGATTATAACGGCGTCGCCACCGGTGACCTGGCGCCGCTGTGCGCGCGCTTTCCGGGCTTGCCGCGCCGATTTGCGTGGGAGCAACTGTCCGAAGCGCGCACCTTGGATCGCCGCTATTTGCGCAAGGACAATCGTGTGTCGTTGACATTAGAAGAGCGCTGTCGCGAAGCGATTGAGCAGATGGACGAAGACGACGCCCTGATGGGTTTGTCCTGGCCGCCCCTGGCCGGTAGCGGAACGCGACGCGTGATCTTCGGCTTGCTCGGGGGGCTGGCGCATTGGCCGCAGGATATATGTATACAACTACGTGAAGGTGGCGTGACCGGGGATGTCCTTGAGCAGGTTGGGACTTCTGGCGCTTCGGTGCAACGCACCATCGTTCGAGATGAACAGGGTTTTCAGGCCTTCGATGAGCAAGGCAAGGATGTGAATACCCGTGTCAGCGGCCCTGATGGATTGCTTCGGGCGGTGGTGGATTGCCTGTCGACTGCGCAAAGGAAGCGGATGGGCATGGAGGGCGATCAAGCAGTGGACCGCCTGCGCAGCCAGTTACGCTTTAAGAGTCAGGACGAACGTCCGCGTATGCGGCGCTACTTGCGAACGCAGCGTCCGACCGTAGAGGAGCAACTGCCGGCTTGCGCACCCGCGCAGGTGCGGGAACTGGCCGCACCGGTACTTGCGGATTTTTCAATGGCGTTGGTGCGCAAAGTCAGAAAGCTCTACCCGGCGATGGATGGCGCGCAAGTCTTACATTTTCTGCAGGACGCGGGCGCCGACCACTTGAGCCGTGCCAAGGCGGTCAAGGCGCTTGAACAGGAGTTCAAGGCACTTCAGCAGGCGCTGAAACGCTGGGTCAGTGACCGTACGGACTATGTGCCTGAGGTCATCCCTTATTGGGATTATCGCCTCAGCCGTTCCCAGGTCCGGGAGGCCATCGAATGCAGCTGGCGCGGGCTGACTATGCTCAGGGACCCAGAGCAGCGCAGTGTCCCCAGCCTGGCGTTGGACGAGATGGCCGTGGGAAAACTGCCGACTTTGCCCGCCCAGATACGCTTCGAAAAGGTCAAACAGTTGTCTCTGCGTAACATGGGCTTGAACGATGAGGTGGCGTATTTTCTCAAGCACTTCAACAATCTGCACACCCTTGATCTGTCGCACAACCAAATCACGCGCTTGCCCGAAGCCCTGTCGTTGATGCCTGACCTGACATATTTGTATTTGCCGCGCAATCGCTTGCAACTCACCGAACACACACGCAAGAAACTCGGTGAGATACGTCGGCTCAAAACCCTGAACCTGGCCCATAACCCTTTGCTCAATGCGCCCGATGTGACGCATCAGCATGATTTGCGCCGGTTGCGGTTGCGCGATTGCGGGCTCAAGGAGTTTCCTGTCGGTGTCGGGGGCCTGCAGTATCTGGATCTTGTGGACTTGCGCGGCAATTTGATCACCACATTGCCCGATTGGCTGTTTCTGCTGCCTCGCCGGGCTGGGCAGGCCTACAACCTGCGCCTAAACGCGTTGTCGGGTGAAAGCGCAGCGGCCCTGAAGGTTTATCTTGACCGCGTGGGCGTTGGCATGGGGTTTCTTGAGGACGACATACCCCGTTTGACCGAACAGAGGGCGCGGGAGAACTGGTTGGCGGATGAGCGTGTCGCTGACTATGTCGAGAAGAACCGGGTATGGACCGGACTGAAGAATGAGCCAGACAGTGGGGAGCTGTTTAATTTGCTCGCCGAGTTGGTCAATACCGCGGATGCCACCAAAGTGCGTGATGATTTGGAGCGGCGGGTATGGCGGGTACTGAATGCCACGGCTGCCCATGCAGCGCTGCGCAAAGAGGTGTTTGAGCGGGCCGGTGCACCGTTCAATTGCGACGATTCGACCGCGATGAACTTCAGTGATCTGGAAGTGCTGGTGGAGATCGATGAGGTTTCCCGCGAGAACGCCAGTGAGCCATTGGCTGCCCGATCCCGGTTGAAAGTTGCCAAGGGGCTTTTTCGCCTCGACCAGTTGCGCAAAATTGCGGCTCGCCACAGTAGCGAAAATCCGACCTACGACCCCTTGGAAGTGGAGCTGGCTTACCGTGCAGGCCTGGCACGTCAGGTCTATTTGCCAGGCCAGCCAAGCGGCATGTTGTTCCCGGACCTGGCAGGCGTCACCGAAGTGAAGCTCAGTCAAGCAGAGCTGGAACTCAAGCGTGCTGAATTATCGCCACAGTTACTGGCCTATATCGTCAAGCTGCCGTTTTGGGAGCACTACCTGAAACTCGCTTTTGCCAGCCGTTTTGACACGTTGAACGCCCCCTTCAGCCTGCGCGCCGATGAGGTCTATGAGCAACGTGAAGAGCTGTCGAGCGCCGAATTCCAGCGCCTGATGAATCAGATCAGGCTGGAAAGGGAGCAGGCCGAAGCCGTCGAGATCGAGCGGCTGACCAAGGGCGCATTGCGCAGTGACGACCAGCATGTGTGTGAAGCGCCGGCGGGTTGATCAAGATGCGGTCGACTTGGCCCGGATCAACGCGCGCAAGGCAAACCGATTCGGATGGCACGCCTCGGCCACGCTGGCCGGCAGCGGCAGCGGTTCAGCATCAATCCAGGCAGCAACCAATTCGCCGCACAACGGCGCGGTGATCAGTCCGCGCGACCCGTGGCCACTGTTGATGTACAGGCCTGGCAGCCAGGGGCAGGGCGTGTCCGGCACTTGCCGGGCGTCCTTGCTCAGCACGGCATAGGTTTGGTTGAACAGCGCGAGATCGGCCAGCGGCCCGACAATGGGCAGGTAGTCGGGGCTGGTGCAACGGAAGGCGGCGCGGCCTTCCAGCCCCTCGGGGTCGAGGTGGTCGGCGCCCAGGCGGACCAGCAAGTCTTCGGAGATGTCCCGCAGCATCTCCAGGTTGCCGGCGTGTTCAGCGGCGGTGGGCGTGAGGTCGTCGCTGTTAAAGTCAAAGCTGGCGCCGAGAGTGTGTTCGCCCAAGCGGGCCGGGGCGACATAGCCTTCGGCGCAGACCACGGTCGCCAGTGCTTCGCTCGCCGGGGTTTGCGCCAATCGGGTGATTTGCCCGCGGATGCGCTTGAGCGGCAGCTCGCTGCTCGCCGGAAAATGCTTGATGTCGGCTGCGCCGGCCAGCACCACCACGCGGGCGCTGGCCAACAGCCGATTGCCGTCGAGGGCTTGCCACTGGTTATCGACGTGCCGCAGCTCAACCGCGTGGTGATGGGGAAGCACGCTGATCATAGGGTGCGCTGTTTGCCATTGGCACAACGCCGGCGGATGCACCCAACCGCCCTCGGGGAAAAACAACCCGCCCTGTTCCAGTTGGATACCGGCACGTTGCTGGGCCTGATCTTTATCCAACACGTGCAGCAACTCAGGCGCAAAGGCTTCGGCCAGTTTTGCCTGGCGCTCGGCTTCCTTGGAATCGAAGGCCAGTTGCAGCACGCCGCAACCATCCCAGTCGACCCCGCGATGCAGGTGTTCCAACTGGCGCCGGGTGTGGCCGAAACCGCTCAGGATCAACTGCGATAACGCCGTTCCATGGGCCGAGAGCTTTAAATAGAGTACGCCCTGGGGGTTGCCCGAAGCCTCCTGGGCCAGTGCGGCATGTCGCTCCAGGAGGCTGACGCGCCAGCCCCGGGCGGCGAGGCTGGCCGCGGTGGCGCAACCGGCGAGGCCGCCACCGATGACCATGGCGTGGCGCTCACCTTCAATCGCCGGTGGCCGCGCAAACCAGGGTTTGGCGGCGGCCGGTGCAGGTGTTTCGGCGGGCCAACCGAGGAACTCGCCGCGCAGGATCTCCCACTTGTGGCCGATGCCCGGCGTGCGTTTCATCTTGAAGCCTGCGGCGTTGATCAGCCGTCGCACCCAACCGGTACTGGTGAAGGTGCTGATGGTCGAACCCGGCGCGGCCAGGCGTGCCAGTTCGGCGAACAGTTCGGCGGTCCACATATCCGGGTTTTTCGCGGGGGCGAAACCGTCGAGGAACCACGCGTCGACCTGCGCGTCCAGTTGTGGCAGTTGCTCCAGGGCGTCGCCGATCAACAGGGTCAGGGTCACGCGACCGTTATCCAGTACCAGGCGTTGGAAGCCTTGATGGATCGCGATGTACTGCGCCAGCAGTTGTTCGGCAAAGGATTGCAGCTCTGGCCAGAGGGCGAGGGCGCGTTGCAGGTCGGCGTGGCTCAGCGGGTACTTTTCCACACTGACAAAATGCAGGCGCGCACCCGCCACCGCGTGCTGTTCGAACAGTTGCCAGGCGCACAGAAAATTCAATCCGGTGCCGAAACCGGTCTCGCCAATCACCAACCGCCCGTCCACCGGCAAGGCGGCAAAACGCTCCTGCAGTCGGTTTTGTTCGAGGAACACATAACGGGTTTCTTCCAGGCCCGACTTATCGGAGAAGTACACGTCGTCAAACACCCGCGAATGCGGGCGACCTTGGTCATCCCAGTCGAGCTGGGCGTGGGTGATGGGGTTCATGGGCGGCTCGGTAAACACAAGGCGGCCATTCTAGCCGATCAACCGGCAATGAATTGACCCACGGCAAGCGCCGATGGAATTTCCTCCCGCGTGTTGCTGCCCAATCCGCTAGTCTTGAGCCATCTTGAAACGGAGCTGCCCATGTTCGAATCCGCCGAAATCGGTCACGCCATCGACAAAGACACCTACGACGCCGAAGTGCCGGCCCTGCGTGAGGCCCTGCTAGAGGTGCAGTACGAACTGCAACAGCAGAAGCGCTTCCCGGTGATCATCCTGATCAACGGCATCGAAGGCGCCGGCAAGGGCGAGACCGTCAAGCTGCTGAATGAATGGATGGACCCGCGCCTGATCGAAGTGCGCACTTTCGACCAGCAGACCGACGAAGAACTGGCGCGGCCACCGGCCTGGCGCTACTGGCGGCAACTGCCGGCCAAGGGCCGCATGGGGATTTTCTTCGGTAATTGGTACAGCCAGATGCTGCAGGCCCGCGTGCACGGGCAGATCAAGGACGCAAGACTCGACCAGGCCATTGCCGGTGCCGAGCGCCTGGAAAAGATGCTCTGCGATGAAGGCGCGTTGATCTTCAAATTCTGGTTCCACCTCTCCAAGAAGCAGATGAAGGCAAGGCTCAAGGCCCTGGCTGACGACCCGCTGCACAGCTGGCGCATCAGCCCGTTGGACTGGCAGCAGTCCGAGACCTACGACAAGTTCGTGCATTTCGGCGAGCGCGTGTTGCGCCGCACCAGCCGCGACTATGCGCCGTGGCATGTGATCGAAGGGGTGGACAGCAACTATCGCAGCCTTACCGTGGGCAAGCTGCTGCTCGAAGGCCTGCAAAATGCGCTGAAGCTGCCCAAGGGCAAGGCCAGCGGCATGAACCCGGCGCCGTTGATCGCCTCCGTGGACAAGAAGAGCCTGCTGGACAGCCTCGACCTGACGCAACGTTTGGACAAGGACGATTACGAAGAACAACTGATCACCGAGCAGGCGCGTTTCTCCGGGCTGATGCGCGACAAACGCATGCGCAAGCACGCGCTGATCACGGTGTTCGAGGGTAACGACGCGGCGGGCAAGGGCGGGGCTATCCGTCGGGTGGCGGCGGCGCTGGATCCGCGGCAGTACCACATCGTGCCGATTGCCGCGCCGAGTGAAGATGAACGCGCTCAACCGTATCTATGGCGTTTCTGGCAAAAGATCCCGGCGCGGGGCATGTTCACCGTGTTCGACCGCTCCTGGTACGGCCGCGTGCTGGTGGAGCGCATCGAGGGCTTCTGCACCCCGGCGGACTGGATGCGCGCCTATGGCGAGATCAACGACTTTGAAGAGCAACTGCGTGATGCGGGTGTGATCGTCGTCAAGTTCTGGTTGGCCATCGATAAGCAGACCCAACTGGAGCGTTTCCAGGCCCGCGAAGAAATCCCATTCAAACGCTTCAAGATCACTGAAGACGACTGGCGCAACCGCGACAAGTGGGACGACTACCGCGCCGCCGTGGGCGATATGGTCGACCGCACCAGCACCGAAATCGCACCCTGGACCTTGGTGGAAGCCAACGACAAGCGTTGGGCCCGGGTCAAGGTGCTGCGCACCATCAACCGGGCGCTGGAGGACGCGTTCGACAAATCCGACAAGCACGACAAGAAAGGCAAGAAGAAGTAGGGCTATCCACAGGGTGAATGATCGTCGCGGTTGACGAAAGCTGGATCTATCCTCGATCCATCTCCCAACAATCACAAGATCGAGGTAGCCCATGCGTGAAGTAGTGATCGTCGACAGCGTGCGAACCGGCCTGGCCAAATCCTTTCGCGGCAAGTTCAACCAGACCCGCCCGGATGACATGGCGGCCCATTGCGTCAACGCGCTGCTGACCCGCAATGGCATCGACCCGGCGACGGTGGAGGACTGCATCGTCGGCGCCGGCTCCAACGAGGGCGCACAGGGCTACAACATCGGGCGCAACGTGGCAGTGTTGTCGCAACTGGGCACCGGCACGGCCGGGATGACCCTCAACCGTTTCTGCTCGTCGGGCTTGCAGGCGATTGCCATCGCGGCCAACCAGATCGCGTCGGGCTGCAGCGACATCATCGTTGCCGGTGGCGTCGAGTCCATCAGCCTGACGATGAAAAGCGTCAACACCGACAACCTGATCAACCCGCTGCTGAAAGAGCAGGTGCCGGGTATCTACTTCCCCATGGGCCAGACTGCCGAGATCGTCGCGCGTCGCTACAGCGTCAGCCGCGAAGAGCAGGACCTCTACGCCCTGCAAAGCCAGCAACGTACGGCCCAGGCCCAGGCCGACGGCTTGTTCAACGATGAAATCGTGCCGATGGCGGTCAAGTACAAGGTTGAAGTCAAGAACACCGGTGAAGTGCAGGTGCTCGAAGGCGTGGTTGACCGTGACGACTGCAACCGCCCGGACACCACCCTGGCCAGCCTGCAAGGCCTGAAGCCAGTGTTTGCCGAGGACGGTTCGGTGACGGCGGGTAACTCGTCGCAGCTGTCCGACGGCGCCTCGATGACCCTGGTGATGAGCCTGGAAAAAGCCCTGGAATTGGGGCTCAAGCCTAAGGCATTTTTCCGTGGGTTCACGGTAGCCGGGTGCGAGCCGGACGAGATGGGCATCGGCCCGGTGTTCTCGGTGCCCAAGTTGCTCAAGGCCAAGGGCTTGCAAGTGGCGGACATCGACCTGTGGGAACTCAACGAAGCCTTCGCGTCCCAGTGTCTGTATGCGCGTAATCGCCTGGAAATCGATAACGCCAAGTACAACGTCAACGGCGGCTCGATCTCCATCGGCCACCCATTCGGCATGACCGGCTCGCGGCAGGTGGGGCATCTGGTACGTGAGTTGCAGCGGCGCAATCTGCGTTACGGCATCGTCACCATGTGCGTGGGCGGTGGCATGGGCGCCACCGGGTTGTTCGAAGCGGTGCGCTGATCTTCGCTACACAAAGTGCGTCGGGTGCCCCTAGAATGCGGCTCCACTTCCTCTGGCTTCTGGGGCACTCATGCACATCTCTTCCGGCCGCTGGGTCTACGGTTTTCTCCTGACCCTGCTGACCGCGCTGCTCTGGGGCATTCTGCCGATCAAACTCAAGCAAGTGCTGCAGGTGATGGACCCGATCACCGTCACCTGGTTTCGCCTGATCGTGGCCGGCAGTTGTCTGTTTATCTACCTGGCGCTGACCAAACGCTTGCCCAGCCGCAAGGTATTGGGCCCCAAGGGCGGTTGGCTGGTGGGCATGGCGGTGTGCGGCCTGGTGGGCAACTACGTGTTGTACCTGGTGGGCCTGAAGATGCTCAGCCCCGGCACCGCGCAGCTGGTAGTGCAGATGGGGCCGATCTTCTTGATGATCGCCAGTGTGTTTGTGTTCAAGGAGCGGTTCAGTCGCGGGCAGGTGCTCGGGTTGTTCGTGTTGATCGCAGGCTTTGGCCTGTTCTTCAACCAGCGCCTGGAGGAGTTACTGACGTCCCTTGGCGCCTATACCGCCGGCGTGCTGACGATCTTGTTGGCCACTTCGATCTGGGTGTTCTACGCCCTGGGCCAGAAGCAACTGCTGACGGTGTGGAATTCGCTGCAAGTGATGATGGTGATCTACCTCACCTGCGCCTTATTGCTCACGCCTTGGGCGCATCCCCTTGAGGCCTTGGACCTGAGCCCGCTGCAAGGCTGGCTGTTGCTGGCGTGCTGCATGAATACCCTGGTGGCCTATGGCGCCTTTGCCGAAGCGTTGGCCCACTGGGAAGCATCGCGGGTCAGTGCGACCCTGGCGCTGACACCCCTGGTGACTTTCGTGGCGGTGGCCCTCGCGGCGTGGCTGTGGCCTGACTATGTGCAGGCCGAAGAGATCAACGCCCTGGGCTATGCCGGGGCGTTTGTGGTGGTGTTGGGCTCGGCGACCGTGGCGCTTGCGCCGTCGTTGCTCGCCGGGCTCAAGGCCCGACGGTTGCGCATGGCCTCCTAGGCACCGAGCATGTCCTGCGGGCGAACCCACTGGTCGAACTCCGCATCGGTGAGGTAGCCCAGGTCCAGTGCTGCCTCGCGTAGGGTCAAGCCTTCGGCGTAGGCCTTCTTGGCGATTTCCGCCGACTTGTCGTAGCCGATGTGCGGGTTGAGCGCGGTCACCAGCATCAGCCCGCGCTCCAGGTGCTCGGCCATCTGCACAGGGTCAGGCTCAAGCCCGGCCACGCAATGTTCCTGGAAGTTGTTGCAGCCATCGGCCAGCAGGCGGATGGATTCCAGCAGGTTGTGGATGATCACCGGCTTGTACACATTCAACTGCAAGTGCCCTTGGCTGGCGGCGATGCCGATGGTCACGTCGTTGCCCAACACTTGGCAGGCCAGCATTGACAGTGCTTCGCACTGCGTCGGGTTGACCTTGCCCGGCATGATCGAACTGCCGGGCTCGTTGGCCGGCAGCCTCACTTCGGCCAACCCGGTGCGTGGGCCGGAGCCGAGCAGGCGCAGGTCGTTGGCGATTTTCATCAGGGCCACGGCCAGGGTTTTCAGCGCGCCGTGCAGGGTCACCAACGGTTCGTGGCCGGAAAGGGCGGCGAATTTGTTTGGCGCGGTGACGAACGGCAACCCCGACAACGCAGCCAGCTCGGAGGCAATCGCCTCGCCAAAACCGTGGGGCGCATTCAGCCCGGTGCCGACCGCAGTGCCACCCTGGGCCAGCTCGCACACGGCGGGCAGGGCGGCGCGCACGGCGCGTTCAGCGTAATCAAGTTGGGCGATGAACGCCGAGAGTTCCTGGCCGAAGGTAATCGGCGTGGCATCCATCATGTGGGTGCGGCCGGTCTTCACCAGCTTCATATGTTTGGCAGCTTGTTCAGCCAGGCCGCCGGAAAGCGTGGCAATCGCCGGCAGCAAACGCTGATGCACAGCCTGGACCGCCGCGATGCTCATGGCGGTGGGGAAGCAGTCATTGGAACTCTGGGAACGGTTGACGTGATCGTTGGGGTGCACCGGGTTCTTGCCGCCACGTTTGTTGCCCGCCAGTTCGTTGGCGCGGCCGGCGATCACTTCGTTGGCGTTCATGTTGCTCTGGGTGCCGCTGCCGGTCTGCCACACCACCAGGGGGAATTGGTCGTCATGTTGCCCGTCGAGCACTTCGTCGGCGGCTTGTTCGATCAGGCGGGCGATGTCGGCGGGCAAGTCGCCATTCCGGTCGTTGACCCGTGCTGCGGCCTTCTTGACCAGGGCCAGGGCGTGCAACACCGCCAGCGGCATGCGCTGTTCGCCAATGGCAAAGTTCACCAGCGAACGTTGGGTCTGGGCGCCCCAGTAAGCGTCATCCGGGACATGGACTTCTCCCAGGCTGTCGGTTTCGATACGGCTCATCGGGCACACTCCTTCAGGTCTGTTTGCGCAGTTTAGGCCTTGATCGACCGGTGGGGTTCCCTAAAAGACTTTTCATCGGGTTCATCCCTCGAGAATCCTTGTCCTACATGGCTTGGGGTTGAGCCATAAGGTTTTTTAGGCGCAGAATGGGCGCCCTTGGGGTTCGACCTCGCCTGCTAGAAAAGGAAACTCGATGACTCGTCTTCGTGCCATCTGTACCGCGGTTGCTCTGGTTTGCGCCAGCGGCCAAGTCTTTGCCGATACCGCCAGCCACAACGCCAGTGCCGAAGCCTTCCTTACCCTGGCCCATGCCGACAAGCTGGGTACCCCGGTGTACATGCAAGTGCAGCAAATGTTCGCCCAGCGTTTCGAGCAGACCAAGGCGCCTGCCGCCAAGCAGTCCGTACTGGACAGCTACCAGGCCAAGGCCAACGCCGCCCTGGACCAGGCTATCGGCTGGCCGAAGCTGAAACCGGACATGGTCAAGCTCTACACCAGCAACTTCAGCGAATCCGAACTCAAGGACCTGGTTGCCTTCTACCAGTCGCCATTGGGCAAGAAAGTCCTGGAAAAAATGCCGCAGCTGACCCAGCAATCGGCCCAGATGACCCAAGCCAAGCTGGAAAGCGCCGTGCCAGTGGTCAACAAGCTGCTCGAAGACATGACCAACGAGCTGACGCCTAAAGCCGCCGCTCCGGCCAAGAAGAAGTAAGCAGGAATGACCATGCAACAGCGTATCGAAACGGCGCTTGCCGCCCTGGGCACCGACCACTTGAGCGTGCTGGACGAAAGCCATATGCACAGCCGTGGGTTGCAGACCCACTTCAAGGCCGTGCTGGTCAGTCCGCAGTTCGAGGGGCTCAACCGCGTCAAGCGCCACCAGATGGTCTACGCCACCCTGGGTGACCTGATGAGCGAATTTCATGCGCTGGCGCTGCATACCTACACGCCTGAGGAATGGGCGAAAATCGACGCAGCCCCGGCCTCGCCGACCTGCGCTGGCGGACATGACTGATGATCGGGTGTCTCTGACACCGGGCATTTGTTAGAATCCGCAACGCGCCGCTTAGCCGGCGCGTTTTTTTTGCATCCGGTTCACCCTTTACGAGGGTAGCCACCTGGAGAGAACACCCATGACTCAACCGATTGTCGTGGCGGCACTGTATAAGTTCGTCACCCTCGAAGACTACGTCGCCCTGCGCGAGCCACTGCTGCAGGCGATGGTCGACAACGGCATCAAAGGCACTTTGCTGATCGCCGAAGAAGGCATCAACGGCACCGTTTCCGGCAGCCGCGAAGGCATTGACGGCCTGATGGCCTGGTTGAAGAACGACCCGCGCATGGTCGACATCGACCACAAAGAATCCTACTGCGACGACCAGCCGTTCTACCGCACCAAGGTCAAGCTCAAGAAAGAGATCGTGACCCTGGGCGTCGAAGGCGTCGACCCGAACAAGAAAGTCGGCACCTATGTCGACCCGCAGGACTGGAACGCGCTGATCAGCGACCCGGAAGTGCTGTTGATCGACACCCGTAACGATTACGAAGTGTCCATCGGCACCTTTGAAGGCGCGATCGACCCTAAAACCACCAGTTTTCGCGAATTTCCCGACTATATCAAAGCCAACTTCGACCCGGCCAAGCACAAGAAGGTCGCGATGTTCTGCACCGGCGGTATTCGCTGCGAGAAGGCGTCGAGCTACATGCTCAGCGAAGGCTTCGATGAGGTCTACCACCTCAAGGGCGGCATCCTGAAGTACCTCGAAGAGGTGCCGCAGGCCGAAACCAAATGGCAGGGCGACTGCTTTGTTTTCGATAATCGCGTGACCGTGCGCCACGACCTGAGCGAAGGCGACTACGATCAATGTCATGCTTGCCGCACACCGGTCAGTGTCGAAGACCGTGCCTCCGAGCACTATGTGGCTGGCATCAGTTGCCCGCATTGCTGGGATAAGCTGCCGGAGAAGACCCGTCGCAGCGCGATCGACCGCCAGAAGCAGATCGAGCTGGCCAAGGCCCGTAACATGCCGCACCCGATTGGTTTCAACTACAAGCAAACTCCTTCCGAGGCCTGACCCATGTCCGCGCGCCTGCTCTATGTAATGGACCCGATGTGTTCCTGGTGCTGGGGGTTTGCCCCGGTGGCCGAGGCGTTGGTGGAGCAGGCCCAGGCGGCCGGCGTGGAAGTGCACCTGGTGGTGGGCGGCTTGCGCACCGGCAGCGGCGCGGCGCTGGAGCCGACCACTCGGCGCTATATCCTGGAACATTGGCAGGCAGTCACCGACGCCACCGGCCAGCCGTTCAAGCGCGAAGGCGCGTTGCCCGACGGTTTTGTGTATGACACGGAGCCGGCGTGCCGGGCCATTGTCACCGCCCGCAGCCTGGCGCCGGACTGCGCCTGGAAGCTGCTGGGGCTGATCCAGCGTGCGTTCTATGTGGAAGGCCGCGACGTGACCCTCGCCAGCGTGCTGGTGGAACTGGCGGAACAAGCGGGTATCCCGCGTATCGAGTTTGCTGGCGAGTTTGACCGCGCTGAGCAGCATGCGGCTACGGCGGCCGATTTCACCTGGGTGCAGGACTTGGGCATCGCTGGTTTCCCGACGCTGCTGGCCGAGCGCAATGGTCAATTGGCCTTGCTGACCAACGGTTACCAGCCGCTGTCCGAGCTATCGCCTCTACTGGGCCGATGGCTGGAGCGAGCCACCTGTGCATGAACCCGCCCAGCGCACCGATCGCCTGACCTGGGCGGAAATTCGCCGCCTGGCCCTGCGTCACAAGAAATCCCTGTGGATCGCCAATGGCGTCGCCGTGCTGGCGACCCTGTGCAGCGTGCCGATCCCGTTGCTGTTGCCGCTGCTGGTGGACGAAGTCCTGCTGGGCCATGGCGACGCTGCGCTCAAGGTCATGAATCATGCATTGCCGCTGGGCTGGCAGAAGGCGGCTGGCTATATCGGCCTGATGCTGCTGGTGACCCTGTTCCTGCGCTGTGGTGCGTTGGTGTTCAACGTAGTGCAGGCGCGCTTGTTTGCGCGATTGGCCAAGGACATTGTGTACCGCATCCGTGTGCGCCTGATCGAGCGACTCAAGCGCATTTCCCTGGGCGAGTACGAAAGCCTGGGCAGCGGCACGGTCACGACTCATCTGGTCACCGACCTCGACACGCTGGACAAATTCGTCGGCGAAACCCTCAGCCGCTTCCTGGTGGCCATGCTCACACTGGTGGGCACCTCGGCGATCCTGGTGTGGATGCATTGGCAACTGGCGCTGCTGATCCTGTTGTTCAACCCGCTGGTGATCTACGCCACGGTGCAGTTGGGCAAGCGCGTCAAACACCTGAAGAAGCTGGAAAACGACAGCACCTCACGGTTTACCCAGGCCCTGACTGAAACCCTGGACGCGATCCAGGAAGTCCGCGCCGGCAACCGCCAGGGCTTCTTTCTCGGACGCCTGGGCCAACGCGCCCAGGAAGTGCGCGACTACGCTATCCATTCCCAGTGGAAAACCGACGCCTCCAGCCGCGCCAGTGGTTTGCTGTTTCAGTTCGGTATCGACATTTTCCGCGCAGCCGCCATGCTCACCGTGCTGTTCTCCGACCTGTCCATCGGCCAGATGCTCGCGGTGTTCAGCTACCTGTGGTTCATGATCGGTCCGGTGGAGCAGTTGTTGAACCTGCAATACGCCTATTACGCGGCGGGTGGGGCGCTGACGCGGATCAACGAACTGCTGGCGCGTGCCGATGAGCCGCAGTACGCCGGGGGCGAAGATCCCTTCGTGGGGCGTGAGACCGTCGGCATCGAAGTGCGCGGCCTCAATTTCGGTTATGGCGAAGATTTGGTGCTGGATCAGTTGAACCTGGCTATCGCGCCGGGTGAAAAGGTCGCGATCGTCGGCGCCAGCGGCGGCGGCAAAAGTACCCTGGTGCAATTGTTGCTCGGGCTCTACACGCCCCAGGCCGGGACTATTCGCTTTGGCGGTGCCACCCAGCAGGAAATCGGCCTGGAGACCATTCGCGAAAACGTTGCCGTGGTGCTGCAGCACCCGGCACTGTTCAATGACACCGTGCGCGCCAACCTGACCATGGGGCGCGAACGCAGTGACCAGGCCTGCTGGCAAGCACTGGAAATCGCTCAGCTGGATGCTACCGTCAAGGCATTGCCGATGGGCCTGGACAGTGTGGTGGGGCGTTCCGGCGTGCGGTTTTCCGGCGGGCAGCGCCAACGTCTGGCGATTGCGCGCATGGTGTTGGCCGAGCCGAAAGTGGTGATCCTCGACGAGGCAACTTCCGCCCTGGACGCTGCCACCGAGTACAACCTGCACCAGGCACTGGCGCGGTTCCTCAATGGCCGTACTACACTGATCATCGCCCACCGTCTGTCGGCGGTTAAGCAGGCTGACCGAGTATTGGTGTTCGACGGCGGTCACATTGCCGAGGACGGTGACCATCAGCAATTGATCGCTGACGGTGGTTTGTACGCCAAACTTTATGGGCACTTGCAACAAGTTCGTTGATTTAGCCTAGGCTGAGCTATCGGAAGCGGTGTTTCGCGTGCGTATCCAGCGGTGCATGTGCAAGGGGCTTCATGAAGCAAAAGCGGACTCTCGGAACGCCACGGCTGTTGGGCATTGTCTGGCCTTTTATCGCCGTCGTACTGTTCCAGGCATTGTTAGGCTGCGTCAGTCTCTACGTGCTCTCGGCAGTGCGCGGCTATGTGGCAGGTGAAAGTCTGTGGTCCAAGGGCCAGAAAGATGCCATCTATTACCTGACGCTCTACGCCGACAACCGTGACGAAACCACCTACCTCAAATACCAGCAGGCGATTGCCGTGCCCCAGGGCGGGCATGAATTGCGGGTTGCGCTGGACCAACCCACACCAGACCTCAGCGCTGCCCGCCTGGGCATCCTCAAAGGTGGCAACCACCCGGACGATGTCTCCAGCCTGATCTGGCTGTACCTCAATTTCCGTCATTTCAGCTACCTGGAAAAAGCCATCGAACTATGGACAGTCGGCGATGGCTACCTGGTGCAACTGGATGACCTCGCCCGTGAGATGCACGGCGCGATCACCCGCGACCAGGTGAGCGCCAACGACGTGCGCCAGTGGAAAGCCCATATCACCGCCATCAACGAAGGCGTGACACCGGCGGCCAAGGCGTTCAGTGATGCCTTGGGCGAAGGCTCGCGGATGATCCTGCGGTTGCTGCTCACCACCAACCTGGCCACGGCTCTGGGCCTGATCGTACTGGCGCTGCTGCGTACCCATAAGCTGCTGACCCAGCGTCACGCGTTTGCCGACGCCTTGCAGCAAGAGAAGGAGCGAGCGCAGATCACGTTGGAGTCGATTGGCGATGGGGTGATCACCACCGATGTCGACGGCGCCATCACTTACATGAACCCTGCGGCCGAGGCGCTGACCCATTGGAATTCGGCCCAGGCCCATGGGCTGCCCCTGGCGGGGCTGTTCAACCTGCTGGATGACAATGCCCAGCCCGACGGCTTTACGCTTATTGAACACATCGTCAAGGGCCAGCTCAGTGGCGGCAGCGAGCATTCCAAAACCATCCAGCGCCTGGATGGCAGCACGGTTTCGGTGACGCTGGTGGGTGCGCCGATCCGCAGCGCCGGCAAGGTCACGGGGGCGGTGCTGGTATTGCATGACATGACCCAGGAGCGTCAATACATCGCCAACCTGTCCTGGCAGGCGACCCACGACGCCCTGACCGGCCTGGCCAACCGCCGCGAATTCGAATTCCGTCTGGAACAGGTGCTGCATCCCACAGCGCAGCATTTGGGCGAGCGGCATGCGTTGATGTTTCTTGACCTGGACCAATTCAAACTGGTCAATGATACCTGTGGCCACGCGGCCGGTGACGAATTGCTGCGGCATATCTGTGCGCTGCTGCAGTCGGACCTGCGCGAGGGCGATACCCTGGCGCGGCTGGGCGGTGATGAGTTCGGCATCCTGCTGGAGAACTGCCCGGCAGCGGTGGCGGAAAAGATCGCCGAGAGCCTGCGCCATACCGTGCAAAGCCTGCACTTTGTATGGAAGGGGCGGCCGTTCATGACCACCGTCAGCATTGGCCTGGTGCATCTGGGGCAAACCCCGACGACGCTGGAAACCTCACTGCGCGCCGCCGACATGGCCTGCTACATGGCCAAGGAAAAAGGCCGCAACCGCGTGCAGGTTTACCACGCCGATGACTCGGAACTGTCCCTGCGGTTTGGCGAAATGGCTTGGGTGCAGCGTCTGCACATGGCGTTGGAGGAGAACCGCTTCTGCCTGTACGCACAGGAGATTTCGCCCCTGGGGCATACCGACGCGGGCAATGGGCATATCGAGATCCTGTTGCGCCTGCATGACGAGGCGGGTCGCATCATCCTGCCCGACAGCTTTATCCCGGCGGCCGAGCGTTATGGCTTGATGACGTCCCTGGACCGTTGGGTGGTCGAGAATGTGTTCAAGATCATCAACCGATGCATGCAGGAGCGGCCGGGGCGCCCCATGGCCATGTGTGCGATCAATTTGTCAGGCATCACTATTGGTGACGATGACTTCCTCGGGTTTTTACGTGAGAAGTTTCATACATACGGTATTCCGCCGGGCATGATCTGTTTTGAAATAACTGAAACCAGTGCTATCGCAAACTTAGGCAGTGCGATCCGCTTTATTAATGAACTCAAAGCCTTAGGCTGTCATTTCTCGTTGGATGACTTTTGTGCCGGAATGTCCTCATTCGCCTATCTTAAACATTTACCTGTAGACTTCCTGAAGATCGATGGAAGTTTCGTAAAGGATATGCTGGACGACCCGATTAACCGCGCGATGGTCGAAGTGATCAACCACATCGGCCATGTCATGGGTAAGCGCACAATTGCTGAATTTGTCGAGACACCGCAAATCGAACAGGCATTACTCGAAATTGGTGTGGATTACGCTCAGGGCTACCTGATTGAACGACCGCAATTGTTTACCTTTGATAGCTTGCAATGTCGACCTGTGCGGCCGCAGCCTCTGTTATTCAAGGCGCCCGGCACATTCCGCTGAAACATTTGCTGGTCTGTACAATCACACTTAAAAAGGAGCCTTAACAGTGATCGACACATTCATCAGAACCGGCCCGCTTATGGAAGCCTCCAGTTACCCCGCCTGGGCTCAGAAACTGATCCTGGACTGTAGCGAGAGCAAGCGCCGCGTTGTCGAACATGAACTGTACCAGCGTATGCGCGACAACACCCTCAGCGCCAAGACCATGCGCCACTACCTGATTGGTGGATGGCCCGTGGTGGAACAGTTTGCCTTGTACATGGCACAGAACCTCACCAAGACCAAATTTGCCCGCCATCCTGGGGAGGACATGGCGCGCCGCTGGCTGATGCGCAATATTCGTGTGGAACTCAACCACGCCGACTATTGGGTGCATTGGGCCCGTGCCCACGGCGTGAGCCTCGAGGAATTGCAGTCCCAGAACGTACCGCCGGAATTGCATGCACTGAGCCATTGGTGCTGGCACACCAGCTCTGCCGACTCGCTGATCATGGCCATCGCCGCGACCAACTATGCGATCGAAGGGGCTACCGGGGAATGGTCTGCCGTGGTGTGTTCTACCGGTGTCTATGCGGCGGCCTTCCCAGAGGAAGAGCGCAAGCGTGCGATGAAGTGGCTGAAGATGCACGCGCAGTACGATGATGCCCACCCGTGGGAAGCGCTGGAAATCATCTGCACCCTGGCCGGCATGAACCCGACCAAGGAACTGCAGACCGAGCTGCGCCAGGCCGTGTGCAAGAGCTACGACTACATGTACCTGTTCCTGGAAAGCTGCATGCGCCTGGAGAAAGAAAAAGCCCCAGCCGTGGCGCGCGAGCGCCAGGCGCGGGTCGCCAGCGAAGCGTGATGTAACGGGAGTGGCGGGGCTTTACCCCGCCATTGCCAGGCGGTTGCGACCCTCTCGCTTGGCCACGTACAAGGCGCTGTCGGCCCGGCGTAGCAGGCTTTCGGCGGACTCGGCGGCCAGCAAGGTCGAGCAACCCAGGCTCACCGTCAATTCGATCCGCGTGTCATCCGCCCAATAGTCCTGGGCCTGTGCCGCTTGGCGCAGTCGTTCACCGACCATCGCCGCCGCATCGCGACCCGTGTTGGACAGCAGGATCAGAAACTCTTCCCCGCCAAACCGGAACACCATATCCACGTTACGCAACTGGCTCTTGATCGCCCCGGCGACGGCGCGCAGCACCTTATCGCCAGCGGCGTGGCCGTAAGTGTCGTTGATGGTCTTGAAGTGATCGATGTCCAGCATCAGCAAAGACAGCGGGTTGAGGTGCCGGCGCGCCATGTCGATTTCCCGTTGCAGGGTCTGGTCCATGGCAATGCGGTTGCCGGTCTCGGTCAGCGGGTCGCGCAAGGCGCTGCGGGTGGCGGCGCGGTAGAGCAGGGCGTTGCGCATCGGGTAGAGCAGGGTGGCCAGCAAGGATTCGAGTTGGCCGAGTTCTTCTTCTGCCAAGCGCTGGTTGCGACGAAAGATCAGCTCGCCCAGGTGCTCGCCTTCATGGCTCAGGCTATAGCTCACTGAGTGGTGGCCGCGATGGCCGAATTCCAGGCGCAAGTCGCTGGCTTGATGACGGTATTGCAAGGCATCCAGGGGCACCAGGCGTTGGATCTCACGGAAGAACACACCGAGGATGCGCTCCGGCTCCAGGCTGGTCTGCAATTGCAGGCCCAACTGCTGGCGAAGTTGAGCAAGGGTAGTAGGGCGGCGTGGGAGGAGGGATGGCTGACCAAACCCCAGGCGTTGCAATTTGGCACTGTCAAAGTCAATTGCGTTGGTCTGGGTAGGTGTTTTCATAAGCGATCGGCCTCTAAGCACTTGGCTGTCTTACAGGCTCGATGAGAGTGGCGAGTGCCAAGCGTCTTACTGTTCCGTCAGTTCCGTAAAACATGAGTAACAGTTTAGACCGCTTTGCAATGGGTTATAACCCCTGGGCGCTGCCGCACGTCTTGTCATCGCTTAACCTGCTTGAATGAGGTTAGAGCGAGATTCATGCCAAATGGCTTAAAATTAATAAAAAGCCTTATAAATCAAGCGACTGTTTTTATCGCTAAAAACAGTCGCTGAACGATGACGCCAGTTATTTGGCAACTCAGCGGTGGCCTTACTGTTTCTGCGGATCGAACTGCTTATCGCGAATAAACAACGCAGGTATGACACCGCAGATAAAGTACGCACCGCCCATCACCAAAAAGCCCATGCCGATGGAGCCATGGGACGCCAGGAAACCGATCGCCGCCGGCGCTACCGCTGCGCCGATACGACCGATGTTGTACGCACCGCCCACCGCCGAACCGCGAAACTTCGCTTCGAAGCTTTCGGTCATGTAGGTGGCATTCACGCCGTAGGGAATTCCGTACAGGAAGCCGAACACCACCAGCATCCACAGGATATTCTCGGGGCTCTGGAACAGCACGATCACCGGCAGGAAGATCGCGGTGCCCAGGGCGCCGAACGCGAACACCGCGCGACGTCCAAGGCGGTCCGCCGCCAGGCCCGCGAGGATCTTGCCGAAGATCATCGCCGCGTAGGTGCCGACCATGTAGCTGGTCATCGACTTGAAATTCATCCCCAATTCGCTTTCCAGGTACGACGGCATCCAGTTGTTCACGCCGTAGTAGCCGAATTGCAGGAAGCCTGCGGTCAGGGCCCAGAGCAGGAACATGCGGCTGGCCTTGGGATCGCTGAAGATCAGCTTGAACATGCCGTCGGGCTTTTTCTTCAGGGCGTGCTGGCTGCCGTTGGCTTTGTCTTTCGCCCGCTCGGCGCGTGCGGTCAACCAGGCCTGAGGCTCAGGCACCAAGCGCTGCATCAGCACGGCGAGGATCACCGGGATGATGGCCACGTAGAACAACCAGCGCCAGCCGTGCTCCGGAAGAATCCATCCCGCCAGCAAGGTGGCGACGATGTAGCCCACCGACCAACCGGCTTGCAGGGTGCCGAGCACAGTAGTGCGGTAGCGGGTCGGCACGTATTCGGCCATCAAGGTGTTGCACGCCACATACAGCGCGCCCAGACCGAGGGAGGCGAAAAACCGGGTGGCTGCAAACTGCCAATAGCTGTGGGTCATGCCCAGGATGGCCGTGCCCACGGAGAACAGCACGATGCTCCACACCACGGTTTTCACCCGGCCGAAACGGTCACAGGCCCAGCCGCCGTAGATACCACCGATGGCCATGCCGGCCAAGGTGAAGCTGCCCAGGCTGCCGGCTTCGACGCTGGTCAGGCCGAACTCGGCCTTGAGGCTGCTGAGGCTGTAGGACAGCAACATCAGGTCCGCGCCATCGATCAACAGGCCGAGGAAGCAGAAGATGAAAACGACGATCCACAGTTTGCTTTTTGCAGGCGACAACGCGCCCGCCGATGCGGCGACTTCCATAGCGATACCTTGCTTGTAGTTGTTAGGGCATTGGGTATGGTGGTGCGGTGAGTCCTAGCGTTGCGCCGCGCGAATCATGTTGCGGGCAATCACCAGTTGCTGGATCTGCGTGGTGCCTTCATACAGGCGGAACAGGCGCACATCCCGGTAGAAACGTTCGATGGCGTACTCGCTGATATAGCCAGCGCCGCCGTGGATCTGCACGCAACGGTCAGCGACGCGGCCGCACATTTCGGTGGCGAACATCTTCGAACACGACGCCTCGGTGCCGATATCCTGGCCTTCGTCGCGCTTGCGGGCGGCGTCGAGCACCATGCAACGCGCGGCGTAGATCTCGGCCTTGCTGTCGGCGAGCATGGCCTGGATCAACTGGAACTCGGCAATCGGCTGGCCAAATTGCTTGCGTTCGATTGCGTAGTTCAGCGCGTCGTTCAACATGCGCTCGGCAGCACCCACGCTGACGGCGGCGATGTGCAGGCGGCCTTTGTCGAGGACCTTCATGGCAGTCTTGAAACCCACGCCCTCCACACCGCCGATCAATTGGCTGGCGGGCACACGCATGTTGTCGAAGATCACGTCGCTGGTGTGGGCGCCTTGTTGGCCCATCTTGTGGTCGCGCTTGCCCAGGGACAGGCCGGGCGTGTCACGTTCAATGATGAACGCGCTGATTCCGGCCGAGCCACGGATCGCCGGGTCAGTGCGTGCCATTACGGTGAAAATCCCGGCGTGGGGCGCGTTGGTGATAAAGCGCTTGGTGCCGTTGATCACGTAGTGGTCGCCATCGCGCACGGCGGTGGTTTTCAGCGAGGCGGCGTCGGAGCCCGAATCCGGCTCGGTGAGGCAGAACGAGCTGAGCAGCTCGCCGCTGGCCAACAGCGGCAGGTAGTGTTCTTTCTGGGCGTCGGTGCCATCCAGCAGGATACCGATGGAGCCGATGCCATTGTTGGTGCCGAAGTAGGAACGGAAGGCCGGGGAGGTGCGCCCCAGTTCAAAGGCGATGGTCACCTCTTCTTCCATGGTCAGGCCCAGGCCGCCGTAGGCTTCGGGAATGGTCAGGCCGAACAGGCCCATGTCCTGGAACTGGCTGACGATGTCCGCCGGGATTTCATCGGTCTCGGCGACTTCGTTTTCCCGTGGGATCAGCGCTTCGTCGACGAACTGCGCAATGGCGTCCACCAGGATATGAAGCGTTTGTGCGTCTCGGATCATGTGCATTCCTCAGCGGCCCGTTCGGCGGGCCTGTTATCGTCAATCTGCCGAGGCCATGCACCGGTCCAGCTAGCGGGTGGCGGCCTCGATATTGTTCACCATGTGCTTGAGGCGTGGGCCGATGTCGTCTTCGAGTTTCTCCCGGGAGAGGTGGAAACTCGGTCCGCCACAGTTGAACGCCAGCAAGCCGTGTTGTGCGTGTCGCAGGGGCACGGCGATGGCGTTGACATCGCGGTGCCACTCACCGATCGACATGCAATAGCCGAAATCGGTGTAGTCCCGGAAGGCGCGTTCCAGCCCCTTGCGGATGTTCGGCCAGTCCTCCAGATGACGCTGGCGGATATGGTCGAGAATGAACTCCCGCTCGTTTTCCGGCATCGCTGCCAGGCAGGCGCGGCCTGCTGAACTCAAGTGCAACGGCAACCGTGTGCCGACCTGGCGGCGCATGGTCATGTTCGCTTCGCCCTGGACCACGTCCAGGTACACCGCGTCGAGGCGGTCCCGAGTGGCCATCGCGACGGCCGCCTGGGCGTACTTGGCCATGGTCTCCATCAACGGATGCGCCACGGCGCGGATCGACAGGTTCGACAACATCGCGTAACCGAAGGCCATCACGCCCACATCCAACTGGTACCGGCCCGACTGCGGCAGGTGCTTGAGGTAACCCAGGCGGGTCAGGGTGTGGGTCATGCGGGTGATCGTCGGTTTCGGCAACCCGGTCTTGCGCGCCAGTTCCTGGTTGCCCAATACGCTCTCGCTCGGCGTAAAACAGCGCAGCAGTTCCAGGCCTCGGGCCAGCGCGGTGACGAACTGGCGGTCCTTGTCTTCCTCCTCATCGTTGTTCATCGGGTCGATCAACACGTGCTCGAAAGCGGAAACTTCGGTGCTGTCCGGCTCGGGGTTTCGACGGCGCATGGTAATCCTCATTTTTTTATAAAATCAACAAAACAAAATACTATTCCGCACAGCGAAACTAATCAACCTTTTGATTTGTGATTTTCTCCAAGGATAAATCCCTTTGAAACAGCGAGTTAGTCGATGTTTTGAGCGTTGCTCGGGTTTTTTCGTTTACACCTGCGGGGTCGGTACTTATGCTAATCGACAAATACGGAATGTTATTTCGCACAGCGAAACTCATGCAGTCCAACTAACAAGAACCGTGCAGCAGGAGTGAATGTGACCAGCGCTAACCCACCCGTGGTGACCCTCGACGTCCATGACAATGGCGTGGCCGTGGTGCGTATCCACCGCCCTGAAGTGAAAAACGCCCTCAACGCCCAGGTGCGCGAAGCCCTCGCCGAGCACTTCCGCGCGTTGTCCCGACGCCAGGATGTACGCGCCATCGTGCTGACCGGTGGCGAGCAATTCTTCGTGGCCGGCGCGGACATCAAGGAGTTCGCCAGTGCGGGCGCGATCGATATGTACCGCCGCCATACGGAATACCTGTGGGAAGCCATCAGCCGTTGCCCCAAGCCGGTGATTGCCGCCGTCAACGGTTTTGCCCTGGGCGGTGGCTGCGAGCTGGCGATGCATTGCGACCTGATCGTGGCGGGCGAGTCGGCACGATTTGCCCAGCCGGAAGTGAAGCTCGGCTTGATGCCTGGCGCGGGCGGCACTCAACGTCTGATCCGCGCGGTGGGTAAATTCCAGGCGATGCGCATTGCGCTCACTGGGTGCATGGTCAGCGCGAAAGAAGCACTGGCCATCGGCATGCTCAGCGAAATGGTCAGCGACGACCAGACACTGCCCCGCGCCCTGGAGCTGGCCGCGCAGATTGCCGCATTGCCGCCGCTGGCGGTGGAGCAGATCAAGGAGGTGATGCTGGCCGGCGCCGACCTGCCGCTGGAAAGCGCCTTGGTGCTGGAACGCAAGGCATTCCAATTGCTGTTCGATTCCAAGGACCAGAAGGAGGGCGCCGCGGCGTTCTTCGAGAAACGCACGCCGCATTATCGGGGGGAATAAGCATGACCGACACCTTGAATACGATGGGGCTGGTGGGCACTGGCGTCATGGGCGCCGGCATCGCACAAATCGCAGCCCAGGCCGGTGTGGTGGTGCGTCTGTTCGATGCCCGTGAAGGCGCTGCGCAATCGGCTCGGGATAATCTCAGCGGCACCTTTGCCAAATTGGTGAGCAAGGGCAAGATCAGCCAGGCCGCGATGGAGGCGGCGCTGGCCAACCTGCGGGTTGCCGAGGCGATTGATGACCTGGGCGATTGCGACCTGGTCGTCGAAGCCATCGTGGAAAACCTCGACGCCAAACGCGGCCTGCTGCAACAGCTGGAAGGCATCGTCAGCCCGACCTGTATCCTCGCCACCAACACCTCCTCGCTGTCTGTCACGGCCATCGCCACCGGTTGCCGACACCCTGAACGCGTGGCCGGGCTGCACTTCTTCAACCCGGTGCCGCTGATGCGCGTGGTGGAGGTGATCGATGGTTTGGCCACCGCGCCAAAGGTGGGCGACGCGCTGCTGGCCCTGGTTGCACGCATCGGCCATCGCGGTGTGCGCGCCAAGGACACGCCGGGTTTCATCGTCAACCACGCCGGCCGTGCCTATGGCACCGAAGCCTTGAAGATGCTGGATGAGGGCATTGCCGAGCGCGGTGATATCGACCGCATCCTGCGCGACGGCGCCGGGTTCCGGATGGGGCCGTTGGAGTTGCTGGACCTCACCGGCCTGGATGTGTCGCACCCGGTGATGGAGTCGATCTACAACCAGTTCTATCAGGAACCGCGCTACAAACCCTCGTCCCTGACCCGGCAGATGCTGGTGGGCGGCCGCCTTGGCCGCAAGACCGGCCACGGGTTCTATCAGTATGAAAACGGCCAGCTCATCAACGGCCCGCAACCCCAGCCAGTGCCCACGGTGCAACAACAACCGCCGGTATGGATCGCCACGGAAAACAGTGAAGACTACGAACGCTTGAGCGCCCTGGTGATCAACCTGGGCGCCCACCTGGAACACGCTGCGCAACCTTCGCCCGAGGCGTTGTGCCTGCTGGCCCCGTATGGCCGCGACGCCACCAGCGCCTGCGTGCGCTTCGATACCGACCCTGCGCGCACCCTGTGCATCGACCTGCTGACGGACCTGTCGCGCCATCGCACGCTGATGCAAAACCCGCTGACATCGCCCGCCATGCGCGATGCGGCTCACGCCTTGCTGGCGTCGGACGGCGTGGGCGTCACAGTGATTGGCGACAGCGTTGGCTTCGTCGCCCAGCGCACCCTGGCGATGGTGGTCAACCTGGCCTGTGACATTGCCCAGCAGCGCATCGCCAGCGTCGAAGATATCGACCAGGCCGTGCAACTCGGCCTCGGTTACCCCAAGGGTCCGCTGGCTTGGGGCGATGCGCTTGGGCCTCGGCGCATTCTCACGATTTTGCAGCGCATGAGCGAACTCACCCATGACCCGCGTTACCGTCCCAGCCCCTGGCTGCGGCGGCGGGCGATGCTGGGGGTTTCCCTGCGCCATGAAGAGCCGACAGCCGGCTGATTTCCCAACCTCACAGGATAAGAACAATGGGTGCATTGACAGGTTTGCGGGTGCTGGATTTAAGTCGTGTGTTGGCCGGCCCCTGGTGTGGGCAAGTGTTGGCCGACCTTGGCGCGGAAGTGGTCAAGATCGAACGCCCGAAAAGCGGTGACGACACCCGTGCCTGGGGGCCGCCCTGGATGAAGACCGACACCGGCGAATCGTCCGGTGAGGCTTCTTATTATCAGTCGACCAATCGCGGCAAGTTATCCGTGGCCATCGACATGGCCACGCCCGAAGGTCAGGAGTTGGTACGCGCATTGGCGGCCAGCTCGGATGTACTGATCGAGAACTATAAGGCCGGCTCCCTGGCCCGTTATGGCTTGGATTACGCGACCCTGGCCGAGATCAATCCGCGCTTGGTGTATTGCTCCATCACCGGTTTCGGCCAGACCGGGCCGCGTGCCGAAGAGCCGGGTTACGACTTCATCATCCAGGGCATCGGCGGCTTAATGAGCATCACCGGCGAGCGTGATGATTTGCCGGGCGGCGGCCCGCAAAAAGTTGGCGTGGCGTTTTCCGACCTGATGACCGGCCTGTATTCCACCGTGGCAATCCAGGCCGCATTGCTCAGCCGTGAGCGCACCGGCGTTGGCCAATACATCGATATGGCGTTGTTGGACGTGCAGGTCGCCACGTTGGCCAACCAGAGCATGAACTACCTGGCATCAGGCAAGGTGCCGCAGCGTTACGGCAATGCCCACGCCAACATCGTGCCTTACCAGGTGTTCCGCGCCGCTGACCGTGACTTCATCATCGCCTGCGGCAATGACAGCCAGTTCATCGCCCTGTGCCAGAGCATCGGCCTGCCGCACTTGCCGCAGGACCCGCGCTTTTGTCGCAATGCCGACCGCGTGGCCCATCGCGAAGAGATCGTTGCGTTGCTCTCGGCCCACTTCCTGGGGCGCAGCGCCGATGAGTGGGTGGCGTGCATCCATGCGTCGAAGGTGCCGGTGGGGGCGATCAACTCGATTGCGCAATCTTTGGAAGAACCCCAGGTGATCGCACGTAACCTGATGGTGAAGATTCCACACCCGCAGAACCCGGATTTCGCCATGGTCGGCAGCCCGATAAAAATGTCCGGCACGCCCGTGGAATACGTGCGGCCGGCGCCGAGGCTGGGGCAGCACACCGACGATATCCTCGGTGAGCGGTTGGGCTTGTCGGCGGAGCAACTGGCCCAACTCAAGGCCCGTGGGATCGTCGAGCAGCAGGGTTAGACCAGGGTAGAGCGGTCGATCTGCGCGATGGAGGTGACGCCGGTCAGCGTCATGGCCACGCGCATTTCCTTGGCGAAGATGTCCAGCAGGTTTTCCACGCCGTGTTGGCCGTCGGCGGCCAGCGCGTAGGCCGTGGCGCGACCCAGCAGGCAGGCCTTGGCGCCCAGGGCCAGCATGCGCACCACGTCCAGCCCGGAGCGGATGCCGGAGTCCACCAGCACCGTGAGGTCGTCACCCACCGCATCGGCAATCGGGGGCAGGGCTTTGGCAGTGGACAGCACGCCGTCCAACTGGCGACCGCCATGGTTGGAGACCACGATGCCATCGGCGCCGAAACTCACCGCGTCCTTGGCGTCCTGCGGGTCGAGAATACCTTTGATGATCATCGGGCCTTTCCAGAATTCGCGGATCCACTCCAGATCTTTCCAACTGATGGAGGCGTCGAAATTGTTCGCCAGCCAGCCGATGTAGTCTTCCAGGTGTGTGGGTTTGCCCAGGTACTTGGAGATATTGCCCAGGTCATGGGGACGGCCCATCAGTCCTACATCGAAGGCCCATTGCGGCTTGGTGACGGCTTGCAGCATGCGCCGCTGTGCTGCGAACGGGCCGGACATGCCCGAGTGCGCATCGCGATAACGCGCGCCGGGCGTGGGCATATCCACGGTAAACACCAGTGTGGTCACGCCGGCAGCCTGGGCGCGCTCCAGCGCATTGCGCATGAAACCACGGTCCTTGAGCACATACAGCTGGAACCAGATCGCCTGCGCGCTCTGCGATGCCACCTCTTCAATCGGGCACACCGACACCGTCGACAGGCAGAACGGAATGCCTTTGTTCGCCGCTGCCTTGGCCGCCTGCACTTCGCCACGTCGTGCGTACATGCCGGTCAGGCCCACCGGGCTGAGGATCACCGGCATGTCCAGCGCCTGGCCGAACAGCGTGGTCTTCAGGCTCAGATTGTCAACATTGCGCAGGATGCGTTGGCGCAGGCTGATCTCGGCCAGGTCCGAACTGTTCGCGCGCAGCGTGTGTTCGGCGTAGGCGCCGCCGTCGATGTAGTCGAACAGGAAGCGCGGCAGCTTGCGCTTGGCGGCTGCACGGTAGTCGGAGGCGGACGAGATGATCATTATTGGGGGCTCCACAAGGCAAGGTGGGTTCAGGATAGGCAATTCTCTGGCATGATAAAAACAACTTTTATCGCTGGCAGCCAGTCGCCAAAGGAATACTGATGAACCTCAGAACGTTGCGCGCCTTTGTCGAAGTGGTGCGCCAGGGCGGTTTTTCCCAGGCTGCCGAGGTGGTGTCACTGACCCAATCCACCGTCAGCAAGGCGGTCAAGACCCTGGAAGATGAACTGGGCACGCCGCTGCTCAATCGCCTGGGCCATCGCAACGAACTCACTGCCGCCGGCGAAATCGCCTACCGCCGCGCCTTGGTGCTGCTCGCCGAGCGCAACGATTTGGTGGCCGAGATCAACGACCTGCGTGGTTTAAAACGTGGCGTGCTGCGCATCGGCCTGCCGCCCGTAGGTTGCGGTGTGCTGTTTGCGACGATGTTTGCGACCTACCGCAGCCGCTACCCGGATATCGACATCGAACTCACCGAGTACGGCAGCAAAAAGTTGCGCGAGTGCCTGGAGGCGGGGGAGGTCGACCTGGCGGCGCTGCTGCTGCCGGTAGACGAAGATTTCGATTACCAGCCCGTGCGCAATGAACCTTTGATGGCCGTGTTGCCCATCAGTCATCCGTTGGCCCAACGCAGCCGCATCGACTTCACCGACCTGGCGGATTCTCCTTTCATCTTGTTCGAAGCCGGCTTCGCCCTCAACGCCAAGATCCTCGCAGCCTGCGAGCGCAAAGGCGTCAGCCCCAAGGTGACCGCACGCAGCGGGCAGATCGACTTCATCATCGACCTGGTCGCCGCCGGACTGGGCGTGGCCTTTGTGCCACGCATGCTGGCGTACAAGCATCAACACGCGGGCATCGCCCTGATTCCCTTGGACGAACCCCACACCGACTGGCACATCGCTCTGGCCTGGCGCACCAGCGCCCACCTGCCACCGGCCGCGCTGGCGTGGCTGGAGTTGGCCAGGGAACACGCCGATTCAACCGACCATCCGGTTTAATCACGCCAAATGCCGGAGAAGGCTTGACTTATCCTTTTTAATCAGTAACATACGGCGCATTCCGCGATAGCTCAGTTGGTAGAGCAAATGACTGTTAATCATTGGGTCCCTGGTTCGAGTCCAGGTCGTGGAGCCAGATAGCAACATAAAGAGAAGCCTGCAGAGATGCAGGCTTTTTTTTGCGTTGAAAAAAGAGAGCAGCCTAGTTAGCCATTCAAACCACGCCATGCGTGGCGATGTTGCAATATTGCCCTTTGAAATACAGCAATGGCCGCGTCGCAACAGCCTCTTTGGCTAAATCCAGCGCTTTCACTTCACCAATCACGATCAGGTGATCACCCGCGACGTGCTCGGCGTGGATTTCACAATCCAGCCAGTGCAGGCTCCCGGCAATGACCGGATTACCCAGCGGCGATACCTGCCATTCGATGCCGTGCCATTTATCCGTGCCTCGACGGGCGAACTGGTTGGAAATCCTGACCTGCTCAGCTGACAGGATATTGACTGCGAACCTTCCTGCCTGGCGGATCTTGGGATAGCTGGCCGAGTTGGACATGACGCTGAATGACACCAGTGGCGGGTTCATTGACACGCTATAGAACGACTGGCAAGTGAAGCCAATGGGCTCGTCATCCACATGGGATGTGATCACCGTGATACCGGATGCGTAGTGTCCGAGCGCTTCGCGAAAGCTCAATGGCTCGATAGCGGTATTGGGACGTGACATAGTCAATCCTGAATAGTGAGTGCTGTTCGAAAGCGTGAAGGCCTAAAGTGGTGCGGCATTTTCTTCCCTGCCATGCTCCACTTCCGGCCTTCGCCCAGCACTAGTTCGAGAGCTCTCTTCGAACGATTTCCGCACCTGCACTCAGCGCGTTCAGCTTGCCTCTGGCTACCTGGCGAGGCAGCGGGGCCATGCCACAGTTGGTGCAAGGGTAGAGCTTGTCGGCGTCCACAAATTGAAGCGCTTTGCGTAGGGTATTGGCGACTTCCTCGGGCGTTTCAATGGTGTGGTTGGCCACGTCAATGGCGCCTACCATCACTTTTTTGCCGCGAATGAGTTCGATCAAATCCATGGGGACATGGGAGTTGTGACATTCCAGCGAGATGATATCGATGCTGGACTTTTGCAGCTTTGGAAAGGCTTCTTCGTATTGGCGCCACTCTGAACCCAGCGTCTTTTTCCAGTCGGTATTGGCCTTGATGCCATAGCCATAGCAAATATGCACCGCGGTTTCACATTTAAGGCCTTCAATGGCCCTTTCCAGGGTGGCAACGCCCCAATCATTCACCTCGTCAAAAAAGACGTTAAAGGCCGGCTCGTCAAACTGGATGATGTCGACACCCGCGGCCTCCAGTTCCCTGGCTTCTTGATTGAGGATCTTGGCAAATTCCCACGCCAGTTTTTCGCGACTTTTATAGTGGTTGTCATACAGCGTGTCGATCATGGTCATGGGGCCTGGCAGCGCCCACTTTATCGGCTGCTTGGTTTGCTGGCGCAAGAACTTGGCGTCTTCAACAAACACGGGCTTTTGGCGAGAAACCGCGCCAACAACCGTCGGTACGCTGGCATCATAGCGATCACGAATCCGGACGGTTTCACGCTTTTCAAAATCAACGCCGTCAAGGTGTTCAATAAAGGTGGTGACGAAGTGTTGGCGTGTTTGTTCGCCATCGCTGACGATATCAATGCCGGCTTGTTGTTGTTCCTGCAACGACAAACGCAAAGCGTCCTGTTTGCCCTCAACCAGTTCCTCGTCTTGCAGTTTCCAGGGGGACCATAGCGTTTCAGGTTGTGCAAGCCAAGCAGGTTTAGGCAGGCTGCCAGCCGTTGAAGTCGGTAGTAATTTTTTCACGATGGGTGACCTTGTATTCTAAATAAGTCAAAGCGCGCAGTGAGCGGACCACTGCTCAAGAACAGCCTGGTACGGTTTGATGAAGTGTTCTTCGACAAACTTTCCTTGCTCGATAGCCAGTTGGCTACGTTCTTCGCGGTCATAAACAATCAGGGTTAATGAATAGTCCTGATGCTTCAAGCTCGGTTGATAGGATTGCCCGGCTGCCGAGTTGGCGTTGTAAATCTCAGGCCGGTAGATCTTTTGGAAAGTGTCCATCGTACTGATGGTGCTGATCAGCTCAAGATTGGTGTAATCACTGAGCAAATCACCGGAAAAGTAAAATGCCAGCGGCGCAACGCTGTTGGACGGCATGAAGTAGCGAACCTTCAGCCCCATTTTATTGAAGTACTCATCCGTTAAGGAGTATTCATCCTGCTGGTATTCAATGCCCAAGACAGGGTGCTGGTTTTCAGTCCGGTGGTAGGTCTTGGTGTTTGAAACACTCAGGCAGATAACCGGCGGTTTATTGAAGTTTTGTTTGTAGGTGTCGGAGTTGACGAAGCACTTGAATAGCTTTCCGTGCAAATCGCCAAAGTTATCCGGCGTGCTGAATTCGGCTTGATCCTTGTTGTGCCCCAACAGCACCACGCTGAAGTCATAATCACGCACGTAGGAGGAGAAGTTGTTACCTACGATGCCTTCAAAACGTTCATGGGTCTTGTGGTCAATAATATTTGATTTCAATATTTCAATCAGGGGGATGCCGTTGCCCGTGCAGCTGGCATCGATATTCATCTCAACAGAAATGATTTCAAGTTCGACCGTATAGCGATCGCCTTTGGGGTTGTCCCAATGCGCCAGGGCATTAAAGCGGTTGTCAATCATCCTTAAGGTATTGCGCAGATTCTCTTGACGACGCTTGCCTCTCGCCAAATTGGCAAAGTTGGTCGTGATGCGCGTATTTTCGGACGGTTGATAATGTTCGTCGAAACGAATTCGCTTAATGCTGAACGTGAATGCTTTGCTCATAACCCTGGCGCCCTGATGTCTGAGATAAACCTGAAAGAACGTCTCGCCTGGTTTTACTCAGAGGTCTTTACAGTGTCTTTAATTAACAAACAGTTTAGGCTGAGGGGTTGCTTGAGTGAAAATGAATTGATTTCACTGAATCGTTAGCCCTACTCATGACGAGACAGCGGATAAAGAAAAGCCTGCCGTGCGGCAGGCTTTTTTTACTGTTGGCTTATTCAGGCGAAGGCCGTGCCCTCAATGTGGTAGACCTGCGGTTCTGCAGAAAAGTATGCCTCCAGGCCCTGCATGAATGCCTGGTGATCGTCACTGGCTTCGAATCCTGGCGTATGGTCTTCGAGCGACGCCCAGCGCACGATCAGGTTGAAGCGCTCAGGTGTTTCGATCCCTTGGGCGAGCATGTGGCCCAGGTAGCCCTTTGCGCGGGTGAGCAGAGGCGCGACCTCGGCAAACGCCTGTCTGAACGTTTCAACCTGTTCTTTGTGAACGGGGAGCAAGGCGATCTCGTAGATCATGGCTTGGCTCCTGCGGTGGGCTCGATGGCGATCGCGATTTTGCCTTGGAGGCCGTTGTTGGGGCTCTCCAACCGGGCATGGGCGAGTGCGATGTCAGCCAGTGCATAGACGGCGCCGACGTGTGGACGCAACTGACCCCGTGCTACCAATGTGCTCAACTCGTCGAGTTTGCCGCGGTTTTGCCGGGTGAACACGAAGTGATAACTCGCATTCTTGCCCCAGGCCTGCACCAGGTTCTGTGGCTGGGCAATGTCGACGATCGACACCACGCGGCCCAGTTGCGCCAGTGCGTCAGGGCTGCGCGACAGCGTGTTGCCGCCGAGGGTATCGAATATCACATCGACGCCGCGCCCCTCTGTTTCCCGCATGATCACGTCGACGTAGTCTTCCTTTTCGTAGTCGATGATCACGTCGGCGCCCAGACTTCGTGCGAACTCAGCGTTGGCTTCACGCACGGTGGTGAACACCCTGGCACCGATGGCTTTTGCCAGCTGGATCGCGACGTGGCCCACACCGCCCGCACCGCCGTGGATCAGAATGCTTTCTCCCACCCGAAGCGCTGCGCGCACGGTCAGCGCTTCCCATGCCGTTCCGCCTACAAGGCTCAGGCTGGCCGCTTCCAGGTGGCTAAGCGTGGGCGGTTTTTTCCCGACAATGTTTTCGGCCGCCACGTGGTATTCGGCATAACTGCCGGGGCCGTCGAATATCTGCGGGGTGTACCAGACTTCGTCGCCTGGCACGAAGTTCGTCACGCCGGGCCCGACGGCCTCGACAACGCCGGAGACGTCATGGCCGGTGATGGCGGGGAGGGGCACCAGGTCGGAGTAGTCGCCGCGTCGTACCTGATAATCCAGCGGGTTGATGGAAGTGGCGTGTACCCGCACCAGGACCTGTCCCGTGTGCGGCACCGGCGTGGGCACCTCGCAGAGTTCGAACGAATCCGGGCCGCCAAATGATTTAAGCCTCATCGCTTTCATTGCATTACCTCGTTTCGGTAAAAAGGGATATCGGGAATTATCGATATCCTGGGTTAAAAAATTACAGCTCCTTGCCAATGATCTCGGCAAGCGCACTGATGGTTGCTTCGTTTCGTTTGTAGTAGGTCCATTGGCCGATGCGCCGGGTTTCGATCAGGCCGGCTCGATGCAGCGTTGCCAGGTAATCGGACACGGTCGACTGCGACAGCCCGACGCCTTCCTGAATACTGCTGACGCAAACGCCCACCGTATGAACGTCCCCTTCATCTTGGGCAGGGAAGTTCTTTTCGGGGTCCTTCAAACCTTTCAGGATTTCAAGTCGAGTCCGGTTTGAGAGGGCTTTGAATATTTCGAGTAGGTCCATGGCGTGAGGATATCGAGATTTACCGATATGTCAATCTGGAAATGTAGAAAGCCTGCAATGATGCAGGCCTCTAGGATTTCCCTGATTCCTTCAGTTTGTACATCCGCTCCCCATCACCAGATAGCTCGCAATATGCCGTACACCCTGCGAGTCATCGTAGATCCACTCCACGGGAACCACGCCGCAGGCCTGACTGGTGTCGGTGACGCTGATGGTTTTGGCCACATCCAGCGGTACGCCGGTCTGGGCGCTTTCGACGGCAGGTGCGGCGAAGGCGTTGCTGAATACGAAAGCAAGGGAAAGCGCGGCTAACATTTTCATGAGGAGACTCCAGGATTCAAAGGGAATGTTCTTGCAGTAAGCGCCGAGCGGAATCGGCCATGATGGGCAGGGCGCCGGCGAGCATCAGCACATCCTTGAGCACCAGCCGGCCGCCGCCAGAGAGGTAGGGGAACCCGTGCTGGGCATCGCCCGCCGCACTTACCCACGCTTCAGGGGTGGTGATCAGAAAACTCAAGGTCACCAGCGGCGTGGCAAAGGCGAGGGCGCCGCCGAGCAGGCCGGTCTTGCGCGAGAGCGGGTTGGAGAGCACCAGCAGGCCGATCAGGATTTCCACCGTGCCCAGCCCGTAAGAGAAGGCGTAAGTGTGGTTGGCCGTTTGCCAGGCACGTTTGTCCTGGTCCAGCTCACCTTCGTGAGTCAGGTGTGTCTTATAGTCCTGCGGCTGCTGGTAGAAGAACGACAGGAATGGGCTGTTGGCGACAAAAGGAGTAATGCTGTCGGCTTCGTAGGGGGCGAACTTCAACGCGCCGATCCACAGGAAGACGATGCCAATCGCCAGGCGCATCAGGTGGGTGCCGAGGGTGTCGAGCTTGCCGACCGCACGCAGGCCGGCGTTGAATGAATGCAACATGAGGACTTCTCCAGTCATTCCACGGTGTGTGAGAACTTGGGAGAAGTGTGCGGTTTTGCCGGGGGGAGCCTTGTTGCGTAAGGCTCAGGTTTTTGTCTGATCGTCTCAAAGATGGGGGCGTATCAAGTGTCGGGCGCTCCTGCGCGCCAACCTTCCAGCGTCCTCCACAACTTCCTCATCGTCGGGTTCTGGTTTTCAACCGCGCAATACGAGCGAATCTCCAACCGTGTACTCCATTCCTCTCCCCCAGCACGCACCAGCAGCCCACGTTCCAACTCATCCACCACCGCGCTCTGGGGCAGCCACGCCACCCCATAGCCCTCGATGGCCATGCGCATCAGCAGCATGGCCATGTCGGCTTCGTAGCAGCGCTCCAGCACAGCGGGCGCAGGGCCGTTCTTGATTACGATTTCCGCCACTCGCCCCAGGAACGTGGTGGCGGTGTAGGCCAGATGCGGGACGGGTTTGCCTGTGTGGCCCGGCAGGCGATACAGCGGCCGACCACGCTTGTCCGGGGCGCACAGCGGGATGAATGCGTCATGCCCCAAGGCCAGGCTGCCGAAGCGTTCCGCGTCCAGCAGGATCGGCGCCAGCGGATGATGGTAGACGATCATCAGGTCGCAGCTGCCCTCTTCCAGCGCAATCACCGCATCATGAATATTCGCCGCCACCACCCGTGCATTGAATTGCTCAGTGTGCCGCTGGAACTGCGCCAGCCACTTGGGCAGGAAGGTCATCGACAGGCTGTGGCCGGCGGTCACCTGGATCGAGCGCCCCGGCATGCGTTCCACTTCGCGCAGGCTGGCGCGCAGGCGCATCAGGCCGGCGAGGGCGTCGCGGCTTTCGCTGCAGAAGGCGACGCCCGCAGCGGTAAGTTGCACCGGATAGGTGCCACGGTCGACCAGTTCGACACCCACCCATTCTTCCAGTGAGCGAATACGCCGCGACAAGGCCGATTGCGTCACGCAGCGCACTTCGGCGGCGCGGGAAAAGTTCTTCCACTCGGCGATGGCCAAGAGGTCGTCCAACCATTTGATCTGCATGCTGGCTCTCCAGGCGATGAGCCCTGAGTGTATGCCGCAGCGCCCAGGCGGGGCTGGGCTTTTTGCAAACTATTCCAAAAGCGCATGGGGTTAGCCGGATTACTCATCATGGTGGTCGGGGGCTGTCCCTAGAATCCCCGGCATACAACAAAAGCCATCCGAGGGCCGTACCTGTGAACAAGAACAAACTCCCCCGTCGCATTGCAGTCGGCATCGCCCTGGGCGTGCTGGTGGGTTGGGCGTGTCACCACTATGCCGGCAGCGAGCAGGCCGCCAAGGCGCTGGCCGGGTACTTTTCGATGGTGACCGACATCTTCCTGCGCATGATCAAGATGATCATTGCGCCGCTGGTGTTCGCCACCTTGGTGGGCGGCATCGCGAGCATGGGCAGTTCGCGTTCGGTGGGGCGTATTGGGGTGCGGGCGATGCTGTGGTTTGTCACGGCGTCGCTGGTCTCGCTGATGCTCGGCATGGCGCTGGTCAACCTGTTCCAGCCGGGTGCCGGGTTGAACATGCAGGTGGTGCAACACGCCACGGCGGCGGTGCCGGTCAACACCGGGGACTTCAGTCTCAAGACCTTTATCAGTCACGTGTTCCCGCGCAGTATTGCCGAGGCGATGGCCAACAACGAGATCCTGCAGATCGTGGTGTTTTCGCTGTTCTTCGGCTTCGCGCTGGCGGGCGTCAAGCGTGCCGGTTACACGCGCATCACCGACACCGTCGACGAACTGGCCAAGGTGATGTTCAAGATCACCGATTACGTCATGGCCTTCGCGCCAATCGGTGTGTTTGCCGCCATTGCCTCGGCAATCACCACCAACGGCCTGGGCCTGCTGGCGGATTACGCCAAGCTCATCGCCGAGTTTTATCTGGGGATTGCGTTGCTCTGGGTGTTGCTGTTCGCCGCTGGCTACCTGTTTCTTGGGCGTTCGGTGTTCACCCTCGGCAAGCTGATCCGCGAGCCGATCCTGCTGGCATTCTCCACGGCCAGCAGCGAGTCGGCCTACCCGAAAACCATGGAGGCCCTGGAGAAATTCGGCGCGCCCAAGCGCGTCTCCAGTTTCGTGTTGCCGCTGGGCTACTCCTTCAACCTTGACGGCTCGATGATGTACCAGGCGTTCGCGATCATGTTTATCGCCCAGGCCTACAACATCGACTTGAGTTTCACCCAGCAACTGCTGATTCTTCTGACGCTGATGATCACCAGCAAAGGCATGGCCGGCGTGGCGCGGGCCTCGGTGGTGGTGGTAGCGGCGACCTTGCCGATGTTCAACCTGCCTGAAGCCGGGCTGCTGCTGATCATTGGCATCGACCAGTTCCTCGACATGGCGCGCACCGCCACCAACGTGGTCGGCAACAGCATCGCCACGGCGGTGGTGGCGAAATCCGAGACTGAGGAAGAGCCTGTTGAGCTGCCGCAAAGGGTGCGCACATGACCACCACTTCTCGATTGGGCATCGTCGGCGGGCTCGGCTCGCTGGCGGGCGGCGATCTGTTCTACAAACTGGTCAAATCCAGAGTCGTGCTGGAGGACCAGGGCCGCTATCACTTCCTGTTCGAGCAGCACCCCTTCAAGGATGTGTTGTTGCCTTTGGACCGCCACGCGAGCATGACCGCGCGCAAATTCTATGTGTTCCAGGTGTGCAAGACCTTTGAAGACAGTGGCGTGGATGCGGTACTGCTGCCGTGTTTCGCCAGCCAGACTTTCCGCGAGGAAATTCAGCAGGAGTTGGGGATTCCCGTGCTGGACATGATGCAGGCACTCGTCCGGCACATCCTGCGCAGTGTCGCACCGGGTGCCACCCTGGGCGTGATTGCATCGGACTTCGTGCGCCACGCTGGTTTGTTTGAAAAACACCTCGGCCAGCACTTCAACCTGGTGTATCCGGAGGACCACGCCCAGGTCGCGTTGATGGAGGCAATGTATGGCGTCAATGGCATCAAGGACGGCCACCTCGACGGTGTGCCGCTGGAGTCGGTGTACCAGGCGTGCCTGTCATTGCAAGGGCAGGGCGCCACGGTGATCGTGCCGGGCATGACCGAGCTGTCGCTGGTGTGCGGCGACCTGCAGCGGCGCGGCATCAGTGTGCTCGACATCAACCAGATCTATGCCGAGTTCGCCACCCAGGCCGACGGCCCGACACGCCAGCCGCCGTTCAAACTGGGCATCGTCGGTGGCGTCGGCCCTGCGGCCACCGTGGACTTCATGGGCAAGGTGGTCGCCCACACACCGGCGGGCAAGGACCAGGACCATATCAAGATGGTGGTGGAGCAGAATCCGCAAATCCCTGACCGCACCGCCAACCTGTTGCGCGACGAAACCGACCCCACCTTGGCGCTGTACGCCACCTGCAAACGCCTGGAAAGTGCTGGCGCCCAAGCCATCGCGATCCCGTGCAACACCGCCCATGCGTTTGTCGAACGCATCCAGGCGCACTTGCGCGTGCCCATCGTCAACATGCTCAGCGAAACGGTGGAGTGGATCGTAAGCACCTACGGCAGTGGCCAGGCGGTTGGCCTGCTGGCGACCTCCGGCACCCTGCAAAGCCAGGTCTACCACCAGGCGGCGCGGCGTTCGGGGTTGCAACTCATCACCCCCGGTTTCGATTACCAGGCGCTGGTGATGGAAGCGATTTATGGCGAGCGGGGTATCAAGGCTGGATTTACCGAGGGCGTCTGCCGCGAGCAATTGCTGCTGGCGGCAGAGCATTTGTGTGAGCAGGGGGCGAGGGTGTTGATTTTGGGGTGTACGGAGTTGCCGTTGGTGTTGGCGCACAGTGAGTCGTTCGGGGTCGGCAACTATCGCGTTGCCTTGGTGGACCCCACCACAATTCTTGCGCGACGTTGCATCGGTCTGTCTTCAGATGGTCGCAACACTGTGTGAAACCTGGGGTAGGCGCCGTTAGGGCGCCCAATGATTAACAGTCATTTGCTGACAGCTGAGGGAGCCGCTCGGAAAGTTTAACCCATTTCTTTTGTTCCAGACCGCTGCCGGGCAGGGCTACGTCTGCGATGCGCGCGGCGAAATACATGTCGAAGAGCTGCCAGTCTTCGAACTCGTCGGGCGCGACGGTAAAAGTCGTCAGTCGGCCAATCAATCCACACAGCCAGTCAGCGCATTGCAAGGTTTGAAATAGATAGCTCTCACCTTGAAGTGGCGGCTCTATGAGTGTGCGGCATTTTTCCGACGGGTCTTCAAACATCGCCAAGGTACAAGCTTCAACGTTTCGTTCGCGCCATTCATTTCCGGCTTTCTGCTCATCCAGCAGGACGATGAACGAGGCATTGTTTAACGTGCAAAAGCGATCGATTTTTCGGATGGACTGGAGCAGCGCTCGCTTGAATGTCTCGGTCGAGTTGTGTTCGCTGGGTTCGGTAGGCTTGTGCTCACCGGTGTAAAAAATGTGTCCGCCAATTTTGCGGATATGACTCAGGAGGCGAAATGAAGACCTTCTCAGCTCTCTATATTTGCTTACATTGTCCACAGTAAACAGCGCAGAGCCCTTCTTTTCCCAATGGTAGGCCGGTAAATGTTGTGGGTTTTTGTGTTTGAGATCCCAGGCGAGCAACTGGCACTTGAGCTTGTAGAAGTAGATCGCGAATTCGCGAACCTCTTGGGCGGGAATCAGCATGCCGCCCAGACCGAATACAGGGCTGGTTTTGTACATCGGATGTTTTCGAGAAACATATTGGCCCACGTGGCCAAACTCATCCAGATAAGCAATGTATTGAGTCAAATTCGATTTCCCCATCCATGGGAAACACGAAAGCCCGTGCGATTTCTCGCAACGGGCCTCGGAAGGTGGGCACATGGTTGCCCATATGCGTTGGGAAGGAATCTAGCGAAAAAGTGGCGCGGGCTCCAGTCGTTTGATGAGAATCAGGCAGATCCTACACGTGATCGGGAAATTGCCCTGCTTGCATCAGCGCATCCCAAATTTCTCCAGCGTCGGCGCCAACCCCAGCAGGTCAACCGTACTTTTCCCAGCTTCCAGCCCCGCCCGAATCCCATCCTCCTTATCTTCCCGACTACGGCTCAATCGGATCACTTCTTCAACGCGATCCTGTTCCACCACCACCAGCCCATCGCGGTCGCCGACGATGATGTCGCCCGGGTTGATGTTCACGCCGCCTATCACAATGGGCACGTTGACTTTGCCCGGCTGGCATTTGTTGGTGCCCTTGATGCTCAGGCCGCGGGAAAAGGTCGGGAAGCCCATTTCGATGATGGCATTGGCGTCGCGCACGGCGCCGTTCATCACCAGGCCGACAATCCCGAGCTTCTGTGAGGCCAGGGTCAGCAGGTCGCCCCAGGGGCCGGCCTCCATGAAGCCCTTGGCGTCCACCACCAGCACATCGCCGGGTTTGGCTTTGGTCAGGGCATAGTGGATGGCCAGGTTGTCGTCGGGGCGGCAGTCTACGGTCAAGGCCGGGCCGGCCAGGCGCAGGCTCGGGTCGACCGGGCGCAGGCCGCTGTCCAGGGCGCCTTTCTGGCCCTGGGCTTCGTGGATGGTGGCGGTGCCCAGTTGTTTGAGGGTGTCGAGTTGGTCTTGGGTAACAGGCATGGTGGCGTTCCGTTTTTATAAGGGCTGTTCAAGCGGTTGGGGTGTGACGGCCGAGCCAATCCAATGCTTGGGCAAGGCTCGGTTGTTCTTCGGTGATCGGTTCCAGCACCAGGCCTTCGCTGCTGTGGCTGAAGCGCTGGCGCACGCCGCCGAGTACGCTGCTGGCCATGCCGAGCAGCGCCAACTGCCTTTGGGCATCCTCGACTTCATGCAAGCGCCGTGTGGCGTGCACCACGTGGGTGGACACAAGCATTTCCAGGAAGGCGGGCAGAGGTGCCTGGTCGATATCCTTGAGCACTTCATAGAGGGCAGGGCGCAGTTGTTGACGTTCGGCCGCCAGCAATACGTCCACCGCGAGTGCTTCCATGCCTTTGGTGAAGACGCTGCGCAGGATTTTCAGCGTGATTGCATCGCCGGGTTGGCTGGCGGGCAAGGCGCGCGCGGTGGCCCCGGCGCTGAGCAACAGTTCGACAAAGGCATCCGCCTTGGCGCCGGAACACAGCAGCGGAGTCTTTTCGCGCAGGTAGGCAATAGCACCCATGATCGCCACATCTACGTAGTCGACCCGTTGCTGTGCGGCCTCGGCACCGGCCAGGCGCTTGCGCTCGGGGGCGGCGGTGGTGAGGTCGGCAAACAGCGTGCCGGGCTTGAGGTACGCCAGGCATTCGCGGGTCACTTCCAGGGACTGGGTGCCCACCACGCAGGACAGCACGCAGTCCGATTCGGCCAACCAGTCGCCTACACCCAGGTGGATCTGTACACCCAATTCGTCCGCCAACCGTTGTGCCGCCGGTGCGATGCGTTGCTCGCAGAGCAGCAACTTCACGGTGCTATTGGACGCCAAGGCCTGGGCATAGCAACGGCCGACTTCGCCGAGCCCTATGATTGTTATTTTCATGTCGCCTCCGGATTCAGGTGGCAATACAATTAAAATACAATTTAGGTGATTGCAAACGATTTTTGTACAAAATGCGCGGACGGTACACTGTCATTGGTGTGCGACAAGCCTCAGAATCCGCTGTTGACACCCCGGGGCAGAGCCCTGACCCACCCCGACACAGAAGGCAAACATGGCCAACGATCTCATCTACGAGACCTTGAGAAACCGCATCATCGCCGGCCAGTACGAGCCCGGTACGCAGCTCAAGGAAGAGCCGCTGGGCAAGGAGTTCGGTCTGAGCCGCACGCCGGTGCGCGCGTCGCTGAAGAAGCTGGTGGACGACGGCCTAGCGGTGATCGAGGCCAACCGTGGGGTGTTTGTCGCTGGCTGGACCCAGTGGGACCTGGAAGAAATGTTCAGCTTGCGCGAGCTGCTCGAACCCCACGCAGCCTTGCTCGCCGCCCAGCGCGCGACCCCGCAGGACCTGGCTGAACTGCACCGTATCAACGCGCTGATGGCGGACGCCATCGCCAGCAAAGGGCCGGACGTGACCCTGCGCGTGCAGGAGGCCAACCGTGCGTTTCATGCCCAGGTGCTGGAGATCGCCCGCTCGCAGCGGCTCAAGTCGATGCTCGCCACCTTGATCGACATGCCGGTGATCACCCGTTCGTTTTTCCTCTACCGCCCGGCCGACCTGGAACGCAGCCTGCAGCAGCACCTGGACATCACCTATGCCATCGAGCAGAACGATGGCGAGTTGGCCCAGCGCGCCATGCAAACCCATATCCGCATGGCCTACCTGCGCTTCATGGCGCGGCGCAGTGAGTCGCCCGTTCGTCGATAAAAAAATACAAAACTAAAACAATATGCGTTAGAGTCGGCGCCACGAGACCGGGCAATGACTCCTGCCTGACGTTCACAAGGACCCCAAGAAACACCAGACCTGAGGCGGCTGAACCTGCCTCAGCGGGAGCCTGCACCCCGGATTCGACACACACGGCACATTCCAATAATAAAACCAGGTATCCCGTATGAGTATTCAGGTCCCCGCCGCTGAAAAACCGTCGCGTTTCCGCTGGATCGTCGCAGGGCTGTTTTTTCTCGTGTACACCGTGGCCTCGGCCGACCGCGCCAACCTGGGCGTGGCCTTGCCGTTTATCCGCGAGGAATACCCGATGACCAACGCCGAAGCCGGCGCCTTGCTCAGTGTGTTCCTGCTGGCCTATGCCCTGGCGCAGATTCCCTCGGGTTTTGCCTCCAGCCGTTTCGGGGTGCGCAAGATCTTCTCGTTTTCGATGATTGCCACCTCGGTGTTCACCGCCTTGATGGGCACGGTCAATTCGGTGCTGGCCTTGAAAATCTACCGTTTTGCCCTGGGGATTGCCGAAGGCCCGCTGCCGATTGGTATCGCGTCGACCATCAACCAATGGTTTCCGGCCAAAGAGAAGGGCACCGCCACTGGTATCTTCCTGGCCGCGGTGAAGTTCGGCCCGGTGATCGTGCCACCGTTGTGCGTGGCGATCGTGGCGATGTGGGGCTGGCGCGAGATCTTCTACATCTTCGCCGTGCCGGGCATTGTGTTGTCCATTGCCTGGTACTTCCTGGTGGCCAACCAGCCGGCGCAAAGCCGCTTTGTGAATGCCGGCGAACTGGCGCATATCACTGATGAAACCAACAATGTAATCACCCAGAAAACCGAAGGCGCGCAACGGCACTTCAAGCGCCTGGACGCCTTTATCCGCGTCAAGCCGGTGGAGCCTATCGCCACCAGTCGCGGGCTGTTTCGGTCCTGGAACGTGGTTGGTTGCGCCCTGAGCTACAGCTTTCAGGTGGGCATCACCATGGTGCTGTTGTCGTGGATCCCCACCTACCTGATGACGGTCAAGCAGTTCTCGATCATGAACATGGGCTTTGTCTCGGCCGCGCCGTGGGTGGGGGCGATCTGCGGCAACCTGCTCGGTGGCATCCTGTCCGACCGCGTGCTGGGCAAGCGGCGCAAGCCCGGCATGATGCTCTCGGCGCTGGCCACGGTCGGCACCATGTACGCGCTGATCAACTCACCGAATGACCCGACCTTGTACGCCGCGCTGCTGTTCCTCACCGGCACCTTGATCAGCATCGGTTACTCGTCCTACATGGTTTACCCGATGGGCTTGGCCACCAAGAAGACCTTTCCGATTGCCAGTTCCATCGTCAACATGGGTGGGCAGTTAGGCGGTGCGGCAGCGCCGTTTCTGGTGGGGCTGCTGCTCGACAGTTATGGCTGGTCCCAGGTGTTCCTGTTCATGGCGATCGGCTCCTTTGCCAGTTTCCTGGTGCTGTTGACCATTGCCGAGCCGGTGCCGGTGAGCCAATGAGAGTCATATTTTTAAAGTATCCAAACCCCGTTATTTAGATATTTTTCATAGATGGACAGCACTGGTAGGCTCGTAAAAAAACAAGAGAAGCGCCCGGCCATGTCGATAAGCCTGTCCACCAAACCCTTCACCACATTGCTGGCTACCTTGGCCTTGATGGGCACGCTGACCAGTTGCGCCAAGGTCGACGTGCATAGCGAAAGCGCCGACAAACCCGAGGCCGATGCCCGTCAGGTCCTGCGCCTGGGCCACGATGGCAGTGCCTACCCGTTCCTGGTGTACGCCAACGCTGATCTCTACAACCCGCCCAACACAATAGAGCGCGCGGTGGTGATCGTGCATGGCGTGCAACGTGACGGTGACCAGTACTTCAAGACCGGGCGCAAATTGCTCGGCAACGCCCACCTGCAAAACACCCTGTTGCTGGCGCCGAACTTCCTCACCCCCACCGACGCCGGTGTCAGCGACGACATGCCGCTGTGGCCCCGCGACAAATGGATGCACGGCATCGAGTCCCAATTCGGTCACAAGGGCATCCCGGCCTTCCAGGTACTGGACGATGTGGTCGCCTACCTGTCTGACCGCCAGCGTTACCCGGCGCTGAAGGAAATCGTGATGGTCAGCCACTCGGCGGGCGCGCAATTGATGCAGCGCTACGCGGTGGTGAATGATCTGGATGGCGGCCTCAAGGCCCACGGCTTGAGCATCCGCTACGTCGTTGCCAGCCCGTCGAGCTACGTGTATTTCGAAGAAAGCCGCCTGCAGGACGGCGTGTTCAAGCCCGTCGTGACCGTGATGTGCCCCAGCTACAGCCGCTATCGCTACGGTATCGACGGCGCCCCCGCGTACCTGCTCAACCAGCACCTCAGCAGCCGCCAGTTGTTTGCCCGCTATGCCGCGCGCGACATCACCTACCTGGTCGGCGCCCAGGACAACAACCCCACCAGCCGCGTACTCGATAGTTCCTGCGGTGCCAATTACCAAGGCGCGACGCGGTTGGATCGCCAGCTCAACTACGTGAGCTACGAGCAGTTCCTGTCCCGCCAGTGGCAGATTCCGTTGCGCCATCCACAGCACACCCTCCCCGGAATCGGCCATAACGCGGCGCGATTGCTCGGCGATAAAGCCGTTGCACGGATGCTGTTTCCCTAAGCCTAGCCCCACGCTGCGTCTCGATAAAAACAATAAGAGAACTGTATGAGCCCACACTTCCCCTCCACCCGGGCGCCCCGCGCCTGGGGGCCTGGCGCGTTGTCGCTGCTGGCCGCTGCCCTGATCGCTGCCCAGGCCCAGGCCGATACGCTGCCTTCGTCCGGCACCTTGTTCGATAACAGCCGCTCGGTACTGCGCCCCACGGACAACGTGCAACCGGCGGCCCCCGGCAGCGTACGCATCGAAAGCCAGGGTGATGAACCCGCGCCCACAGCCAGCACCTCAAGCCTGCAACTGCAGGTCAAGCGCTTCGTGGTGAAGGGCAATCGCGAACTCAACGACGGGCAAGTGCAGGCGGCGTTGCAACCCTATGTGGGCAAGACGCTGGGTCTTGAAGGACTGCGCGAGGCCGCGGCGCAGGTCACCGTGCTTTACCGGGCGCGGGGTTACCTGGTGGCGCGGGCCTACCTGCCAGCCCAGGATATTCAAAACGGCCAGGTCGTCGTGGCGGTTTCCGAAGGGGTGATTGGCCAGGTCAGCACCTTGCCGGATTCCAATGTGCGCCTGCGTCCTGGCGTGCAGCAGCAGTTCGTCAATGCCTTGCCGGCGGGCACCATCATTCGCGAGCAGGACCTGGAGCGCGTGCTGCTGCGCCTGTCGGACATCACCGGGGTTTCGGTACACGCCATCCTGCGTCCGTCGCAACAACCGGGCGCCGCCGACATCGTGCTCAAGCTCAGCGAAATGACCGCCTGGACCGCCCGCGCCGCCATCGACAACTACGGCAACTACTACACTGGCGCCAACCGCCTGACCTCCAGCGTCAGCCTTAATGACGCGTTGGGGATTGGCGACAGTTTCACCGTCACCTCACAGAACTCTTTCGAAGGCCTGGACATCAAGGGCGTCGGCTACCAGCAGCCGCTGGGCGCCACCGGCATCTCGGTGGGCGCCAACTATGCCGAGCTGGAATACAACATCGGCAAGAACCTCAAGGGCCTGGATGCGGACGGCACGGCCGAAGTGTCTTCGGTGTTTATCAACAGCGCCTTGCTGCGCTCGCGGGACAGCAACATCAGCCTCAACCTGGCCGAAGACCATCGGCGTTTCGAGGACTCGGCGGGCGGTTTCACGGTGAACAAATCTGCGGTGTTTCGCAGTGCCACGCTGTATGGCAACTGGCGTGATGCCTGGCAGGGCAACAACAGCTGGAGCCTGGCCTACGGCATCGGCGACCTGGATAAAAACACCGCCGCCGACGCCGCGCTGGATGCGCTCACCGCCAATGCAGCCGGACGCTACAAGAAAGCCAATGCCAATTTCAGTCGCCTGCAATACCTGGGCAACGGCTATTCATTGTTTGGTTCGTTGACCGGTCAGTGGGCCGACAAAAACCTTGATTCGTCGGAAAAACTCAGTCTCGGCGGCCCCAATGGCGTGCGCGCCTATCCCGTGGGTGAAGTGGCCGGTGACGAAGGCATCCTCGGCCGCCTGGAGCTGCGCAAATACCTCGGGCGCTTCAAAGGCGCGATAGCCGAGGGCACCTTGTTTGCGGACGCAGGCAAGGTCACGGTCAACAAGAACCCCTGGGACAACAGCGAAAACACCCTGACGCGCTACGGCTACGGCGTGGGCCTGAACCTCTACCACCGCGACCTGGTGATGAACGCCAGCCTGGCCTTCTCGCCCGGCGAAGACCCCACCAGCGACGACCGCGCCGCCAAGCGCCTGTGGTTCTCCATTTCCGGCTCGCCCCAAGCGTTTGCCGGGTTGGCCAGTGACATCGGTTCCAAGGGCGAGGACTTCGAAGTCGCCGAGACCGATACCGTGATCTACGGCAATATCGGCATTATCCCGGAGTACGTCGACCGCCATGGCTCAACCCCGGCCGCGCCCGCCGACCAGAGCCGTCTCGCCACTCCCAACGGGCGCAACATGGCCAGTTTCTGGCGGGCCCGCGACAACGTCTCGGCCATCGGCGTGCACGGCGGCTATGGCTTGACCGACGATTGGAAACTGCTGTGGCAGCTCGAATACGGGATCTCGATGAACTACATCGAGAGCAACGACAAAACACTGAACACCTCGGCATCGCCCAGCACCAAGCTGCGTAACACCGGTGCGGCGTTCAACAACACCGACTACGGCACGCTGCTGTATGGGGTGTGGGACATGCCGATGAAAGAGTCCACCACCAGTCTTGATCCGTTCAACGGCAAGACCAGCGCGGCGTACTTCAATATCATTGGTTCGCCGGGGTTCAGTGCCGGGTTGTCGACCAACGTCAACGGCCCGCAAAGCTACAACGACACGGCCGTCAACGGCGACGCGGCGTTCAACCGGCGCCAGGCTGGCGTGGTGGAATACTGGACGCCGGTGTGGAACGGCCTGCAACTCAAACTGGCGTATTCGAACAACGGCATGCGCGCCGCCAGCGATGTGGACAAGGGCTATATCTACGGCAGCAGCCTGACCTACAACAACGGCGGCTTCACGGCGGTGGTCGCGGCCGAGCGGCACATCAATTACTTCGGCATTGCCGACCTGGGGCGCAACGCCCGTGGCCTGGGCAGCACCACCCATGTCACCGACGGTACTTCTTCGGATGACTTCAGCTTCCGCTACGGCCTGGCCTATGACTTCGGTGCGACCAAGCTCTCGGTGATCGCCGATGACCTGTCGTACTCCGAAGATGGCGTGATCAACAACAGTACGGCCACCAGCGACCTGTCCCACTATCGTCGCCGCGCCTACCTGCTGGGCGCGACCCACAAGATCGGCGCCTGGACCTTGAAAGCCAGCTACGGCAAGGCCCTGGCGGGCAAGTGCGAGATGATCCGCGCCACCCCGGTGGAGTGCGACACCCATGGCATGGGCACCACCCAGTACGCGATGGGCTTCAACTACAAGCTGACCAAGAACATCGACCTGTTCTCCCAGTACGTGTTGCTGAAGAACCAGTCCCTGGCCAACTACAACTTCGCCTTGACCGGCGTGACCGCCGCCACCGGCTATTCGCCCGGCGTGGGCACCACCATCAGCGCCGTTGGCACTGGCATCAACTATTCGTTCTGAGGAGCCGGTCATGCGCCAATCCCATGTTCTCAAACCCCTGACGTTTGCCGTGCTCTGCGCCCTCTACGGCCTGGTGCCGATGCCCGCGCTGGCGCTGGACAACAACGCGTTGCCCACCAATGGCCAAGTGGTTGCCGGCAGTGGCGTCATCAGCAGCAACGGCAATGTTCTCACGGTGAACCAGGGCAGCGACCGCCTGATCTCCACCTGGGACACCTTCAATATCGGCAAGAACGCCCAGGTGAATTTCCTGCAACCGGGCGCGTCGTCGGTGGCGCTCAACCGCGTGACCGGCAGCGACGGTTCGCAGATCCTTGGGCACCTGAATGCCAATGGCCAGGTATTCCTGATCAACCCCCAAGGCGTGTTGTTTGGCGCCGGCTCCATGGTGGATGTGGGTGGGCTGGTGGCCAGTTCGCTGAACATTTCCAACAGCGATTTCATGGCCGGCAAAAACGTGTTCGCCGGCCAGGGCGGCGGTGCGGTGGTCAACCAAGGCACGATCAGTGCGCGGGACGGCGGCAGCGTGGCGTTGCTCGGCGCCCAGGTGCGCAACGAAGGCACGGTGGTCGCGCGGCTGGGCTCGGTGGTGCTGGGCGGTGGGGAAAAGATCACCCTGGATTTCACCGGGGACGGCCTGATCAATGTCGAGGTCAACGACCCGGCCATCGGCGCCAGCGTGATCAATCGTGGCCTGCTGAGTGCCAACGGCGGCGCGGTGACCCTGACCGCCCGCGACTCACAGGCCATGCTCAGCAACGTGGTGAACAATGAAGGTGTGATCGAGGCACGCAGCCTGCAACAGCGCAACGGCCGCATCATCCTCGATGGCGGCGACAGTGGCGTGGTGGTCAACAGCGGCGTGCTGGATGTCTCGGGTAAACAGAGCGGTGAGCGCGGCGGCAACGTGACGATGACTGGGCAATACGTCGGCCTGTTCGACAGCGGCCGTATCGATGCCGATGGCGACATTGGCGGCGGCACCGTGTTGATGGGCGGCGACTACCAGGGCAGTGGCAACCTGCATCAGGCCGACAGCACTTTCATGGGCAGCGATGCGCGCATCAGCGCGAATGCCCTGAGCCGCGGTGATGGCGGCAAGGTCATCCTGTGGTCCAAGGACAGCACCCGGTTCTACGGCGACATCAGCGTGCGCGGCGCCGGCAGCCAGGGGCGTGGCGGGCTGGTGGAAACCTCCGGGCATGCGCTGGATGTGGCCGGTATTGTCGACCTCAGTGCGGTGTCGGGGCAGGGCGGCAGCTGGTTGATCGACCCGTTCAACATCAATATCACCAACGGCGCCAGCACCGGCACCTCCACCAGTTCGCCGTTCACGCCGAATGCCGGGGCCAGTTCCAACCTGAGTTCGGCGACCCTTAATGCATCGTTGTCCGAAGGCGCAAATATCCTCGTGACGACGTCGTCGGGCGCCGGCACTTCGGGGGATATCAACGTGCTGTCCAACGTCAAGGGCGTCGGCAACGCCACCCTGACGTTGCAGGCCCACCGCAATATCGTGATGACCAACACCAGCATCAGCAATGGCACCGGCAAGACGCTGAACGTGTCGCTGGTGTCCAACTTCAACAACAGCGGCAACGGCTCGGTGGCGTTGAGCAACGCGAGCATCAGCACCAACGGCGGTAACCTGACCATCAGCGGCGCGGTGGATCCGGCGACGTCCTGGGCGAGCACCAACGTCAGCAATGGCGTGGGCATTTCGATGACCAACGGCACGCGCATCAGTACCAGCGGCGGCGACATCACCTTGCGTGGCGCCACTTCGTCGAGCCTGGCCGCAGGCTCCACGGCCACCGCAATCAACATCAGCCGCAGTACCCTGGACGCGGGCGGCGGTAACATCAGCATCACCGCCGTGCAGGCCAGCAGCACCGGCAGTGGCGATGCGTTTGTGCTGACGGGCGGCAGCAACATTCTAACCTCGGGTGCCGGTTCCATCAGCGTCGACAGTACCAACCTGGGCAGCGGCAACGGCACGCGGATCTTCAGCACCAGCAACACCATCGCCGCCACCGGCAGCGGCAACCTCACCCTGCGCGGCAGTGCGGTGTCGGGCAGCGGCGTGCTGGTGTGTTCGACGGCAACGAGTTCGACGCAAACCTTGAGCGTAGGCAGCGGCACCTTGACGGTGCAAGGCACCGCCGATTCCGGGAAGGGCGTGTTCCTGGCGGCGTCCACCACGGGCGTGGTGACCCTTAGCGCAGGGGCGGGTGGCACTCTCGCTGTCGACGGCTTCAGCGCAGGCGACTCCGGCACGGTGGTGAATTCCACGGGCACCGGTTCGGTGATCAACCTGACAACGCAGGATGGCAGCTTGTCCCTGAGCGGCACGGCCGGCGCGGCGTCGAGTGCGCCAGGCCTGAGCATCCGCAGCGGCGCCTCCGGGGCGGGCAATGGGGTGAATATCCTGTCCGGCAGCGGTGATATCCGCCTGCAAGGCACAGCGCTGGGAGTGGGGGCGGGGGTGTCGTTCAACGCCACCAATGCGCGGGGCTTCAACAACGTGATGACCGGCGGCAGCGGCAACCTTACCGTCACCGCGCGCAGTGCCGGGGGCGCGGCATTGAGCTTCGACAACGGCACCAACACCCTGCAAGTGGTGGACGGCACCCTGCGCCTGGACCTGGAGGCGCCAGCGGGCAATTACATCAGCCAGAGCAACGGCACCTCGTCGATTACCGCCACCGGTAATGGCGCGGTGTTGATCAATCGGGGCGGGTTGATCCACAACGGCTTGCTGGAGGCGACCAGCGAACCGACCCGCCAGTATCATCAGGGCCAGATGGTCGGCGGAACCTGGAGCCAGGTGCTCAAGCCCACGGCCACCGACGAGGTGAGCATCGACGTGGTGCAACCGCTATGACCGACCAACCCTTTTCCCTGGAAGCCTTCGAATTCCTTTGCTACAGCCGCGACCACGAAGGCGGCGCGCGCGAACTCGTGCGCCTGCTGCAATTGATCGACCGCAACTACGGCAAGTTGTCCGAACAGTTTTCCCTGAGCGTGTCGCCCGCACTCACACCGGGAGAGCTGGAAAGCCACGTGCTGACGCGGCTGACCTGCGCCATTACGGCGCTGTTCTCCGACCCGACGTTCAGCCTCAGCCCCGGAGGCTTTGGCCAGTTGATCAACTTGCAGCGCTGGCTGTCGTCGTTGTTTGCCGCCAGTGCCTTTATCAACGGCGACCACATCCTGCGCTCGCTGAACCTGCTCGGGCCGCAGGGCAGCGACTACCGCATCACCGAGCAGAATCTGGTGAAGTTCTGCCTGCTGTACTCGCCGGAATCCCAGTTACCGCTGGATGTTGACCTGCTGTGGGCGCAGAACCCGACGTTGGCGGCGGCCCTGTTCATGGCATTGTTGTCGCCGCGCTTTCTCGGTACTCCGGCGGCGCACTCCAAACGCGAGGCATTGCTGGCGTGGTTGCCGGGGCGTTTGGAACAACTCGACAGCCTGGATGCACTGCCGCTCAATGTGCTGCATGACGTGTACATGCATTGCAGTTACGCCGACTTGCCCGAGCGCCATCGCATCAAGGCGTCGATCAATACCTTGATCGAACGCAAGCTCGCCAGCCTGGGCATCCACAGCGTGCCCGTCGCCGTGGCGCCGCCGCGCGCCAAGCCGCTGATGCTGGTGCTGCTGGAATGGTTCTCCGGCGGGCATTCGATCTACCGCACCCATTCGCTGACGCTGCAGGCGGCGCGTCGGGATTTCCAGGTGGTGGCCGTGGGGTATGCGGCAAATGTGGATGCGCTGGGTCGCGAGGTGTTCGATGAATTTATCGAGCTGCGCGAGCCGGATGACCTGTTCGCGTGCCTGCGCCAGCTCACTGCGCTTGCCAGCGCACGCCGCCCCGAGGTGTTCTACATGCCCAGCGTCGGCATGTTCCAGATCACGCTGTTTGCCAGTAACCTGCGTTTTGCGCCGTTGCAGGTGGCCGCGCTGGGGCATCCGGCGACCACGGCGTCGCGGCATATCGACCTGATCAGCGTGGAGGAAGATTTTGTCGGTGACCCGGCGTGTTTTACCGAGCGCCTGTTGCAACTGCCGGCCAATGGTCAGCCGTATCGGCCGTCCGCCATCCCCATCGACTTGCCGCAAGTCACGCGTGAAGACCACGCCTGGGTCAACATCGCCATCGCCGCCACCACGATGAAACTCAACCCCACCTTCCTGCGCGCCTGCCAGGCGATCGCCGTGCGCACGTTGCACCTCTACGGCAAACGCGTGCGCTTTCACTTCCTGGTAGGCCAGGCCCAAGGGCTGTTGTTCCCGCAACTGGTGCGCTTGATCGAGCGTTATGTGGGCGATGCGACGGTGTACCCGCACCAGCCCTATGCTGACTACATGGCCACCCTGAACCGCTGCGACCTGTTCCTGAGCCCGTTCCCGTTCGGCAATACCAACGGCATCATCGATGCCTTCACGGCGGGTCTGCCCGGTGTGTGCAAGACCGGGCCGGAGGTGTTCGAGCATATCGATGAGGGCTTGTTTCGGCGGGTGGGGTTGCCCGATTGGACGGTAGCGCGCACCCATGAAGACTATGTGCAGGCGGCGGTGCGGTTGGCGGGCGACTACACCGAGCGCGCCGATTTATACCGGCACCTGGGAACAGACGCGCCACTGCAGCGCCTGTTCGGCGGTGAGCCCCATGCCTTGAGTGACGCGCTGTTGGCCAACCTGCCGGGCTTGCTATAGTTTTGCAGGCTTGAGCGGATACCCGGTGTCACCCCTATGAAGCGCCATTTCGAAGATTTGCAGCTGGGCAGTATCGAACTCTTCTGCCTCGCCGCCGAAGCCAGCAGCTTCACCGCCGCCGCGCAGGTGGCGGGTGTCACCCCGGCGGCCGTGAGCCGCAGCATCTCGCGCCTGGAAGAACGCCTGGGTTCACGCCTGTTTGTGCGCACTACCCGCAGCATCCGTCTTACCGACAGCGGCCGGACCTTTTTCGAGCAATGCCGCCAGGCCTTGACCCAACTGGTGGAGGCGCAACAGGAAGTGATGGGCGCGCAGGCCGTGCCGTCGGGCTTGCTGCGTATCAGCATTCCCACCACCTACGCCCATCACCGCTTGCTGCCGCTGCTGCCCAGGTTTCGCGCGCTGTACCCGCAAGTCACGGTGGATATCCACATCAGCAACCGCAATATCGACTTTGTCGCCGAAGGGTACGACCTGGCCATCCGTGTGCGCGCCCAGCCGGACTCGTCGCTGATTGCCCGCCTGTTGGAAGACGGCGAACTGGTAGTAGTGGCATCGCCGTCTTACCTGAAGCGCGCCGGCATCCCACAGACGCTGGAAGATTTGCCCACCCACGAATGTATCCAGTACGAACTGCCGAGCAATGGCCGGCGCATCTCCTGGTTGTTCCAGGTGGATGGCAAGCCGCAAGAGTATGCGGGGGAGGCGGGGTACAGTTGTTCCGACGATGTGCTCGGCGGCGTGACCCTGGCCAAGCATGGCGCGGGGTTGTTTCAGACCTACAAGTTCATCGTCGAACAGGAACTGGCAAACGGTAGCCTGGTGGAGGTATTGCAACCGTTTGGCGGGCGTTCGCGGCCGTTTACCTTGTTGTATCCCCATGGGCGCTATGTGCCGCATCGGGTTAGGGCGTTTGTGGATTTCCTGATGCAGTGTCGGGACGAATGGGCGGCGCCGTAGAGGCCGCGATATCCCAGGTCAGCAGGAGTTGGCTGATTGCCGCGTCGATAGTGACATGGGGCACGTTGTCCCGCGCCAGGATCGAAACTCCCTGCAGGAAGCTGTCAAACACCGTCGCCATCACCGCCGGGTTGACCGTCTGCGGCAATTGCCCCAGACGGATCGCCCGCTCCACACACGCCACAATCCCCGCACGGGTGCGTCGCCGCGACTGGGTCAACCCATCCGCCACCCTTGTGTTCTCCGGGCTCGGCGCGCTCATCACCCCCAGCGCCACCATGCAGCCCTTGGGGTGGCCGTCTTCGCACTGCATGCGCGCCGACTGGCGCAGCGCTGTTTCAACCGCCTGCCGTGGTAAGAGGCTTTCGTCCCACAGGCATTCGGTGACTTGGGCGTAGGTCGCCAGGTAACGCTGCACGCACTCGTCGAACAGCGCCTCTTTGGAGCCGAACGCCGCATAAAAACTCGGTGCGGAGATGCCGCCACCCAGGCCGGCCTTGAGCTGGGCGAGGGAGGTGGCGTCGTAGCCGTGTTGCCAGAACAGGTGCAAGGCCTGGTCCACGGCGTGTTCGCGGTCGAAAGTGCGGGGGCGGCCCATCTGTGCCATGTCAGGTCTCCGGTGGATAGCGAGATAAATACTAGTCGATACATAAGTCGTTGACAACGTGATGTGCGCGCCTGCAACATTTATATCGATCAGTATCTAAGTCCCGCTCAAGGAGTTTCCCGTGACACCCTCACTTACGTTATCGGCGTCATCCGACCGCTTGCCCATCGGCGCTTTGCTCGCCCTGGCCATGACCGGCTTCATCTGCATCGTCACCGAAACCCTGCCGGCGGGCCTGTTGCCGTTGATCAGCGAAGGATTGGCGATTTCGCCGTCGATGGCCGGGCAGATGGTCACGGCCTATGCGTTGGGCTCGGTGCTGGCAGTGATCCCCATGACCATCGCCACCCGTGGCTGGCGGCGGCGCAATGTGTTGCTGCTGACCATCGTCGGCTTTTTGCTGTTCAACTCGATCACCGCGTTGTCGTCTCACTACGGCGTGACACTGGTGGCGCGGTTCTTTGCCGGTGTGGCGGCGGGGTTGGCCTGGAGCCTGCTGGCCGGTTACGCCCGGCGCATGGTTGCGCCACACCAACAGGGCAAGGCACTCGCGCTGGCGATGGTCGGTACACCGATTGCGTTGTCGTTGGGTGTGCCGTTGGGCACATGGCTGGGTGGGCTGGTGGGGTGGCGCACGACCTTTGGCCTGATGTCGGCGGCAAGCCTGGTGCTGATTGCGTGGGTGCTGGTGAAAGTCCCGGACTACGCGCCTCAACCGGCGCACCAACGGCTGTCCCTGGGCAAAGTGTTGACCACGCCGGGCGTGCGGCCGGTGCTGGCGGTGGTGATCAGCTGGATGCTGGCGCACAACATTCTCTACACCTACATCGCGCCGTTCGTAGCGCCTGCCGGATTGGCAGAGCGGGTTGACCTGGTGCTGTTGGTGTTCGGGGTGGCCGCGTTGGCGGGGATCTGGCTCACGGCCAAGTTGGTCGAGCCACTGCTGCGCCAGACCGTGCTGGTGAGCCTGGTGACCTTCGCGGCGATAAGCCTGGTGTTCGGTTTTCTGGGCAATGTGCCCGAGGTGATCTATTTCGGCGTAGCGGTGTGGGGCCTGAGTTTCGGCGGCGCCGCGACCCTGCTGCAGACCGCCCTGGCCGATGCGGCGGGGGATGGCGCGGACGTGGCGCTGTCGCTGAATGTGGTGGCGTGGAACAGCGCGATTGCCGGCAGCGGTGTGGTCGGCGGCGTGTTGCTGGACACCTGGGGCGTGGCGTCGTTTCCGTGGGCCATGCTGGTGTTGATCGGCGTATCACTGGTGATCGCCTGGGGGGCCAGTGCCCACGGCTTCACGCCGGGCGCGCGGGATGCGGGAAAACCTACAGCGGTCGGGCACTAATCTGACATTCGTTAGTCAATAATCCTCGCAATATCATCCACTTGGCTCCGCTCGGCGGAGCCAGTCGCTTCACTTCCTTTCGAAGATTTAATGCATGTACCTACGCAAAATTGCCGTTGGGCTGACCGCCCTTGTTTTGCTTTCCTCTGGGGCCAACGCCCGAAGCTTGCCGGACCTCTATTCCAAGCAGGAAAAACAGCTCAGCTTCGACAGCTGCGCCGACCTGTTCCCCGCCGACCCGATCAAGACCGCCACCGTGCCGGCCGCAATGAAACCCCTGGCCCTGTGTTCCGACCATTTCGCCGTGCTCTACTCGCAAACCAGCAAGACGCCCTTGGTGGTGGTCGAACGCTTGAACGCTGCACTCCTGAAAGACGCCAAGGGCGAGGAGCGCACCAACCAGTTCTACGCCGATCCGCGCATTCCCAAAGGTGGCCGTGCAGAGTTGAGCGACTACCGCGCCCAGCATCCCGCCGTGGACCGTGGCCACCAATCCCCAGCCGCCGACGCGCCGAATGCCAACGCCATGGCGCAGTCGTTCGCGCTGTCGAACATGGTGCCCCAGGACCCCACGAACAACCGCAAGATCTGGAGCAAGGTCGAGGCTGACGTGCGCAAGTTCGCCTTGCGCGCCGGTGGCGATGTGTACGTGTTTACCGGCCCGCTGTTCGACCCTGGCTACGGCACCATCGGCGCCAACAAGGTCTGGGTGCCGACGCGCCTGTTCAAGCTGGTGTACGACGCTTCCAGCAAACGTGCCTGGGCGTATGTGCTGCCCAATGCCGAGACGCGCATTCAAAAACCGATGGATTATGAGACGTTTGTTAAGAGCACCGGGCTCAGGTTGTTGGGGGATCTTCCGGTGTTGGGGTCCGTGGGGCGGAGTTGACCAAGCCCGCTCACCACAATGTCTTGCCTTGGGGTTTATACTCGCGCCCATTCAAATCTACCGAGATATCCCATGAACACCTCTGTTCCTCTCGCTCCCGCGCGCACGCCCGTCGCGCCGTTGGTGGCCTTTATCATTCTGGTGCTGGGTGCCCTGTTCCTGCAAAACAGCGTCGGCTCGCACCAGGTGTTGTTGCTGGTGGTCGGCGCGGCACTCGGCTTGACCCTCTATCACGCGGCCTTCGGGTTCACCTCGGCCTGGCGCGTGTTCATCAATGATCGCCGTGGCGCCGGCTTGCGTGCGCAGATGGTGATGCTGGCGATTGCGGTGATGCTGTTCTTCCCTGCATTGGGGGCGGGCAGTTTGTTTGGGCAGCCGGTGGTCGGGCTGGTGGCGCCGGCCGGGGTGTCGGTGGTGTTTGGGGCGTTCATCTTTGGCATCGGCATGCAGTTGGGCGGCGGCTGTGCGTCGGGCACGCTGTTCACCGTGGGCGGCGGCAATGCGCGCATGCTGGTGACGTTGTTCTTCTTTATCTGTGGCTCGCTGATCGCTACGCACCACGTGGACTGGTGGTTTGCGCTGCCGGCCTTCCCGGCGGTGTCCATCGTCAAGAGCTTCGGCGTGGTGCCGGCGATGGGCCTGAGCCTGGTGGTGTTTGCGATCATTGCAGTGGTGACCGTGCGGCTGGAGAAGGCTCGTCATGGTCAATTGGAAGAGGGGGTGAAAAGCGAGCATCAAGGCCTGCGCCGCTTCGTGCGCGGCCCGTGGCCATTGGTGTGGGGCGCCATCGGCCTGGCCTTGCTCAACTACGCCACCCTGGCACTGGCGGGTCGGCCATGGGGCATTACCTCGGCGTTTGCGTTGTGGGGCGCCAAAGTTGCCAGCGGCCTGGGTGTGGACGTGGCCAGTTGGGCGTTCTGGCAGATGCCGGGCAACGCCAAGGCGCTGGCTGCGCCGGTGTGGGAAGACATCACCAGCGTGATGGACATCGGCATCGTCCTCGGCGCGCTGTTGGCCGCCGGCCTGGCCGGGCGTTTCGCCCCCAGCCTGAAGATTCCGGCGCGTTCGCTGGTGGCAGCGGTGATCGGCGGCCTGTTGCTCGGCTACGGCTCACGCCTGGCGTACGGCTGCAACATCGGCGCGTACTTCAGTGGCATCGCCTCGGGCAGCCTGCATGGCTGGGTATGGCTGGTGGCGGCGTTCATTGGTAACAGCGTGGGCGTGCGGTTGCGGCCGTTTTTCTTCGCGGGTGAGCGGCCGCAGGTGGCGTTAAGCGGTTGCTGAGTCAGTCCTGAACGGAACTGTCTGGCGCCTGAGCCGCTTCAGCCGCCAGCTTTTCCCGGTCCGCCTTGCTGATGTATTTATCCTTTTTCTTCGGCGCCAATTTGGCGTTGGCCTTCTTGGCTTTTTCCTTGAAGAGCTGCTGGAGTTTTTTCTGGCGGTTCATGGGGTTCTATCCGGGTTGTTCAGGCTCGGGATGATACCAGCTTCGCCCACTGGGTCGCTTTTTAGCGCCGATCTGTGCATTGAATCGCCTGTCCTTTCGCCAATAATCGGGTGTTCCACTGCACAACGGAAGACACTCGATGAGCCTCCACACCCGCACCAAACGCCTGACCGTCCCGCAATTGGTCGCCATGAAGGGCCAGCAGAAGATCGTTTCCCTGACGGCCTACTCCAGCACCATCGCCAAGCTGATCGACCCGTGGGTCGATTTCATCCTGATCGGTGATTCCACGGCCATGGTCGGTTACGGCCGGTCTTCGACCTTGAGCATGCAGCTTGAAGAAATCATCGGCCACACCCGCGCTGTGGTCGACAGCACGCGCCTGGCGTGTGTCATTGCCGACATGCCGTTTGGCAGTTATCAGGAATCCAACGAGCAGGCCTTTCGCAATTGCGCGCAGGTGTTGGCGCGCACCGGCTGCGATGCGGTGAAGCTGGAGGCCAACCAGGCCTTGGCCGGGACCGTCGAGTTCCTGGTGGCGCGGGGAATTCCGGTCATGGCGCATGTGGGGCTGATGCCGCAGTTCGTCAATGTGATGGGCGGCTTCAAGGCCCAGGGCCTCACCGCCGAAACCGGCGCGCGGATTGCCGAGGACGCGCGGGCCAATCTGCAGGCGGGTGCGTTCAGCCTGGTGCTTGAGGGCGTGGCTGAAGGTGTGGCCCGTCAGATCACCCTCGACTCAAAAATGCCCACCATCGGTATCGGCGCGTCACCGGCCTGCGACGGCCAAGTGCTGGTCACTGAAGATGTGCTGGGCCTGGGCGGTGAACACCTGCCGCGCTTCGTCAAACAGTACGCGGATGTGGGAGCAGTGATCCGCGACGCCTGCGAGCGGTTTGCCGAAGACGTGCGCCATGGCCGTTTCCCTGAGGCGCGGCACTGCTACGGGCTCTGACGAACCGCCTGCGACAACTGTTCGACGGCCTGGGCAATATCCTTGCTCCAATCGAGGGTGAAGCTCAGGCGCAGGTGCTGTTTCCAGCTGCCTTGCTGGCTGAACAGTTCACCAGGGGCAATCACGATGCGCTCGGCCAGCAGGCGTTCGAACACCCGGGGCATGTCGACCGGGTGCGTGGCCTCAAGCCAGAAGCATGCGCCGCCCTGTGGAATCGTCCCCTCAAACGCGCCATTGGCGTACTCGTCCAGCAGGGCTTTCATGCGGGTCATGCAGTCGTGCAACAAGGCCCTCAGTTTGTGCAGGTGCGCGTCGATGCGCTTGGACGTGAACAGCTTGGCGATCGCTTTCTGACGGATCGGTGAGAGGCGAAACGCCCGCTCCAGGAACACACGCTGCAACTGCGGCCCACACCCACGGCACAGCACATAACCGTAGGGGGCCTCCGAGCCGATCACCTTGTCGAACGTCGAGAAAACCAAGAGTTTCTGCGGATCGGCAAAGTCACGGTAGCGCGCCGGCGGGGTCGCGAAATACAAGTCGCCGTACGTGTCGTTTTCGAACAACCAGATAGCCCGTGCCGCCAGCCACCGGCAGATCTGCTGTTTATCCTCGGCCGGCATGCGGCTGCCGTGGGGAATGTTCACGGTGGATGACAGTACCGCCAGGCGGATGGGCTCACGTTCGAGCAGTTCATTGAGCACGCGCAGGTCGAAGCGGCCGTCGGCGTCGAGGTGCAGTTCGATCACGCGGATGTTCGCCGCCTGCAACTGGCGCAGGATCGCCCACGAACACGGTGACTCCACCAGCGCCACGCTGCCCGCCAGGTCCAGAGCATTGAGCGATAGCTCCAGCACGCTGTGCAGGTCTGCGCCGATGTACACCTGATCGGCCTGCCAGTAGTTGTCCGTGGCACGGGTGTAGCGTTCGGCCAATGCCGCGCGCAACTCGGGCTCGCCGAAGGGCAAATACTGCGGTGTGAGGGCGCGCGGGTAGTGGCGGGCCAGTTCCCGCTCGATCATCAGCAACGGGTTTTCCAGCGACAGCAGGATGGCCGGGACGTCGGCGCTCAGGGCCAGCATGCCCGGTTGGCGGGAGGTGGCGAAGACCTGATCGAGCAGATTAGCTGAGCGTTCAGTCGACAGAGGCGCGGGCGTCAAAAGGGTGAAATAACCCAGCTTGGGCTTGGCGACGATTCGGCCTTCATCCTCCAGCAGCGAATAGGCGTACTTGGTCGTCGACACCGATACGCCGAGGCGCTGCGCCAATTGGCGCAGCGACGGCAGTTTTTGCTCGGTTTGCGCAGGGCTGACCTCGATCAACTCGACGAGGTAGCGATACACCGCTTGATAGGCGAAAGCGGTGTGCTTGGGGTTAGCCATGCGTGTTCAAGAGGTGACGGTCGCGTGCGCGTCAGCGCTCTGCGGCTTATGCATGACAAACGTTGCCTTTACCCGTTTGGATACCAGCATGTAAGGCACCCATACAAACAAGGCGAACAATGCCCGTGCCATTTCTTTTGCGGTGTCGTTGTCGAAGATGGGTTTATCCACCAGAACGAAGGAGCACGCCCAGGCATCAAGAGGCACGAACACAACCGATGCAATCACCGTGGCGATATAAACCTTGGGGAACAGGTAATGCTTGGTGAAGAACAGATAGACCAAATAAGCGTAGGTGGCCACAAACAATCCGTTGATCAGCGTTTCTGAAATCAGGATCGGCCCCCACAGTGGGCTATATAGGGGCAATCCCGGCGTACTGACGGCGGTGAATGTGCCATTTGTGAAAATCGGGTAATAAATGGTGAGGAGGTTAAAGCTCAGGCGGATAATCGAGATGAACAGACCTATCCCGACCAATATGAGCCAGCCGCTTAGCCCCTTTAAATCTTTGCTATCTTGCATGTCGCGCTCCGTGGGTGACTAACGTTTCGAATAATTGATCAATGGCTGGACGATTGGCGCAGAAACGCAGTGATCAGTTCTATTACCTGTTGTTGGATTTGCGCCCTCGGCCGAGCGCCCTCACCATCCCGGCAAATCATGCCATCGCCCGGCGAGCTTTCTTCAATCAACTCCATGCCGCCCGGCTTGCAGATCGACATGAACGTGAAGTGAGTGGCATCGCCGATCTCCACGTACTGAGTCGAGGCTTTGGGCAGGCGCTTGACCAACGCGGCGGACTCCAGGTTAGGGTCCATGTCCTCTGTGGGCACGCCACCCGCAATCACCAGAGCCGGCACCGGAAGGGCGGCGAGACTGGCGTCGGTGAAGCCAGGTGCGAGGCCCAGGTCCAGGGACACAATGGCGGTGACGCGTTTGTCGCTCAAGTCAGCGGCCAGGTGGGCTTTGCCTTCGGGCGTGCCAGCGGGGTTCATCTCATGGTAGCCAATGCAACCGCCGAGCTTGGGGTGTGCGTTGCAGGCTTGGGTGAACAGGTCGGGATCGAAGCGTGCGCCGGCAATCTCCAGCACGGTCCAGCCGCCGAGGGAGTGGCCGACGGCGGCAATGCGATTGTTTGCCACCGCGCCAAATTGCTTGGGCTGGGCCAGGACCGCGTCAATGGCGCGACTCAGGTCGGCCGGGCGCTTCCATAACTGAGCGGCGGCCTGCGGGCTACGGTCCTTGGTGGTGGTGCCGGGGTGATTGACCGCCGCCACGATGTACCCTTTGTGCGCCAATGCACTGGCCAACCACACCTGTTTGCCCCAATTACCGCCGTAGCCGTGGGAGAGCACGACCAAAGGATGCTCACCGGCAGCTGGTGGTGCATCTGTCACCGCGAGGGCGCCGATGAACACCCCGTTGTCGGCGATCAGTTGGGGTTTGGCGGTGCTTGCAGCGGGATACCAGACCACCATTTCCAGCGGGCGGCTGGTCTGCGCGTCGGGCAGGGTGGTGGTTTTGAAGCCGACGGGGCTTTCGGCCGCGAGGGCGGGCGTGGTCAGGCAAAACACAAGCAGGGCGCGCAAGGCGGTTTTCATTGTTGTTATCTTCCTTGATTTTGGTCGCGCATCATTACCTGAAACCGATCGTCTGGGTACCCCCCTTTACCCTTGGTATTTGCCAATACAGCCCCATAACTTGCCTGTATTCATTGCGCGGAAGAACCGACCATGACCAACCCAACCGAAACCGCCATCCTCGCCGGCGGCTGCTTCTGGGGCATGCAAGACCTGTTGCGGCGTTACCCCGGCGTGCTGCACACCCGCGTCGGCTACACCGGCGGCGATGTGCCGAATGCCACCTACCGCAACCACGGCAACCATGCGGAAGCCATCGAGATCGTGTTTGACCCGGCGGTAATCAGTTATCGGCAGATTCTGGAGTTCTTTTTCCAGATCCACGACCCGAGCACACCGAATCGACAAGGCAATGATCGTGGGCCGAGTTATCGCTCGGCGATCTATTACCTGAGTGAGCAGCAACGGGACGTGGCCGAGGATACGGCAGCGGATGTGGATGCTTCGAAGTTATGGCCGGGCCGAGTGGTGACCGAGATTGAGCCAGCGGGGCCATTTTGGGAGGCAGAACCGGAGCACCAGGATTACCTGGAGCGGATTCCCAATGGATACACCTGCCACTTTATCCGGCCGAACTGGAAGTTGCCCAAGCGCGGTTAAGACAGCGCAACGGCAGAACAACAAAGGGGACGAATCAATCCGTCCCCTTCACGGTCAGCCAGCACAGGTCTGCTTGTCGATTTCGAACCGCCCGACTTCTTTTTCGTTTTTGCTGCCAAAAATATAAATCAAGGTGCCGCCCAGCGTGAGGATTGGCGAGCCTTTAGACATCTGCGCGGCGCAAACAACCTGGGTGATGTCGGAGAATGTCGCGTCCAGGTCAAAGCTATCGGGCTGGGTATCGTAATTGACCAGCGTGTAATAGAACTTTATCGCGTGGCTGTTAGCCGCTTCCGCCCGGTCGAACCTGATGTCCTCGTTGACCATCCAATTACGAGCCGTCGTTCGCGCGGTCAGGATGATCAGGTCGCTGAGGTAGCTGGGTTTACTAGGCTCAGGTGTTTCTTCGAAGGCCTGTTTTATCAGCACGCCGGCCAAACCAACAAACAGCAAACCCCACGCCGAATACCAAAACACTTTCTTGGTTTTTTCTGTTGCCACGTTATCGTCTCCTTGACCCTTCACTTATTTCCCTAAATCCCCGACGGCCAGGACCTGCGGTGCATATTGGAGGTACCACGCACGTTGACCGACAAGCAGGTCGCGGGCGAGTTCGAGCTCTCGCTCGGACATGGCGGCATAAACCCGCTCACTGCGGTCAACGTGTTGCACTTGGTTGTTGACCACTGTGTAGAGCGCCCAGCCTTTGCTTTCCATGCATAGGCGGCTGCCCTGATTGATGATTTGCGCTTCGGTGTAGCCCAGGGAGCGAAAGACCTGCACACCCTGGCCATTCTTTTGGTAAGTAGCGACCTGAAATTGAACACAGGTGTTCAGGCTTTCGCTGAACTGTGTAGCGGAAGACACGTTGTGAGGCACTTTGAAATAGACGTTGCCATCCTTGAAGTCCATATCCGCTCGATCGGAGACCACGCTTTGCGCAGAACTTAAATAACGGGCCTGAGGCGTCGAGGTCGATGCACAGCCGTTGAGGAGGCTGCCAACCACGGCCAGCGTAAGCAGAGAAAGGGTGATTCGCATCGAGACGTCCTTGGGGTGTTTCCCAGGTAAATCCATTGGCCATTGAGGCCGGGCATAGCGCAGCTTTGGCAGGGCAGTGGCGCAGTGCGCAATGTTGACACAAACAGGGCTTTAACCGAAGAAACGGCTTCGCAGTGATGGGGGATCAGCGCTTTTCGTACGCCCTGTACTCGTTCTGCAGCACGATATGGTCCGCCACGTACTTCGCATCGTGCCAAACCCCATAGATAAACGACGATGCGCGGTTTACCAGATTCGGCAACCCCAGGAAGTAGATGCCGCTCTGCGCGGAGATCCCGCGTTTGTGGAACGGCTCGCCTTTCTCATCGAATGCATCGACCTTCAACCAGCTGAAATCGAACGTGAAGCCAGTGGCCCAGAGAATCGTGGTCACGCCCGCTTCAGCCAGATCCAGGCTCAACATCGGATTCACCAGGCACTCAGGATCTGGCAACAACTCCCAGGCTTGCGGCTCCGGCGGAAACGGCAAGCCGTTGGCCTCGATATAGGCGTCTGCATCGCGCAGCACATCAAAGTAGGCGCGATCCCCTTCAGCCACGTTCCCGGCCAAGCCCGGTTGGAAGGTCATGACGCCGTCTTTCCAATCCTGGGTGACGCCCACCAAGTGAATCCCTTGGTGGGCCAGTCGGCGGAAGTCGACGGTCTTGCCACCTTCATAGCCACTTACTGCAAAGGCCACGTGTTTTTTCTTCGGCTGGATTTTGACTTCATCCCACAGGCCCAACGCACCCAGCCACCAACAGTAGTCACGGCCGCGATAGGCGCGGGGCGGGCGGTAGTGTTCGCCCACCGAGAGGTACACGGTCTTGCCGGCCTTTTGCAGTTCTTCGGCGATTTGTGAGCCGGAGGCCCCTGCGCCGACGACCAGTACAGCGCCTTCAGGGAGTTGACCGGGGTTCTTGTAGCTGGACGAGTGCAGTTGGTGCAGCGGCGCGGTGGTCGGAACGATGTTTGGGATGGAAGGGCGCTGGAACGGGCCGGTGGCTGCTACCACATTGGCGGCTTCGATCACGCCGTCCGATGTCGTCACCTTGAAGCCGGGTCGCCCCACATGACGTTCTACCTGCTGTACTTCTACTCCGGTGCGCACGGGGGCCTGCAACTTGTCCACGTAGGCTTCGAAGTAGTCGGCCATGCGTTCCTTGGGAGGAAAGGCTTCCGGCGAGATGCCCTCGAATGTGAGGCCGGGAAACCGGTCATGCCAGGCCGGGCCGTTGGCGACCAGGGAATCCCAGCGCTCCGAGCGCCAGCGTTCGGCGATGCGGTGGCGTTCCAGCACGATGTGCGGCACGCCCATCAGCGACAGGTGTTCGCTAATGGCGACGCCGGCCTGGCCTGCGCCGACGACCAGGGTGTTGATTTTTTCGACGGACATAGGCGGTTCCTGCACAGTCATTAGGCGGTTTGGTCCAGCAATTCGGCCACGGCCGTCAGTGCCAGTTGGTAACCCAGCGCCCCCAGCCCGGCGATCACACCGGTGGCGGCCTTGGACACGTAGGAGTGGTGCCGAAAGCTTTCGCGCTTCCAGATATTGCTCATGTGCGCTTCGAGAATCGGGCCGTCGAAGGCCAGCAGCGCATCCAGGATCGGCACCGAGCTGTAGCTGAGCCCGGCGGCGTTGATCACGATGGCGTCGGCGTTCAAGCGTGCCTCTTGAATCCAGTCCACCAGCACGCCTTCATGGTTGCTCTGGCGAAAGTCCAGGGTCAGGCCCAATGTCGCGGCGAGGTCTTGGCAGCGGGCTTCGATGTTGGAGAAGCTCTCGCTGCCATAGGTGCCGGTTTTGTCCAGGCCGTAGAGGTTGGCGTTGGGCCCGTTGAGGAAAAACACAGAGTGGGTCATGGCGTACTCCAGGTTATTCAGGGCTGCCAGTCATCCGGCACAACCGCAATCACGTCGATTTCCATCAACCACTCCGGCTGGCCCAAGCCTGAGATCACCAGTCAGGTCGAGATCGGGAATACGCCTTTGAGCCACTTGCCGACTTCCTGGTACACCGGCTCGCGGTAGCGCGGGTCGATCAGGTAGGTGGTGGTCTTCACGATGTGCGACAGGTCAGAACCCGCCTCTTCCAGCAGTTGCTTGACGTTCTTCATTGCCTGTTCGGCCTGGGCGCGCGGGTCGCCCAAGCCCACCAGGTTACCGTCGAAATCGGTGCCGATCTGACCGCGCACATAGATGGTGTTGCCGGCGCGCACGGCCTGGCACAGGTCATTGTCCAGCGCCTGGTTGGGGTAGGTCTGTTGGGTGTTGAACATGCGGATGCGAGTGTGGGTCGGCATAACGGCAACTCGTGGGAAACGGGATGCAGCCAGCTTCACACCGGCCTGATTGCAACGAAACCAGCATTTGCGCGGGGTAGTGCTTAGGAAAAACCGAAGCCCGTGCAGGTCATCGGTTTGCGCGTGACCCGGCACGAACCCTGCAACGCACCCGGTACAGTCATTGTTGAGGGGCAGGCGTGATGCTCAGTCGTATTACTCAGCGTCAACTGGAGTATTTCGTTGCGTCGGGAGAGGCGGGCAGCATCAGTGCGGCCGCTGAACGCATCCATGTGTCGTCGCCTTCGATTTCGGCGGCGATCACCCATATGGAGGCCGAACTGGGCATCCAGCTGTTTATCCGCCACCACGCCCAGGGCATTTCCCTCACGGCGGTAGGGCGCCTGGTGATGCAGGAAGCCAAGCTGATCCTGGAGCAGATGACCAACCTCTACACCATCGCCTCGGAGTCCTTGAACACCGTGCGCGGGCCGTTGCGGGTCGGCTGCCTGGCGTCGCTGGCGCCGATGATCACGCCGGAACTGGTGTTTGGTTTCGGCCGTGCGTTTCCCGGTGTGCGGCTGACGCAAGCCGAAGGCAACCATGAGGAACTGCTGGAAAAGCTGCGCAGTGGTGAGCTGGATATCGCCCTCACCTACGACCTGGTGACCAGCCCGGACATCGACTTCCAGCCCCTGGCCCAGCTGCCGCCGTATGTGATGGTCGGCGAGTATCACCCGCTGGCGAACTCGCCGGCCGTCAGCATGCAAGACCTTGAGGCTTACCCGGTGGTGCTGCTCGACACGCCGTGGAGCCGCGACTATTTCCTTAGCCTGTTTATCCAGGCCGGCACCACGCCGAACATCATCATGCGCTCCACCAACCTCGAAACGGTGCGCGCCATGGTGGGCAACGGCATCGGCTATTCCTTCGCGAATGCGCGGCCCAAATCGAACCTGTCCCAGGACGGCAAACGGGTGATCCGCCTGCGCCTGGCCGGTTCACACCGGCCGATGCGCTTGGGCTACGCCACTGCCTGCAACACGCAGCCGTCGCGGGTGGTGTCGGCGTTTGCCGAGCGCTGCCGCATGTTTGTGTCCGACCAGTACATCCCCGGCATGGCGCCGCCGAGCTTTTTTGATCCGCATGCGGTGCGGGTCTTGAGTGGGGTGAGCTGATTTCCTCAGGTGTTCGCACCAAAAAGTGGCGAACGGGTCTTTTTGGGGCTGCTTCGCAGCCCAACGCGGGGCAAGCCCGCTCGTCACACACAGCCTTCTGGGCTGCATAGGTTCTGCCTACCCAGTGCCCCGGCTTTTACGAATTGACCCTAAGTGCCTCCCCCCACGACTCTGAACCCATCGATGTAGATCAACTTCTCAGGGCACAGCGACGATGACATTCGACTGGAATTACATGTTTGGCTTGCTGGGCGATGCCGAGTTCTGGCGTGCGACGTGGACGGTGATCAAGCTCAGCACCCTGACCTGGGTCTTGAGCATCGGCCTGGGCTTTCTGCTGGCGCTGGCCAAGCAGTCCAAGCATGGCCTGCTCAGCGTGCCGGCGCGCGGTTACATCTGGCTGTTCCGCAGCCTGCCGCTGCTGGTGCTGCTGATCTTTATCTACAACCTGCCCCAAGCGTTGCCCGGCACCTCGGCGGTCCTGGCCGACCCGTTCTGGTCCGGCCTGCTGGCGCTGGTGATCTGCGAGACCGCCTACGTGGCCGAGATCCATCGCGGTGGCCTGCTCTCGATTCCCAAGGGCCAGGGCGAAGCGGCGCGGGCACTGGGCCTGAAGTTCTTCGGCACGCAATGGCGCGTGGTGATTCCCCAGGCGTTGCGGGTGGCGTTGCCGTCGCTGGCCAACGAATACATTTCCATCGTCAAGCTCACCTCGTTGGTGTCGGTGATTTCCCTGACCGAGATCCTGATGGTCGGCCAGCGCCTGTATTCGCAGAACTTCCTGGTGATCGAGACCATGGCGGCGGTGGCGTTCTTCTACGTGTTCATCGTCACGGTGTTCGACTTCCTGCTCAAACGCCTGGAGCGCTTTCTCGACGTCAACCAGCGCAACGTGTCCCGTGTTCCCGATGCGGCGGTGCTGGCCCTGGCCACCCAACAGCGCACCGCCTTGGCGCGCCCGGCCACCAACGGCGAACCTGCGTTGCAGGCCGCGCGGCTGCACAAGGCCTACAACGATATCGAGGTGCTGGGCTCGGTCAACCTGCAGATCCAGCCCGGTGAAGTGGTGTCGGTGATCGGCCCTTCCGGCTCTGGCAAAACCACGCTGATCCGCCTGCTCAATGGCCTTGAGCAACTGGACAACGGCGAGATCAGGATCAATGGCCAGCCATTCATTCACTTGAACAAAGTCGGCGCGCAGAAACCCCAGTACATCGAGCACGCCGAGCACCGCCTGAACATCGGCATGGTGTTCCAGAGCTTCAACCTGTTCCCGCATTTGAGCGTACTCGACAACCTGCTGATGGCGCCCAAATACCATCGCCTGGGCGCGACCTCCGAGCTCAAGCAACAGGCCTACGCGCTGCTGCACAAGGTCGGCATGCTCGATCACGCCTGGAAGTACCCGCACCAGCTGTCCGGCGGCCAACAGCAACGCGTGGCCATCGCCCGCGCCCTGATGATGCGCCCGCAGATCATGCTGTTCGACGAGCCCACCTCGGCCCTCGATCCAGAGAAAGTCAACGAAGTGCTGCAAGTCATCGAAGCCCTGGCCGAGGAGGGCATCACCATGGTGATCGTCACCCACGAGATGAACTTCGCCTTCAAGGTCTCCGACCGCATCGTGTTCATGGAGAAGGGCCGCGTGGTCTGCGACGACACGCCGGGCGCCTTGCGCAGCGGCCACAACCCACGCGTGGAGGCGTTCCTCAAGGACGTCTCGCTGGCGTGACCCCCTCAACGTTCAGGAAAAACACAATGATCGAGCAAGCGCACATCGAACAATTCCAGCGTGACGGTTTCTTGGTGGTCGAAGGCGTGTTGTCGCCGGAGGAAGTGGCCGCGTTGCAACACGATTTCGACCAGTGGGTCGAAGAAAGCCGCAGCCATGAGCAGGGTTGGGGTGCCACCGTCGATGGCCGCGAGCGCTTTGACTTGGAGGGCGATCACCGCGCCGATCACCCGTCGCTGCGCCGGGTGAGTTCGCCCACCGAGATTTCAGCGGCCTATGAGCGCATAGCGTTGCACTCACGCATGGCGGCGATTTCCGCGCAGTTGATCGGCGCCCATGGCACACGCTTTCACCACAGCAAGATCAACTCGAAACTGCCCCACACCGCGACCCAGGTGAAGTGGCACCAGGACTTCCTGTTCACGCCCCACAGCAACGACGACATCGTCACCGCCTTGCTGATGGTCAGCGAAGTGACCCCGGAAAACGGCCCGCTGAACGTGATCCCCGGCAGCCATAAGGGCCCGTTGTGGTCGCACTGGCAGCACCAGCGGTTCACCGGCTCGGTGGACGACGCGGTCGTCGAAGAACACTGCCAGCAACCGGTGGCCTGCTACGGCCCCGCGGGCTCCGTGTGCTTCATGCACACCCGTCTTTTGCATGCTTCCAGCCCCAACGAGACCGAACTGCCGCGCACCCTCTTCATCAGCGTATATGCCGCTGAAGACGCGCTGCCATTCGGCGAAAACCCTCTGCCCAGTGCACATGCCGGCCTGCTGGTGGCCGGTGAAGAAAGCGGCTTGGTGCGTTCCACCGAAAACCACATGCGCTTGCCGCAAAAGCCGCGTGGCGCCTCGTTCTTCGTGCAACAGGCGGGACAAGATTGCGCCACTGCCTAACCCCCTAAACCTTGCAGGTAATCACCATGACAGCGTTTCGTAAAAGTGTTCGTCCCCTTGCCGTGTGCCTGCTGGGCGCAGCGGTTGCGATGACTTCGTTGGCGGCTTCGGCGTTCCAGCAGGACGGCAAGATCATCGCCGGTTCCGACGTAACGTTCTTCCCCTATGAGTACATGGATAACAACAAGCCCGCAGGCTTTGACATCGAGTTCATGGACGGCCTGGGCAAGGTCATGGGGCGCAAGGTCGAGACCCTCGACACGCGGTTCCCCAACCTGATTACCGGCCTGCAAGCCGGGCGTTTCGATGTGACCAACTCGTCGATGTACATCACGGCGGAGCGGCTCAAGGTCATCGACATGATCCCTTACCTCAAGAGCGGCGAGTCGATCCTGACCCTTAAGGACAGCAGCTTCCAGCCCAAGACCCCGGAAGAGTTCTGCGGCCACAAGATCGGCTCCATGGGCGCCACATCCTGGCTGGCGCAGATGAACAAACTTTCCACCGAGTACTGCGTGGCTAAAGGCTTGAAGCCGATCCAGATCAGCGAATACAGCACCGACCCGCAAACCACCCAGGCCCTGCTGGCCCACGCGGTTGAAGCGCAGATCACCGACGCCGCCGTGGCCCGTGGCGTGATCGACAAACTCGGCAGCCGCGTGGTGATTTCCTCCGACACCCTGATCTACCCGGTGCTCAACGGCTTCGGCGTGAAGAAGGGCAATGACACGGTGAAAAAGGCCCTGATCGAGGGCCTGGAAAAATACCGCGCCACGCCGGAATACGCCGCCTTGCTCAAGAAGTACAACTTCCAGGCACCCACCGATGCCGACATCGCGGCATTGATGCCGAAGTAAACCCATCAGCGCGTGCCGCATACCCGTGCGGCCGCGCCCTGCGGAGACCGATTCATGGCGTTATCCCACGAAGAACAGACGCGCATCGACTTGGCGGCGACCTTTCGCATCATCGCGCACCTGGGCATGCATGAGGCAGTGGCCAATCACTTCAGCGCTGCCGTGTCGGCCGATGGCAAACAGTTTTTGCTCAACCCGAAGTGGAAGCACTTCTCGCGCATTCGCGCCAGCGACCTGCTGCTGTTGAACGCCGACGATGCGTCCTGTGCCGATCACCCAAACGTGGACGCCACCGCCTGGTCGATTCACGGGCAGATCCATCGCCTGCTGCCGCAGACCCGCGCGGTGCTGCATTTGCACCCGGTCTACACCACGGCTGTGGCGTGCCTGGCCAAGCCGCATATCCCGCCGATCGACCAGAACACCGCGCGCTATTTCAACCGCGTGGCGGTGGACGAACTGTACGGCGGCATGGCCGACACCGAGGCCGAAGGCGCACGCCTGGCCGGGTTGCTGGATGGCAAGAGCCGGCTGCTGATGGGCAACCACGGCGTGATGGTCACGGCGGGTTCCATCGGCGAAGCCTTTGACGATATCTGGACCCTGGAACGCGCCTGCCAGATCCTCGTCACCGCCTGGTCCACCGGGCAGCCGTTGCGGGTGTTGTCGGATGAAGTGGCGGAAAAAACCGCGCGGGGCTGGGAAGGCATTGCCGATTTCTCGCGCCAGCACTTTGAAGAAATGAAGCAATTGATGATCGACGCTGACCCTTCGGTGCTCGACTGAGGACTCCACATGACGTTTTCCGTTGTCGCCCGCTGCGCCGAGACGGGCCAGTTGGGCATCGCCATCAGTTCATCGAGCATTGCCGTGGGCGCGCGTTGCCCGTGGCTGCGGCCCGGCGTGGGGGCGGTGGCGTCGCAGAACATCACCTTGCCAAGCCTGGGGCCGCAGGTGCTGGACTTGTTGGAGCAGGGCTTGGCGCCAAGTGAGGCGTTGGCCGCCTTGGCTGGGCAGGATCACAGTGAGTACCGCCAGGTCACGGTGATTGATAACCAGGGCCGCACCGCACATTTCAGTGGCGCGCAGACCCTGGGCATCCACCATGCGGTGAGTGGCGAGCAGTGTGTGGCGGCGGGGAATATGCTCGCCCAATCTGCTGTGATCGACGCCATGGTGGCGGCTTTCGAACAGGCCTCCGGGCCTCTGGCCGACCGCCTGCTGGCGGCGATGCACGCCGGTCTGGCCGGCGGTGGTGAAGCGGGGCCGGTGCATTCGGCGGCGCTGGTGGTGGTGGATGACCTCTTGTGGCCCATCGTCAATCTGCGCGTGGACTGGGCCGATGAAGACCCCATCGGCGCCCTCGATCAACTCTGGCAGGCCTATCGCGGGCAGTTGCAGGCCTACATCGATCGCGCCATCAACCCACAGATCGCCCCCGGCTACGCCGTACCGGGAGACGACCGATGAACAGCCGCGACCTGCTGGCGCAACTGGTGCGTTTCGACACCACCAGCCGCGAATCCAACCTGGCCTTGATCGACTTTGTGCGTACGTATTTGCAGGGCCACGGCGTGGCCTGCGAGCTGGTGTACAACGAACACAAGAGCAAGGCCAATCTGCTCGCCACCATCGGCCCGGCAAAAATGCCCGGCATTGTGTTGTCCGGGCATACCGACGTAGTGCCGGTGGATGGGCAGCGCTGGAGCGTGGCGCCGTTTGACCTCACCGAGAAAGACGGCAAGTTGTACGGCCGTGGCACGGCGGACATGAAGGGTTATATCGCGTGTGTGTTGGCGTGTGTGCCGGCCTTGGTGAAGGCCTCGCTGCGCATGCCGGTGCACATTGCGCTGTCGTATGACGAAGAAGTCGGCTGCCTGGGTGTGCGCTCGCTGATCGAGCGATTCCATGATCAGCCGGTCAAGCCCTTGTTGTGCGTGATCGGCGAACCCACTGAACTCAAGCCGGTGCTCGGCCACAAGGGCAAGCTGGCAATGCGTTGCCATGTGCACGGCGCAGCGTGCCATTCGGCCTATGCGCCGGCGGGGGTGAATGCCATTGAATACGCCGCGCGCTTGATCAGCGAGCTAGTGCGGCTCGGCGAAGCGCTGAAGGCGCCGCAGCATCTGGATCAACGCTTTGATCCGGCGTTTTCCACGGTGCAGACCGGCCTGATCAACGGTGGCAAGGCCCTGAATATCGTCCCGCAGGATTGCAGTTTTGACTTCGAAGTGCGCTCCTTGCCGGCCCAGGATCCCTGGCAGGTTGTCCAGCAATTGCAGGTATACGCCGAGCAAACCCTGCTGCCGGCGATGCGGGCGGTGAGCGGGCAAGCGGCGATCAGCCTCAGCGAGTTGTCCAGCTATCCGGGTTTGGCCACGTCGCTGGAAAGCCAGGCCGCCGAGTGGGTGGCGCAGTTCTGCGGCTCGCGGGAATTCGGCACCGTGGCGTTTGGCACTGAAGGTGGGCTGTTCGACCAAGCCGGTATTCCAACGGTGGTGTGCGGGCCGGGCAGCATGGAGCAGGGGCACAAGCCGGACGAGTTCATCAGCGTGGCGCAGTTGCAGGCCTGTGATCGGATGCTGGCGCGGGTGCTGGGGTTTGTGAGCCAGCCTTCAAACTAAGGTATACACGGCCCATACCCAGGTAGGATTCCGAGCGTTGTAGCCCCGTCGCACACTGTTTGGCAGGCGATGCATTCGCCTTCAAACAACAGGAGAGCGACCATGACAACCCTAATGAAAGCCCCGACCGAAGAACTGGTGCCGTCGCGCTACGCAGTGCGCGTCGGCGAAATTGATGTGCTGGTGATCAGTGACGGCGTGCTGCCGCTGCCGACCCAGACCATGTCCACCAACGCCGACCCCGCCGCCCGCGCGGCTTGGTTCAAGGAGATGTTCCTCGGCCCGGACGCGTTCGACTGGGCGCTGAATGTGCTGGTGGTGCGCAGTGGCGAGCAGGTGATTCTGGTCGACGCCGGCCTGGGTGGGCAGTTCCCCGGCTTTCCGCGGGCCGGGCAGTTTCCCAAGCGCCTGGAAGCGGCCGGTATCCCGTTGTCCTCGGTGACCGACATCGTGATCACCCACATGCACATGGACCATATCGGCGGCCTGCTGGTGGACGAGGTGAAACGCAAGTTGCGTGCGGACGTGCGCATTCATGTGGCGGCCATCGAGGTCGATTTCTGGGCGTCGCCGGACTTCACCTATACCGACATGCCTGCGCCGGTGCCGGACGTGCTACGGGCTACGGCCCAGCAATTCATGGGGTTGTACAAGGACAATCTGCATACCTTCGACGATGAGCATGAAGTCGCGCCGGGTGTCGTCGCCAAGCTCACCGGCGGCCACACGCCGGGGCACAGCGTGGTGTACGTGACCTCTGGCGGCGAGCGGTTGACCTTTGCCGGCGACGCGCTGTTTCCCGTCGCCTTTGAACATCCGGATTGGCATAACGGTTTCGAACACGACCCCGAAGAGTCAGTGCGCGTGCGCGTCCGGCTGATGAACGAAGCGGCGGCGAGCGGTGAGTTGTTCGTGGCTACCCACCTGCCGTTTCCGTCCGTGGGGCGGGTGGTGGTGGAGGGGGATGCGTTTCGTTGGGTGGCTGCATTCTGGGATTACTGATCCTTGGCCACACCCACCCGCCACTGCGCAGGCGGCAAAATCCCATTCACCAGGTAATTCCCCACAATCCGCGATTTGTACACGCGCGGGTTGTGGTTCGCCAAGGTCCGCGCGTTTCGCCACAACCGGTCCAGCGCCTTGTTGCTGGCGGTGGCACTGGCGCCCAGTGCATCGAACAGCGCCGTGGTGGCCGCCAGTGTTGCATCCACCACTGGGTTCACTGCCAGGCACACTTCCAATTCAGCCAGCGCAACTTGCGGATCGTCATCGTGCAACGGCTGGTCATGGGCGATCACATACCGCGCGGTGAACTCCAGCCGCTGAGCCGCTTGCTGGGCGATGGCTTGCGCGGCGTAGGCCTGGCTGGCGACTTCGCCGATCACTTGCAGCAGTTGCACGTCCTGGCCGGCGGTGTCGGCATTGCCGGTGGTGAAGGTGCGCGCGCGTTGGCTGAGTTCTTCGGCGCCGCTGAGGGCGGCGCGGCGGGCGATGCCGGCGAGGGTGCTGAGGTGGTAGAGCTGGAAGAACGACTGGCCGTGGCCAAACCGCTGTTGGGTGAGGCGTACCTCGTCGTCCACCACAGGCGCGTTGTCGAAGAGGCAGGTGCCGCTGGCGGTGAGGCGTTGGCCGAAGCCGTTCCAGTCATCGACGATTTGCACGCCGGGCGCCTTGAGGTCCACGACCACGCTGTAGATCGTGCCGTCTTCGCCGGTGGCGATGGTGTTGATCAGGTCGCTGTAGAGCGCGCCGGTGGTGTAGAACTTTCTGCCGCTGATGCGCAAGGCGCCGGCTTCGTCACGGTGCAGGCGGGTTTCGAAATCGCCACGGGTCTGGTTGCCGACTTCGGTGCTGCCGGGGGAGAGCAGGGCACCTTGGCCAAGACGGTCCAGCCACTTGGCGCGCCAGTCGAGGTCCTTGGCGCTGAGCACATCCTCACAGAAACCGAAGTGCCCGCGCAGGGCCTGGGTGATGTTGGAGTCGGCGGCGGACAGTTCCGTGAGCAACGCCAGCAGCTCGACCAACGTTGCATCCTGGCCGCCGTAACTGGCTGGCAGGCGCCAGCGCGGCAAGCCCAAGGTGTTCAGTTGCTGGATCACGGTGGCGAGGCTGCCGCGTGTCTGATCCGCCACGGCCGCCTGCGCGAGAATCTGCGCAAAGAGCGGGCGAAACGGCGCGGCCAGTTGTTCGTAGCGGGCAGTGGGCGGTGCGCCCCAGATGTTCAAAGCGGGAATCGACATGCAATGGACCTTGCAGAAAATGGTTCAGGTGCTGGGGTCCAGTGGTCTGGTGAACTCACCCTAACTCAGGCGCGGCGAAGTTTTTAATACGAAAAGCAGCTAGCGACCTGTACGACGGTTCTATCGATAGTGCCCAACAGTATTAAACCCCGCGCTTTTATTGCGTTAGCTTCTACGGAAAACGACCAGACTGCACGCCCACAGATGGTTGAACCAACCCTCCAACCCTGTGGGATTTTCCATGATCAACCGTCGAACACTGCTGTCCTTGCTGGGCCTGGCCTCTCTTGCACTGTACGGCCCCTCGGCCAGCGCCGCCGAACCGCTGACCCTCACTGTGGGGGACCAGTTCTTCTCCAACCGTATCGTGCTGGAGCTGTCGGGCGAGCTGAAAGACTTGCCCTACAAAATCGACTTCAAACGCTTCAACACCGGCTCCCCGGTGGCCTCGGCCGTGGCCAGCGGTGCGCTGGATGTAGGCATCGTCGGCGATACCCCGGTGATCAGCCTGGCCGCCAATGGCGCGCCGGTCAAAGTCGTCGCCAGCACCCAGACCAGCCTCGACGGCGTGGGCATTGTGGCGCGCAAGGGCATTCAGTCGGTGGCCGATCTCAAGGGCAAGACCGTTGCCATCTGGAACGGTTCGTGGAGCCAGCAACTGGCGTACAAGGCGCTGGATGAAGCCGGTGTGCCGCGCAGCAGCGTCCACTTCAAATACCTGCTGCCGGCCGAGGCCAGCCTGGCGCTGACCCAGGGCGACATCGACGCCTTCGGCACCTGGGAACCCTACGTGTCGCTGCAGGAAAAAGAAGGCAGCACCCTGATCCGCAACGCCAAGGGCCTGATGAGCGCACCGACCTATATCGTCGCCTACGAGCCGGCCCTGACGCAGAAAAGCGCGATCATCAAGGACTTCATCGCCCGCCTGACGCGCGCTCGGGTGTGGAGCAACACGCACGTGGATGAGTACGCCGAAGCCTGGTCCAAGGCCAACCAATCGGCGCCGGAAATCGCCAAGGTGTGGTTCAAGCGCGATGCGATCAAGGTGCTGCCGATTTCGCCGACGATCATCAGCGAGGCCCAGGCCACGGCGGATTTTCTGGTGGATGCACAGATGTTGAAGCAGCGGTATGACGTGGCGCCGTTGTTTGATCGGGTGCTTTAAACGCGGGGGAAATAAGCGCTCACAGTATCCACGGGCTGTTTGTACAGGTGCTGAACTAGGATTTTTGACTCCGGCGCTCACCGGAAACAAAATTCCACTGGCATCGACAAGGAGTAGCCAGTAGGCTACAAGTGATACTGTGACTAATTCAATCGGCAGGACGCCGGAGTTTGATACATGGCTCGACGGTATGCGGGATATTTGGGGGAAAACGGCGATTCTTGCTCGCTTGGACCGGGCGGAGGAAAACAATTTTGGGGATTGTGAATCCGTAGGTGACGGCCTGAGTGAGATGCGTGTGTTTGTCGGGCCCGGCTACAGGATGTATTTCGTGCGTACGGGAGTCACTGCCTACCTGATGTTGTGGGGGAGCGATAAAACCGACCAGAAAAGAGGAATCAAGCGGGCTAAAGAGATTCTTGATGCCCTGAGAGGTAGATGATATGAGCGAATCGAAATTCAAACCCGAGGACATGCCGATCCTCGATCTGGATACGTCCGGCACTAGCGTCTATGAAGCGTCGCGCTTCCTCGACAGTCCGCAAACCATCAGTGCGTATCTGGCGCAAAGCATGAAGTCTCAAGACCCGCAGGTACTCATGAAGGCGCTTGCCGAGGTTGCCAAGGCCCAAGGTGTGAACAAGGTGGCGGAAGCGGCTGGGGTGAACCGGGAGAGCCTGTATAAAACCTTGAAGGGGGGCTCGAAGACACGCTATGAAACGATCCAGAAGCTGATGCTGGCGTTAGGGGTTGAGTTGACTGTGCGGCCGATTGTAGGAGCGAGCAAGCCCGCCCCTACAAAAATCTGAATCAGCGCACCAGGCACGGCTGCTTGTTGTTGAACCGCCACCCTGGAATCAGAAACTGCATCGCCACGCTGTCATCCCGCGCGCCGAGGCCCATGCCTTTGTACACCTCATGGGCCTGGGCGACCGCGTCCATGTCGATCTCCACTCCCAGGCCTGGCTTGCTCGGCACTTTCACATAACCCCCTTCGATTTTCAGTGGCGCCTTGGTCAGGTGCTGGCCGTCCTGCCAGATCCAGTGGGTGTCGATGGCGGTGATGTCGCCCGGGGCTGCGGCCGCCACCTGGGTGAACATCGCCAGGGAAATGTCGAAGTGGTTGTTGGAGTGCGAGCCCCAGGTCAGGCCCCATTCATGGCACATCTGCGCCACGCGTACCGAGCCTTGCATTGTCCAGAAGTGTGGGTCGGCCAGGGGGATGTCCACCGATTGCAGCTGGATCGCGTGACCCATTTCGCGCCAGTCGGTGGCGATCATGTTGGTGGCGGTTTTCAGGCCGGTGGCACGGCGGAATTCAGCCATGACTTCGCGGCCCGAGTAGCCGTTTTCGGCACCGCAGGGGTCTTCGGCGTAGGCGAGCACGTGGTGCTGGTCTCGGCACAGGCGGATGGCGTCCTTCAATGACCAGGCGCCGTTCGGGTCGAGGGTGATGCGCGCATCCGGGAAGCGTTCGGCCAGGGCGGTGACGGCTTCAATTTCTTCGTCGCCGCTCAATACGCCGCCTTTGAGCTTGAAGTCATTGAAACCGTACTTGGATCTGGCAGCTTCAGCCAGGCGCACCACGGCGTCGGCCGTCAGGGCGGTTTCGTGGCGCAGCCGGAACCATTCATCGTCGCTGTCGGCTTCGTTGCGGTAAGCGAGGTCGGTGGCGCTGCGGTCGCCGACATAAAACAGATAGCCGAGCATTTTTACCGCATCGCGTTGCTGGCCTTCACCGAGCAAGGCGGCCACCGGGACTTCGAGGAATTGGCCCAGCAGGTCGAGCAGCGCCGCTTCCATGGCGGTGACGGCATGGATGGTGATGCGCAGGTCAAAGGTCTGCAAGCCACGGCCGGCGGCGTCGCGAGAGGCAAAGGTGCTGCGCATCTGGTTGAGGATGCGCTGGTACTGGCCGATCGGTTGGCCGATCACCAGGCTGCGGGCATCTTCCAGGGTTTCGCGGATGCGTTCGCCACCGGGCACTTCGCCCACGCCGGTATTGCCGGAGCTGTCCTTGAGGATGACGATATTGCGTGTGAAGTATGGGCCGTGGGCGCCGCTGAGGTTGAGCAACATGCTGTCGTGGCCGGCGACGGGGATGACCTGGAAGTGAGTAACGACGGGCGTAGTCATGGCAAGTTCCTGAATAAGCTTAAAGAGGTTTGCTGAGGGCTGCGCGGCTGGGCGCAGCGCTCGGTGAAGCCAACACGGCAGAGGGCGTGGTCTTGGCGAAGAACACCAGGATCGCGGCCAGCACCGACGTGCCGGCCAGGCCATAGAGGCCGCCCTGGATCGAACCGGTGGTCTGTTCCAGGAAGCCGAACGTGGTGGGCGCAACGAAACCGCCCAGGTTGCCGATGGAGTTGATCAACGCGATCACGGCGGCGGCGATACGTACATCCAGGTAGCCCTGGGGAATCGGCCAGAACAGCGACGATGCCGACTTGAACCCGATGGCCGCAAAGCAGATCGCCACAAAGGCAAAGACCGGCCCGCCCGTGGTGGACATGAACATGCCCGCTGCCGCAATCAACAGCGCCGCCGCCACCCAGGCCTGCTGGAACTTGAATTTGCCCGACAACGAGGCGAAGGCGTACATGGCGATAATCGAGATCAGCCAGGGGATCGAGTTGAAGAAACCGACCTGCACATCACTGAGGTCACCCATCTTCTTGATGATGCTTGGCAGCCAGAAGGTGGCGGCGTAGATCGTTAGCTGGATGCAGAAATACAGCGCGCAGAACAGCAGGATCTGGCGGTCCTTGAGCAGCTTGCCGAGGGTCGGTTTGACCGTGGTGAGGGCCTCACGGTCGCGCTGTTCCTGGTCGATGGCATTGACCAGCGCGTCCTGTTCGTCGCGGGTCATCCACTGGGCGTCGTGGGGCTTGGAGTCCAGCCAGAACCATACAAAGAAGCCAATCACCACCGAAGCCAAGCCTTCAATGGCGAACATCCATTGCCAGCCGTGGAAGCCAAAGCCTTCGATCTGCAACAGCACGCCTGACAGGGGGCCGGAAATCAGCGACGCAACCGCCGAGCCACTCAAGAAGATCGCGATGGCTTTACCGCGCTCCACGCCGGGCAGCCAGCGCGTGAAGTAGTAGATCACCCCGGGAAAGAAACCGGCCTCGGCCACCCCCAGCAGGAAGCGCAGGATGTAGAAGTGGGTTTCGTTCTGGATGAACGCCATCAGCGTGGCGACGATGCCCCAGGTGAACATGATGCGGGTCAGCCAGATACGCGCACCGACCTTCTGCAGCAGCATGTTGGAGGGCACTTCGAACAGGGCGTAGCCGATGAAGAACAACCCGGCGCCGAAGCCATAGGCGGCTGCGCCGATGCCCAGGTCATGCTCCATGTGCGTGCGCACAAAGCCGATATTGACCCGGTCGATGTAGTTGAGGATGAACATGATCACGAACAGTGGGAGCACATGGCGCTTCACTTTGCTCACGGCGCGCGCGAGGACGGGATCACTTTCGGGTGCGGCAGATACTTGGATTGAATGGGTCACAATTCAAAACTCCCCCTGATTATTTTTATGCGGGCTTGTGCGTCTTGTTGATAGACATCATACAAGTAGGCTTCTCAAGATCGCAATCCGGGGGTGAGTGTTTTTCTTCTTATAACGCGGTGTGCAGAACAGATATTTCGGTTATTTAAGCTGTATATATTGGGGTTTATGCCGATTTTTGAGCGAGGATCTTGCCAGTGGGTACCGTGAGAGGGGTATCTGTGAGAGAGGGGGTTAAGTTTGGTTGTCATACAAGTTGAGGGTTTTTTCAATCAACCCAGGCCTGACGCCGGGCTGGGTGGTAAGCTCCCCCCAGCTCAACCCCGTGGACCTGTTGCAATGCCCATTGAAAGTGGAATCCCCCTGCGTAAACGCTCCACCAACCTGGCCCAGGGCGTGGTCGATGCGCTGACCCAGCGCATCCTGCTCGGCCAGTTGAAACCCGGCGAAAAACTGCCGTCGGAATCCACCATCGTGCTTGAGCACGGCGTGAGCCGAACCGTCGTGCGCGAAGCGATCTCCAAATTGCAGGCGTCGGGATTGGTCGAGACCCGTCACGGCATCGGCACCTTTGTGCTGGCGCAACAGGCGCAGCAGGGCTTGCGCCTGCATGTGGACACGGTCGCCAGCGTGCGCAACATGCTCGAACTGCGCCTGGGTCTTGAGGTGCAAGCCGTCGCACTGGCCGCCGTACGCCGCACCGACCTACAACTGGCCCACATGCGCCAGGCACTCGACGACTACCAGGCCTCCCTGGCCAACAACGACAGCTGCGTGGAGGAAGACAAGCGCTTCCACCAACTGATCGCCGAGGCCACCGGTAATACCTTCTTCACCGAAATCATGCTGCACCTGGGCAATGCGATGATCCCGCGTACCCAGGTGAAAGGCGATGAGCGTGGCGGCGCCGACTTTGCCCAGTTGGGTCAATTGGCGAACCTGGAACATGAGGCGATCTTCAACGCGATCAAACGCCAGGACCCGGACGCCGCCCGCGCCGCCATGGTGCTGCACCTGACCAACAGCCGGGACCGTTTTTCGGGGGAGCAGGGGCGTTGAACGAACACACCTTATCCCTGCGCCTGGAGCGCGTCGCCGCCAACGTACCAACGGGCGCGCGGCTGGCCGATATCGGCTCCGATCACGGTTATTTGCCGGTGGCGCTGATGCGTCGCGGCCTGATCACGGCGGCAGTGGCGGGGGAGGTCGCGACCACGCCCTTTCATGCGGCGCAACGCACCGTGCGCGACAACGGCCTGGAGCAACAGATCAGCGTGCGCCTGGCCGATGGCTTGGCGGCCATCGAAGCCCATGACGGCATCACTGCGATCAGCGTCTGCGGCATGGGCGGCGAGACGATTCGCGACATTCTCGAAAGCGGCAAGCGGCACTTGAGTGGCAGGGAACGGTTGATCCTGCAACCCAATGGCGGTGAGCAGCCGCTGCGCCAATGGCTGATGGACAACGGTTACTCGATCCTCAGTGAAGAGCTGCTGCGCGAGAACCGCTTCTACTACGAAATCATCGTCGCCGAGCGCACCGGGCCGGTGGTTTACACCGCTGAGCAGCTGTACTTCGGCCCGCTGCAAATGCAGGCGCGCAGCCCGGCGTTCATCGCGAAGTGGCAACGTATGCTGCGCCAAAAGCACAAGACCCTGGCCAGTTTCGAACAAGCTCGGCAGGCCGTGCCGCAAGAGAAGCGACAAGAGATTGCCCAGCAGGCCAACTGGATTACCGCGTTACTGGCCTGATACCCCTTCATTCAAACCTGATGACCTAGGACACCCACCATGGCCGACGCCACTGACCCCACCTTCTACGATCGCGCCGACGCGCACATCGAATTGTCGAACGAGCAACTTCAGGTTCACGAAAACCTCGGCCAGGTCAGCGCCTCGATGATGTTCGGCACCACGCGCTTCAATGCCTGGGCCAGTGCGCGCAACTTCAAGTCCGGCGCGGAAATGGCCGATGCGCGGGAGGCGATGTTGAAGTACTTCTGTGACCAGTACCGGATGATGCTTGAGGATAATCTGGATGATCACATCAATAATTTCGACCGGTACATGTCGACCCGATAAGCCACTGTTACAGCTCTGCACAGACCTTGAGTGCTTTTGCCCCATTTTCGCGCACGTTACGTGCGCGATTGCTTCCCGCGCCGCCTATCTTGGGCACGCCGACAGCGGCCCGTATCTTGCTTGAGCCAAGCTAATCAATGACATGGCATTTTGCCGTCAGTCATTTCAAGGCTTCACCCCGCGGTGCACCGCGTGGGTCGTTTTTGGGGAGTGGTCGGACATGCACAGCCTTTTGTCACCGGGTATTCGCCTGCTGGGGCGTTTTGGTTTTGCGCGCAAGTTCCAGATGCTGTTCTTCCTGTTCATGCTGCCCCTGGCGGGTAGCCTGTGGATGATCGGCTCGGACTATCGCGACAAATTAACCGTGATTTCCAGCGAGCAGTCCGGCGTCCGGCAACTGTTGGCCCTGGATGTGCTGGATGGCCAGCTGACAGCCCAGCGCAACCTGGCCGCACGCTGGAAGGCGGCGGACATCCTGCACGCACCCACGCCAGCGGCGAAGGCGGCGATGGACAAGGTCGACGCCAACTTCCCGGTGATCCTGCAAAGCCTGCAAGCCCTGGGCGATTCGCTCAAAGCCCAGCACGCCAGTGCCGATATCCTCGCGCGCTTCGACGCCTTGCAGGCGACAGTCAAGGGCATGGACTCCCAATCCCTGCGCACCGTGGGCTGGTGGCCGGACGGTTACGACCGTTTCACCTCGGCCCTGACCGCGATGCAAACCCTTCGCGAGCAGATCACCCTGGACGCCGGGTTGATCCTCGACCCGTGGCTGGAAACCTACCTGCTGATGCAGATGTCCACCCAGCACACCCCCGACCTGATCGAGCGCATTGGCCGCATGGCCAGTGTCGGCCAGTCGTCCATTGCCTCGGGGCAGTTCACCTTGCAGAGCCGTTTGCAGATGCGTGACCTGCGCGGCCGCATCGGTGATGCGCGGGACCAGTTGGTCAAGGCCGCGGCCTCGCTCAAGGCCAAGCAGTATGCCGGGCTGGAACCCTGGACTGTGCAGTACGACAACAGCCTGCAACGCCTGGACAATGAGCTCAAAGTACTCGACGACGGCGTGTTTGGCGGCACCATCAAGCTCGACACGGCGGCCTTCGAAACCAGTGTCGACGGTATGCTCGACAGCCTGGGCGCGCTGCGCAATCAATCCCTCGATTCGCTGGATGCGCGCCTGGGTCACTACCGTGATCGCTCGTTGCAGAAGTTCGTGCCGGTGGCGGCGACCTTCAGCCTGTTGGCGCTGGCCGCGTTGTACCTGTTCATCTGCCTGCAAGCCTCGATCCGCCGTAGCGCCAGTGGCATCACCACCCTGGCCGAGTCGCTGCGGGACGGCAACCTGTGCGTCGAGGTGGCGGTGGAAGGGCGCGATGAGCTCGCGGCCATCAGTACCGCGTTGAACGTGGCGGTGGTGCAGTTGCGCACCAGTCTATTGGGGGTCAATCACGAGACGCAGCAACTGGGTTCGGCGGTACTGACCCTCAACTCCCAGTCGGGCAGCACCCTCACCGAAGTCGAAGACCAGCAACAACAAATCAGCCAGATTGCCGCTGCGGCCACCCAGTTGGCCGCGACGTCCCTGGGTGTTGCCAAGAGCTGCGAACAAGCTTCCGGCAGCGCCCAGCAGACCCGGCGCATCGCCGAAGACAGCAGCCGCGACAGCCAGCGCACCACGGCCAGCATCCAACAACTCAACCTGCGCCTGACCGACACCGCCGATGCGCTGGAGCAGGTCAGCCAGCAGGGCCAGCAGATTCAATCGGTGGTCGACACCATCCGTGGTATTGCCGAGCAGACCAACCTACTGGCGCTCAACGCCGCCATCGAAGCCGCCCGTGCCGGTGAGCAGGGCCGAGGGTTTGCCGTGGTGGCTGATGAAGTGCGCAGCCTGTCGCAACGCACCCAGGCGTCCACGGCGCAGATAGCTGGCACGGTCGACAGCCTGCGCGCCACGGTCAGCCAGGCGGTCACGTTGATGGGCGCCGCGTGTGAACAGGCACTGACGGATGCTGAATCCGTCACCGGGTTGGGCACGCGTTTGGGCGAGATTGCCGGTGCGGTGCAGCACGTCACCGACACCTTGGCGCAGATCGCCACCGCTGTTGAAGAGCAAGCGGCGACGGCGGATGAAGTGAGCGGCAATATCCAGCAAGTGGACCAGGCGGCCGGGCGTTTGCTTGATGGCGCACGGGCAGTGAACCGGGCGGCCGACACCTTGAGCAAAGGCAGCCAGGCATTGAGCGACAATACTGCGCGGTTTCGCCTGGGTTGAGCAGGTTTTTTGTGGCTATCAGGCTTCCTGTAGTGAGCGGGCTTGCCCCGCGCTGGGCTGCGAAGCAGCCCCATTAAAAACACCGCGCATCGTCAGTTAAACCGAGTCGCCAGAATTTAGGGCCGCTTCGCAGCCCAACGCGGGGCAAGCCCGCTCACCACAGGAAGCTCTCCCACCACAGGAACCTTCGGCTTCTACAGGGCTCACTTACTAGGTCGCTCTGTTTCGTCGCCGAAAGGACTCCGCATGACTTCAGCCCCGCCAACGACCCTCCCGCACGGCCCCGTCACCCGCGAACTCAGCTTGCGCGCCGTCATCACCGGCAGCGTACTCGGCATCCTGCTCACGCCGTCCAATGTGTACGCCGGGTTGAAGATCGGCTGGTCGTTCAACATGTCGATCATCGCGCTGCTGATCGGCTACGCCATCTTTCAAGGCGTGGCCAAGCGTTCCACCGACCACCTGCCGTGGACCTTGCACGAAAGCAACATCAACCAGACCGTCGCGTCAGCCGCCGCGTCGATTATTTCGGGTGGGTTGGTGGCGCCGATCCCGGCCTATACCTTGCTGACCGGCAACCAGTTGGACGCCATCCCGATGATCGCCTGGGTGTTCTCGGTGAGTTTCCTGGGCATCTGGATCGCCTGGTATCTACGGCCCTCGCTGCTCAATGACAAGGCGCTGAAATTCCCCGAGGGCATGGCCACCCTGGAAACCCTGTTGCACATCTACAATCACGGACGCGAAGCCGCGACGCGCTTGAAGGTGCTGCTCAGCGCCGCGTTGCTCTCCGGGCTGGTCAAGTGGGTGGATACCTTCATGTGGGCCTTCCCGCGCTGGTCGCCAAGCGCCCCGTTGGAGCGTCTGACGTTTACTGCCGACCCTTCGCTATTGCTGGTGGGGTTTGGCGGCATCATCGGCATTCGCGTGGGCCTGACCTTGCTGCTCGGCGCCTTGCTCGCCTGGGGTGGCCTGGGCCCCTGGCTGTTGGCACAACAGTTGGTGACCTTGCCGGCGGGCAGCAGCGGCCCGCAGTTCGCCGCGTTGGTGGAGTGGTTGCTGTGGCCGGGTGTGAGCCTGATGGTGTGCTCCACCTTGGCCTCGCTGGCGATTCGTTTGTGGGCGTTGTACCGGTCCACTCACGCCAGCGGCGGATCAAGCTGGACGGTGCCAAAACCAGGGCCGGCGGCCGGTTTTGCGTTGGCGATCGTGCTGGTGGTGAGCTTGCAGGCGTTGCTGTTCGGCATCAATCTCGGCATGGCCTTGCTCACCATTCCCTTGGCGACCTGCCTCGCCGCCGTCGCTGCGCGCGTCGTGGGTGCCACCGGCATTCCGCCTATTGGCGCCATCGGGCAGCTGTCTCAGCTGAGCTTTGGCATCGTCGCGCCGGGGCAGGTACCGATCAATCTGATGAGCGCCAACACGGCCGGTGGCTCGGCCGGGCAGTGCACCGACTTGATGAATGATTTCAAGGTGGGCAAGGCCATTGGTGCCACGCCGCATAAGCAGGTGATCGCGCAGATCCTGGGGATTTTCATCGGCAGTATCGTTGGTGTCTTCGCCTACCTGGCGTTGATCCCGGATCCGCAAACCATGCTGCTCACCGAAGAGTGGCCGGCCCCGGCGGTCGCTACCTGGAAAGCCGTGGCGCAAACCCTCACCCATGGCTTGGATTCACTGTCTACCAGCATCCGCTGGGCAATTGCCATCGGCGGCCTGGTGGGTGTGCTGCTCGGTGTGCTGGACAGCACCTTGCCTGCCCATCGTGCCCGCTTCCTCCCGAGTGCCGCCGCCCTGGGCCTGGCCTTTGTGCTACCGGCCTCGGTCTCGCTGATGATGGCCCTGGGCGCGATACTGACCTGGTTGGTGAGCTGCCGCTGGCCGAGCCTCACCGAGCGCTTTGCGATTACTGCCGCCGCCGGCTTGATTGCGGGGGAGAGCATCACCGGCGTAGGTGCTTCACTGTGGTCGATGGTGCACTGAAGCGTGGCTCGGCAGTTGCCGAGCCTGCCGCCGGGGCCTCAGGCGATCTTCACATTCATGGTGATCCTCGCGGTGAACACCTTCACGTCGCCCTCATCAAAAATATCCACCGGCACGATCTTGTCCCCTGCGGTGGACCAATCAATGCCGCTGCCATCCGCCACGGCGCGGATGTTCGACTTGGCCTTCGCCAGGTATTCCACGGTCATGCCCTTGGGGATCCATTTGGCGCCCTGTGGGATCGACACGTCCGTCATCGTCCCACCCGCCAATTCCGCCGCGTTGCACAACGCAATGGCATGCACGGAGGCCAGGTGGTTGGTGATTTCCTTGCGAAACGGCACGTTGACCACGGCATGCCCAGGGCGTAGTTCGGCAATTTCAGGGTTGATAGTGCTGAAGTAGGGCGCCACCTGGCAGGCCATTTGGCTGAACGCTGCAGGACCTACACTGTTGAACATGCTGAGAAACTGGCTCATGGATTGTCCTCATAATGGATTTGCAGAATAATATTCTGTAACGGAACAATATTCCGTAAAATCCAGCCATGTCAAGCCGTGCCTTCTCTGCGGGCGGCCGTACCATATAGACTCCGTACATTTGGCGAGCCACTTCATGCACGCACCTGATCTGATCGAGCGCACCTTCCCGGGCCGGCGCAGCGACCTCAAGCGCAGCATCCTGCGCGAGGCCCTGGCCAGCTTTAACGACGTAGGTATTGAAGCGACGAATATCGAAACCATCCGTGCGCGGTGCGAGACCAGCGTGGGCGCCATTTACCATCACTTCGGCAACAAGGAAGGCATCGTCGCCGCGCTGTTTTTTGCTGCGCTGGAAGATCAGGCCGCATTGCGGGAGCAACACCTCAAACAGGCGCAAACCGCCCAGGCTGGTGTGGAAGCGCTGGTGCGCAGTTATGTGGAGTGGGTGGATGCGCAACCCGAATGGGCGCGCTTTATGTTCCAGAGCCGTTTCGCCGTGGCCAACGGCCCGCACAAGGACGAACTGCTCACCCGTAACAAACAGCGCAACGCGCAATTGACCGAGTGGATGAGCGACGAAGGCCGCCGTGAGGCGTTCAGCCATATCCCGGCAGAACTGCTGCTGTCGCTGATCATCGGCGCGGCCGAAAGCTATGCCCGTGCGTGGTTATCCGGCCGGGTCAAGCACAGCCCGAATCACTACGCCGCGTTGCTGGCGCAGGCGGCGTGGGCCTCGATCAGCCAAACGCCTCCACAATAAACGCCTCCAGGGTCGCCTCTTCGAGGATCTCCATGGAGAAATGCCCGAAGCGCTTGGGCAGCCAGATAATGCGCCCCCCGGACGGTGATTGCAGGTTCTCGCGGGCCAGGGGCACGCCGTTTTCGTTCTCCGGCTGCACACCAGCGGCGATCAGTTCGTCATAAGCGATCTCGATGTCCGGCGTGGTGTAACAGTGGCGGTAAATCATGCCTTCGCCGTGGGCGTCCAATAGCTCGCGCAGGTTGCCGGCGATCGGCTGGACCAGCATGAAGCGTTCTTGCCCCATCAGCACCACGGCATACCGCACGTGTAGGCCGCCGCGTTCCCACACGAATGTCTTGGAAATGCGTGCCTTGAGAATGTGTGCGTAATAGGCACAGGCCTCTTCAAGGTTTTCGACCAGTATGTCGACGTGGCTGAATTTCAGATCCATGCTGTGCCTCCTTTCGAATCGATCCCCATGGTAACCACGGCGTCCGTCACGCAGAAAATTATTTGTCGGCACTCCCGAAGGCTGGCGTAGTCTGTTTCCAAGACACCCCTCTCGCCCTGCGGAGCCTTCAATGATCATCGTCCACCACCTCAACAACTCACGCTCGCAACGCATCCTGTGGCTGCTCGAAGAACTCGGCTTGCCCTACGAGATCAAGCGCTATCAGCGCGACCCGAAAACCAACCTCGCACCGCCGGAGCTCAAGGCGATCAACCCGCTGGGCAAATCCCCGGTGATCGAAGACGGCGGCCTGGTGCTGATCGAGTCCGCCGCCATCATCGATTACCTGATCCGCCGCCACGGCCAGGGCCGTCTGCAACCGGACCCTGCCAGCGCCACCTACGACCACTACGTGCAATGGCTGCACTTTGCCGAAGGTTCGGCCATGTTGCCGTTGATGCTCAACCTCTACGTCGGCCGCCTGGGCGAGGCAGGCGCACCGTTGCATCCGCGGATCGAATCGGAAGTCGCCAACTACCTCGGTTACCTGAACGACGTGCTCGCGGGCAGAGCCTACCTGCTCGGCGATGAGCTGAGCGGCGCGGATATTCAGATGAGCTTTATCGGTGAAATCGCCAGGGCCCAGGGCAAGTTGCAGGCCTACCCGAACTTGGCGGCGTGGGTGGAGAAATTCCAGGCGCGACCTGCGTATCGCAAGGCGGTGGAGCAGGGCGGGACGTATGCGTTTGCCCAATGAAGCCACTGGCGTGACGCCTTAAGGCGGTAGCAAGGCGCCGAGTTTTTACAACTGTTAACGGATTGAACGGCGCAATCGCTATAGGCTTTGGGGTGTCCGCCCTGGAGCCCATCGCCATGAACCTGCGAGCCACCGCCGCCACCTTGTTTGCTTTTGCGCTGCTGCTGCCGTCACCGGCCGAGGCCGCGACGCCTATCACCCACGTCGCCATCTACCGGGGCCCGGCGGGTTGTGATGACTGTTCCGAAAACGTGGCGAAAGCCCTGCAACGACTCAATCCCAACTATCACATCGATTTTGTGGGCGCGGATGAGTCGATCGACATCACGCCACAAACCCTGGCGCGCTACGACCTCTACGTACAACCTGGCGGCGGCCAGGACATTCCCGCAGCGCTGCGCAGCCTGGGTGATGCGCGCAGCGAGGCCATCCGCGGCTACGTCGCCAACGGTGGCCGCTACCTGGGCTTGTGCATGGGCGCCTACCTGGCGGATGACAACAACCTTGGCCTGATCCCCCAGGACCTCGACGGCGAAGCCGGCCGCCCTGGCTTTGAGGTGGCTGGCAGCGCCGACGCCGCCGTACAAGTCACGTGGGCGGGCAAGGCTGATCACGTCTTCTTCCAGGACGGGCCCTACTTTCCGAAAGGGTCGTATAAAACCATCGCCACCTACCGCAACGGTGACGTCGCGGCGGCGCGGTATACCTATGAAAAGGGCGTCGTGGTCCTGAGCGGCCCGCACCCTGAGGCCAGCCAGCAGTGGTTCGAGAATGCCGAGATCCCAGTGAGCAAAATGCCCGAGGGTGATCTGTTTGGTTCGTTGATCCGCAGCTTTTGAAGCCCCTCGTTCTTAGAACGATTGCCCTTCAAAACGCTTCAACGAAAACGACGACAGATCCAACTCGCTCTCGCCCTTCACGCACCACTGCGCAAACGCCTCACCCAGCGCTGCCGAATGCTTGAAACCATGCCCCGAACACGGCGACACCACCAAGGTGTGCTGCAACGTCGGGTGCCGGTCGATGATGAAGTGGTGATCCGGCGTCACCGTGTAGGCGCACACCGCTGACTTGACCACTTTGGCCGTCAGCCCGGCAATGCGGCCCTGCACCTGTTGCTCGTACATCTCGCGCTCCTGGGCGGGCGAAACGGTGCGGTCCAGCGTCTGCGGCGTGGTTGGGGTGTGGTACTGCGCCGTCGCCACTTTCAAACTGCCTTCACCGGGCAACGCGGGGAAGCCGTAGTTGGTATCACTCTCGCCCGGCCCATGGGTAAAAATGAACGTAGGAGACGCGCCGACCAGCGCTGCATCCGGCTCCGTTTCGAACCAGAACAGCTGCTGGCGATACACCTTGAGCAGCCGATCAAACGGCGCCCCCAGCAAGCCACCGGCCCAGTTACCGGCGCTGACCACCAGCTTGTCAGCCAGCAGGGTGCGTTGGTCAGTGGTCACCATCACGCCGTGCTCGTCCGAGCTGATGTGGGTCACGGTTTCGCCCTTGTACAACGTCGCGCCCTGTTGCTCGGCCAGGCGCAGTTGCACCTCGATGCAGCGCTCGGGCCGCACAAACCCGCCGCCCGGTTCGTAGTAGCCGATGGCGCTGTCAGCCACCTGGGCAAACTGGGGAAAGCGCTGGCGAATCTGCGCCGCGTCCAGCACTTCATGCTCGATACCGTAGGTTTGCGCCAGGCCGATGGTGCGCAAGGTGAAGTCGGTTGCATCGCTGGGGTCGAAGTCCTCGCGGGAGGTGAGCACCAGCAACCCCGACTGCTCGAACAGCGACTCCCCCGACAGCGCCTCCAACTCCCGCCAGATGCGATGGGAATTACGCACGATGGGCACGTACTGCGCGCCTTCACCCACCGACAACCGCGTGATCCGCGTATCGCCATGGCTGGAACCAAGCGTGTGGGGAGGGTGATGACGGTCGATCCCGGCGACCTTCACGCCGGCCTTGGCCAGTTGGTACACCGTGGCGGCACCCATGGCGCCCAAGCCGATGACCAGCGATTCATAACGTTCCAATGTCGATACTCGCTAGAGGGGAGGGCACATAGTTGAGTGCAGCCACGGCTAAAACACAAGGGGCCGATCAGCCTGAGGTTGCGCGAAACGGCCGGAACGCCTTCCACAATTCCTCGGCAAAAACCTGCGGTTGTTCAAACGCCGCAAAGTGGCCGCCCTTGTCCACCGCATTCCAATAGAACAGATTGGCCCACGCCGCTTCTGCCCACGCCCGTGGCGGCTTGAAGGTTTCAGCGGGGAAAATGCTCGCGCCCATCGGCACCTGGATACGCTCCACGCCGCCCCGCGCCGACGAGAAAAAGTCCGCCCCACGAATGGTCGCGCCCACGCCTTCCCAATACAGGCGCGCGCTGGACGTGCCGGTGCCGGTGAACCAGTACAACGAGATGTCGTCGAGCATCTGGTCGCGGGTGAGGGCGTCTTCGGGGCGGCCGTTGTTGTCGGTCCACTCCCAGAATTTTTCATACATCCACGTGGCCAGGGCCACCGGCGAATCGTTCAGGGCATAGCCGATGGTTTGCGGGCGGGTGTTCATCTGGTTGGCGTAGCCGGCCTTGTCGCTGACGTAACGCTCGATGTCCTCAAGGGCCTGACGCTCTTCTTCGGTCGGGTTGGCGGGTAATTGCGCCGGCACCACCATCGGCAAATTGACGTGCGCCGCCATCAGGCCCTCGGGTGCCTGGCCGGCCAGTGCGGTGGTGATGGCCGCGCCCCAATCGCCGCCTTGGGCCACCCAGTGCTTGTAACCCAACCGCTGCGTCATCAGCACCGCCCAGGCGCGGGCGATGCGCGCCGGGTTCCAGCCTTGCTCGGTGGGTTTGTCGGAAAAGCCGTAGCCGGGAATCGCCGGCACCACCACATGAAACGCATCTTCAGCCTTGCCGCCGAACGCCACCGGATCGGTGAGGCGCTCGATCACATTCAGGAACTCCAGCACCGAGCCGGGCCAACCGTGGGTCAGCAGAATTGGCGTAGCGTTCAGGTGCGGCGAGCGTGCGTGAATGAAGTAAATACCCACGCCGTCGATCCGCGTGCGGAACTGCGGGAAGCTGTTCAAGCGCGCTTCAAACGTGCGCCAGTCATAACCGTTGAGCCAGTAGTCCACCAGCGACTTCGCGGCATCCAACGGCACACCTTGCGACCAGTCCTCCACCAACTCCTGATCAGGCCAGCGGGCCATGCGCAAACGCAGTTGCAAATCCTCGATGGCGGCCTGGGGCACGTGTACCTCAAACGGGGTGACAGCCTCCGTGGCCGGCGGCAATACCAAGGGGCGATGGGCGGAAAAATCGAATGTCGCGGGCATTTCTGTCTCCAGGGATCAATGGTTTGTAACGATCGCTACAAAATAGCCTGAGCAGAAATCCCTCGTCAATGATATTGTATCGGCCGATACAGAATTGGCAGGTGACCCATGGCGAGAAAAATTGCGTTTGATTACGACCAGGCCGTCGAGAAGGCCAAGGTGCTGTTCTGGCAGCGCGGCTACGTCGCCACTGGCCTGCGCGACTTGCTCAAGGTCATGGACATCGGCGAAAGCTCCTTCTACAACTCGCTCAAGAGCAAGAAGCAGCTGTACCTGGCTTGCGTGCAGCGTTACGAAGACGATGTGGTGGCGCGGCGCCTGGAAGCCCTGGTATCGGCGCCCACGGCGGCCGAGGGTATTCGCGCATTTTTCAGCGTGATCCTTGATGACCTGGAAGGCGCACAGATGCCATCGCCCCTGTGCATGGTGGCCGCGATGGTGACGGACGTGGTGTTGTCAGACCCGGAACTGCGCGAGCGCGCCGAGCAGGGGTTGGAAGCGGTGCGCGGCATCATGGCCGAGCGCCTGGGTGAGGATCAGGCCCAGGGCCTGCTGCCAGCATCCCTCGACCCGCAGGTGACCGCCACGGTGATCCTTACCTACCTGCAAGGCCTGTGGCGCATGGCGCTGGTGAAGTTCGAGCGAACTGGCTTCGAACGCCAGGTCGACACGTTTTTGCAGGGGCAGGGGCTTTAGTCAGCGCACCACGTCCAGCGTCTGGATTTCATTCACATAGTGGGTCTGGCTCGACGTCGACTCCAGCGTCAGCGCCACGCCCAGGTCCTCGATAAACGCGCGATTGGACGAATAACCATCCTGCTCGCAGGCCAACCGAATGGCATCGCCCGTCAGCGACGCAAACACCTGACGCGCCGGGAAGCGCTCGCCGACCTTGCAGGTCAAGGTGGTTTCGAGCGGTTTGTCGGTGGGCTTGACCGGCACGTTGGCCATCTTCAAGTGCGCACTCAGGGTCTGGCCCGGCGCCCAACTCGTCGGCAATTTCACCTCGGCCTCACGTGTCTGCAGGACCTGGCCTTCGCCCACGCCGTTCATTTTTGATTTCAACTGGATCAGGTCCGCCAGCATCAGGCGGTCCACATTGAAGGCGGCGCCGTAGGCTTCGTTCTTCACCAGCAAACCGTCTTCGGCCTTGAAGCGGATGGTGATCGGCGCGTCTTTGCCCGCGGCGTTCTTCGACAGGTAGCTGTAGCTCAACGTCTTGAACTTGGGTTGCAGCAGTGGTGCGTCGAGGCCCTGGAGTACGTTGGGTGGCACCGGCACATCACCTAGGTTGGTTTCAGCCACGGTGCGCGGGTAGTCCACTGGCGCGATGTCCGGCCGCAACAGCGCCAGCAGCCCGGCATTCACGCCACCCTGCACCGAACAGCTCACACGGGAATACTTGCCCTCCGGCTCCACGATCAGCACCCGCTCCACATTGCGCAGCCCCGGCGCCTTGCCCGGCATCGGCTTGATCGCCTGCCAACTGTTGCCCACTTTCAGCTCGCTGCGCGTGTATTGCCCCTCGCCTTTTTGCAGCGCAGCGGGTTGGTCGAGCAACGCCGCGAGGCGCGGGGCAACTTCATCAATGGTGCCGTCCACCGTGAAACCCCAGAAGTAATACAGGCCCAACGGGCCAAGATCGCTGACCTCATCGTTATAGGACAGCAGCTTCAACCCCGCGATGGCCGGCGCACTCACCGGCACGGCCGAGGCCTTGGGTTCGGTGCGGTCGCGCACTGCGATCCAGGTGAAGTCCTTTTGCTGCTTGAGCGGCGCATAGGCCTGCCAGGCGTCACGATGGGTGTTCAGGCGGCTGAAGAACGTCTCGTCACAACGGGTGAAGGCCTTGAGCGTGTCGACCAACGCGGCATCGTCGGCCTGGGCAAAGGACGGCGCCAGCAGGGCAGACGCGAGCAGGGCAGCGGAAAACGGCAACTTCATTGGAGGGACTTCCTTATCGACAGGCGAGGAACAGGGCGGGGGCATTATCCAGCAGTTGGGTGTCAGTCTCTAGTTGGCTGAGCGCATCAGGCGCAAACGCCAATTGCCGCCGTGCTGGGCGTGGCAGGCTTCTTCCGAGTCCAAGTGAACGCAGCGCGCCAATTGCACGGGCGGGATCTCGGCATCCTGCAGTGCGGTGGCGGTCAACTCGCGGATACGCGCGTCCAACCCCGCCGCCACGGCCTGCGCCTGGCTGGCGCGAGTGTCGAAGACCCAGGTGATACGCAGGCTGCCTGGGAAGTCGGCGTAATTGACCGTGTGGGTCAGCCATTCAAACCCTGGGATTTCGGCTTTGGCGGTTTCGCAAGCGTCGGTGAGCGTGGCGACAAGGCGGCGCTCGATGCGGGTGCTGTCGCGTTTGGATTGAGCCATGGAAACCTCCGAAAGAAGACGAGCGCTATTCTTTGCGACCTTCGCACACCGCCTTCAAGCCCAGCACGGTCGTGGGCGTCTGCCCAATATGCGTGGTGGTACTCACCACCATGTTCGCGCCGCTGTCGCCTTCCAGGTGATACGGCTTGCCGTCGCAGACTTTCGCGGCTTTCTGGTTGATGTTTTCCAGCAGGCCCTCACGGGAATTGAAGATGCTGCCATGGCTGGTGATCATGTATTCGCCCGGTGCCACTTCGTTGGCGCCGGTGAAGGTGCAGCCAGTCAGGGTTGCGGTGATGCAGCCGAGCAGCAGTAGTTTTTTCACGTCCATGTTCTCAAGTAGGGGGTTGAAGGCCGGGAAGTCTACAACACCGCCAGGCTATTTTTTCAGCGCTGTGAAAGCACGCCCGGTCCTGCGTATGGATGAAAGGGAGCGCCGCGCTGCGGACAAGGCCGCCCAAAGGCACACATTCCGGTAAGGCCAATCAGCTGAAAGATGGCACAATGCAATCAATTTCACGCAAGTATAAGGAGATGAGCCTTGCATCGCTGGATCAATCGCGTCGCTGTTCTCGGGGTTGGCGTTCGCTTCCCCTTGGTTTTGCTGGCACTCGCCACGCTGATGAGTGGCTGCCAAAGCACCAGTACCCAGGATGATCCTATGGCTGGCCTGCGTTGCTGGGCCTTCCGGGATGAAGCCTCCATCACGCGCGAGCAGGTTGACTACATCCAGGACCGCAGCGACAAAGGCAACTTGAAGTGCAAGATCGTGCTCGGCAACCTCTATGAAAGAGGTCATGGCGTGTCGCGAGACATCCCGAAAGCCAAGGCGCTTTACCAGGCGGTGGCCGACGTCGATGAACAGGCTTACCTCTTCTTGGCTGATCTCGCTCAAAGCGGTCTCGACGGGCCGCCGGACTATGTGAAAGCCCGCCAGTTTTACCGGCGCGCAGCGGCCATCAAGGACAGCGCCAGTGCGGAGCTCGGCTTGGCCAAGCTGATGGAAGAAGGCAAGGGCGGCCCGCAAGATCAGCAGGGCGCACTGGCGCTTTACCTGAGCGCGACCCGATCCAGTTTCGGCGAAGCCTGGGAGGGTATTCAGCGGTTACGCGCGAGTGGCGTAACACTCAGCGCCGAGCAAGAGCAACGTTACAACCAAGTCTGGGTCGGGATCGCGCAGAGTCGGCTCAAGCGCAGGATGTGGCGTGTTCAAGACGAGGTGTCAGCCGTCTTCAAGCCTGGGCCGGAGGCCAGGCATGTCATCGTGAAAGTGCAATACCAGCAGGGTTCTGCGTTGCCTCAGTTGTCCATCGAGCACGGTTCGGGTGATAGCGCGATGGACCAGGCGGTGCTGAAGGGGCTGGGCGAATATCGATTTGCGGGCGAGCCGCTATTGCCTCAAGGGCGCAAGACCTGGGAAGTGCTGGCGGATGTCCACTTGAAGTCGCGCTGATAATCGACGCCTGACCGTCAAGCCAGTGAACTAACGGCACTTGGCAGCGATCGCCACCGAACGTCTGCCCATTGCGCGTGGTCACAGCTTTGCTGATAACCTGCTAATAGCTCAATGCCATTCCCTTGGTAGCCCCATGAAAACCCTACGCACCGCCTTCCCGGCCGCTTTCCCCCTTGGCGTTTCTCGTGACTCGGAAACCGCCCTGTCGGACATCGAATTCCTGCACCGCATCAGCCTCGACCTGATCGGCGAGCAAGACCTCGAAGCCCTCTACGGCAAGATCGTCGACGCCGCCGTGTCCATCACCGGCTCGCAGTTCGGCACCATGCAGCTGCTGTGCCCCGAAGGGCACCCGTCCGGCCATGGTGGCCAGTTGCAGCTCTTGTGTTCGCGCGGTCTGCCACCGGAAGCGGTCGGGTTCTGGCAATGGGTGAGCCCTATGGCCTACAGCAGTTGCACCATGGCCCTGCAACTGGGCCAGCGCGCCATCATCCCCGACTTCGAAGAATGGCCCGACATCGCCGGCACCGACGACCTGCAAGCCTTCCGCAACACCGGCATCCGCTCGGCCCAGACCACCCCGTTGCTGTCCCGCGACGGTCGCCTGCTTGGCATGATCTCCACCCACTGGAGCACGCCGCACCAGCCGTCCGACCGCGACCTGCGCCTGCTCGACATCCTCGCCCGCCAAGCCGCCGACCTGCTGGAACGCACCATCGCCGACGAAGCCCTGCGCGAAGCCGAAGCCAAACTGCGCGCCCTCAACGAAACCCTGGAACAGCGTGTAGCCGAACGCACCGCCATGCTCATGCAGGCCGAAGAAAAACTGCGCCAATCGCAGAAAATGGAAGCCGTTGGCCAACTCACCGGCGGCCTGGCCCACGACTTCAACAACCTGCTCGCCGGCATCTCCGGCGCGCTGGAACTGATGAACCGCCGCATCACCCAAGGCCGCCTCAGCGACGTCGACAAATACATGGTCGCCGCCCAAGGCTCGGCCAAACGCGCCGCCGTCCTCACCCAACGCCTGCTGGCCTTCTCGCGCCGGCAAACCCTGGAGCCACGCGCCACCAACGTCAACACCCTGATGTACGGCATGGCCGAACTCATCCAACGCACCGCCGGCCCCGGCATCCAGATCGAAACCACCGGCGCCCCTGACGCCTGGACCGCCTTCGTCGACGTCAGCCAACTGGAAAACGCCCTGCTCAACCTGTGCATCAACGCCCGCGACGCCATGCCCCAAGGCGGCCGCATCCAACTGCAAACCAGCAACCACTGGCTCGACGCCACCGCCGCCCGCGCCTACGACCTGGCCGAAGGCCCCTACCTGCGCCTGAGCGTCACCGACACCGGCACCGGCATGTCCCCCGACGTCATGGCCCACGTATTCGAACCCTTCTTCACCACCAAACCCATCGGCCAAGGCACCGGCCTGGGCCTGTCCATGATCTACGGCTTCGCCCAACAATCCGGCGGCCAAGTGCACCTGCACTCCACCGAGGGCGAAGGCACCTGCGTGTCCCTCTACCTCCCACGCCACCACGGCGCCGCACCGGGGGATGAATTGGCCCCAGGGCAAGTGGATATTGAAGTCGCCCAACACGGCGAAACCGTGCTGTTGGTGGACGACGAGTCCACGGTGCGCATGCTGCTTGCCGACGTCCTCGGTGAACTGGGCTACACCGTGATTGAAGCGGCCGACAGCGCGGCAGGGCTGAAGCTGTTGAGGTCGGATGTGCATATTGATTTGCTGGTGACGGATGTGGGGTTGCCGGGGGGGATGAATGGGCGGCAGATGGCGGAGGCGGGGATGGAATTGCGGCCGGGGTTGAAGACGTTGTTTATTACGGGATATGCGGAGAATGCGGTGATGGGGTATGGGCAGTTGGGGGCGGGGATGGGGGTGTTGACGAAGCCGTTTGCGGTGGAGGTGTTGGGGGGGAGGGTTAGGGAGTTGTTGGGGAGGTAGGCTTTTGGTTCTGCGTACTTCGGCTCATGAATAAAAATAGTGTTAGTAACTAAAGTTTGTTGCTGGGTTTAATCTAATATGACTGTTTTTGTAAGGGGCTTTAAATATATTTTACAGTTCCACTATCCGAAATTTACGTTTTTTATTTTTTGATTCGCGCCAAACTTCTACTCTAAATTGTTGAGTTAGCCGTGGTTCTGGTTTAGGACGGGGTAAGCGAGGCTTGTTTTCGTGGTTGATGGTCTTAATGCTAAGGGTGTCTTGCTCAAAAATATCCAATGGCAATGTTAATTGTTTTGCTAGAGCTGGAACTTCCTTTAATGATGTTTTGAGCTCTGCCATGAATTCTGGAGAGTCTAGCACGTCATCGCCAAGAATGACCTCGGCCGCGATCATTGCTTGATCAGGAGTAAGCTGGCCTTTCTGAACCTTTAAGAATAGTTTTTGTAAATTACCTAAGGAAACTCTGAAAAAGACTTTCAGATTTGGTGAAATAGCCGCC